>NZ_JBKEZV010000028.1:0-372 GCF_053345265.1 Acinetobacter sp. M5A5_2a | reverse complement strand
TGTACCTGCAACTACAGTTGCTGTTGTACCGTCCGGGAAGCTGACTGTTACTGTTGAACCAGGTTCTGCTGTACCGCTCACTGGGTCAGTGGCATTGATTGGATCAAGTACCGGTGCATTTGGTGCAACCGTATCAATCGTCACCACAGCTGTGTCTGTACCCACATTACCTGCCGCATCTGTTGCAGTCACAGTAATGGTGTGCGGACCATCGGTCAGTACAGGCAAGGTATTGTCTGCAAGACTCCAGGTACCATCACCATTGTTTACTGCTGGATAGTCAGTGCCATCTACATTCACCACCACTGTCGCAGTCGGATCATTGACTGTACCGGTGAGTGCAGGTGTGCTGTCATTGGTTAACACATCATC
>NZ_JBKEZV010000027.1:0-500 GCF_053345265.1 Acinetobacter sp. M5A5_2a | reverse complement strand
ATATAAACACGATAATAGAATTGATCTTGTTTAACTTCATCACGAATTGTGTCTGGGGAAATAACCGTAACCTTACCTTTTAACCCCCCATAAATTGAGTAGTCATAGGCAGTAATCTTAACCAGTGCTTCTTGTCCCGGTCGAATAAATGCAATGTCACGCGGTAAAATACGCGCTTCAATAAGCAGCTGTTCATCAATCGGTACAATGGTCATCAACTTGCCGTTTTGCGGAATAACACCACCATGGGTGGTAACTGCAATTTCTTTCACAACACCGCGTACAGGTGCTTTAAACACTGCACGATCCAAGCTGTCACTACGACCAAGTACGACTTGTTGCTGCGTTTCAATATCAGTATTGGCTTTCGATAACTCTTCACGAGCCTTAACATAATACTGGTTCTGCGCATCATTCATTTTGTTTCTAAGGTCATTTGCTTCGCGACGTAAACGTAAAACTTCAACCTCACTGGCCGCGCCTTTAGCAACTAACGGTTC
>NZ_JBKEZV010000026.1:0-529 GCF_053345265.1 Acinetobacter sp. M5A5_2a | reverse complement strand
AGCAGTAACAACAGATGTTGCTAAATTCTTAATTGAATCTTTACTTCCTAAATCTTTAAGCGTCTTACCAATATCTCCACCATTATTAATTAAACTAACGCCTGCTTGAGTTGCTAAACTTGTAATAGCAGCATTTGCCATAGCACCAAGGGTAGATGGAACAATTGCTCCCGCTGCAGTTGTCGTTATACCAGCAGAGCCAATCATACTTGCGCCCAAACCAACAGTAGTTCCACTTGCTGCTGTTCCTCCAGCAGCACCTGCAGCTGCTGCCGTTCCTGTGCCCATAGTCACAATTGTTATAATAATCACAATAATCGCAGCGCCAGCTGCTGTGAGTCCTTGCTGCTTGTAGTCCCAGTCTTTTTGAGTTAATAATACTGTTTGCCAATCTACATCTTTTCGATTTACTAATTCTTTTAAATATTCGTTTCCTGGTTTTTTAGATAAATCAAGAATCGCATCACGTAGCTCCACCTTATTAACGTCTTTTTCACTTATTGGAACTTGTACACTCAAACCACCTGCA
>NZ_JBKEZV010000025.1:0-1023 GCF_053345265.1 Acinetobacter sp. M5A5_2a | reverse complement strand
TTTCCTGGTTTTTTAGATAAATCAAGAATCGCATCACGTAGCTCCACCTTATTAACGTCTTTTTCACTTATTGGAACTTGTACACTCAAACCACCTGCAGCTTTAAAGGTAGGTAAAACTGGTCCATTAAAACTCGGTAATTGAGCAGTTTCAGTAATTGAGCCTTTATCCTGCATAGCCTGCCAAGCTAATGAGCTTTTTTCTTTTTTAAAGAGCTCTGTAATAGATGTCTTAGCGGCTATTAACTCAAGTGTTCCTCCAGTTTCAATAGTTGCACCTTTTAAATACTCAAACTCTGTTCCCTCAAGTTTCGTCTTATCAACCGCTTGTGTATTAATATAATCTGCTTTTAAATTTGCAGGTAATTCACTAATCTGAGTTCGTGTTGTATTAGTAGTAGTTTTCGATGAACCTAATAGTGAGATAAGTTTAGAATATGAGGTTTTCTTTGTAACATCCACTGTACTGCTAGAAGATTCTTCCACAGTGTAAAAGTTAAGATTTCCCCCAGATTTAATCGAAATTGTTCCACCCTCAGCATTAAAACGCCCAGAATAAATATCAATATTATTATCTGGAGTTTGAGCAGCTACTGACGGATCTAGTTTTTTCGTTTCAATAGAAATATTCTTTGCAGAAATATCAACTGAAGCTGCATTTGTGTCATTATTTTCAGAAACAGTCGTAATATACTTTTTCTTTAAACCACCCCATGATTTTTTCTTTTCAGTAGTCGTAGTCAGATCATAGCTTTGCTCAATAGCTGCATCAAATAAAATACTTTTATTTGATTCTATTTTTACGTCACCATTTTTTGAAGTAATACCAGTAGCTTGTAAAACTAAATTATCATCTTTAGTTTTTCCTACTGTTCTTATGTTAACCCCTTTATCACCATTAATAATGGTAGGGCTGACTAATGTTCGGAAACTATAATTTCCTTCACTTTCAGTACCTTTCTCATAAAAATCTGTATGACCATCAATAATAATACTTGCATTTAATGATTTTGGTGGCTGATTA
>NZ_JBKEZV010000024.1:0-1047 GCF_053345265.1 Acinetobacter sp. M5A5_2a | reverse complement strand
GACATCACCGTGGTTGGCGGTACATTGACTGGCTTGACCACGACGGACAACATCACTTGGACAGCAGTGTTTACGCCAGATGGCACAGGCACAGCACCAAGCATTGCAGTGGCTGATGGTAGCTACACTGATACCTTGGGCAACCCAGGTACAGGCGATGTACTTGATGGTACAGACGGCTTCATCGTTGATATTGTTCCGCCAACGCTTGCGATTACGACAGATGACCTTGAACTTACAGCAGGCGAAACAGCGAACATCACCTTCACATTCAGTGAAGCGGTTACAGGCTTTGATGCCAGTGATATCACTTTAGTTGGTGGTACATTAGGTGCGTTGACGACAACGGACAACATCACTTGGACAGCAGTGTTTACGCCAGATGGCACAGGCACAGCACCAAGCATTACTGTGGCTGATAATACTTACACAGATATTGCAGGTAACCTAGGTACAGGTGATGTACTTGATGGTACTGATGGTTTCGTTGTAGATATTGTTCCACCGACGCTTGCGATTACGACAGATGACCTTGAACTTGCGGCAGGTGAAACAGCGAACATCACCTTCACATTCAGTGAAGCGGTTACAGGCTTTGATGCCAGTGATATCACTTTAGTCGGTGGTACATTGACTGGCTTGACGACAACGGACAACATCACTTGGACAGCAGTGTTTACGCCAGATGGCACAGGCACAGCACCAAGCATTACTGTGGCTGATAATACTTACACAGATATTGCAGGTAACTTGGGTACAGGTGATGTACTTGATGGTACTGATGGTTTCGTTGTAGATATTGTTCCACCGACGCTTGCGATCAGTGCAACTGACCTGAATCTTGGTCTTGGTGAAAGCACCACAGTAACCTTCACCTTCAGTGAAGCAGTAACTGGCTTTGATGCAACAGATGTAACCTTGGCAGGCGGTACTTTAGCTGGCTTGAGTACAGCAGATGGCGGTTTGACCTGGACAGCGACCTTCACCCAAGATGGCAGTGCAACAGCACCGAGCATCAGTGTGGCGGATAACACTTATACTGACCTT
>NZ_JBKEZV010000023.1:0-1119 GCF_053345265.1 Acinetobacter sp. M5A5_2a | reverse complement strand
CGGAAACTATAATTTCCTTCACTTTCAGTACCTTTCTCATAAAAATCTGTATGACCATCAATAATAATACTTGCATTTAATGATTTTGGTGGCTGATTAACCCCACTACTAATTGAAGATTTATACTGTTCGGCTAAAACACCACTTGCTTCCAAACTAACCTGACCTAGTTGAGCAGAAATATTTCCTCCACTAATAGATAAACCTTTAGCAGAAGTAATATTAATGTTTCCTGATTTTGAATTTAATTTAGCTTCAGTATGTTCTGAGCCATTTACTCCTTTAGTTAATAATTCTTTTGATTTTATTTCTGATTGCTTATCAGACTCAAGTTTAGAGATTAATTTCTCCAAATCTTTAACTTTTTCGCTTTCATTTAAATTTTTATATTTTTTTATTTCTGCTTTATAAGAACTTAGTAAAGTCCCTATAGAACCTACTGAAGGCAAGAAACCTACTATATCATTATTAATCACCATAGCATAAGTATCACTCGCTCCCTCTGATGAAAATGATTGTATATAAGCATTTTCATAGAAAAAGATATTACTTACATCTACATTCGATAAAGCACCAGCACTATATTCTCCATTTGAACCATCAAACAAATATGACATAGCTGCTTCAAGACTATTTTTTGTTTTTTTTATGTTATCAAGTAGTGTTTTTCTTTCCTGAAATTCTTTACTGTTAGATAGAATATTTATACTTTTATCAATTTCCTTAATATTGTTTTCGATACTAATTATATTCGTTGCATCAGCAGAACCATTCTTTAATGTATTTTTTATTCCATCAATCAGCACATCATCTTTACTTGAAACGATCTTAATATCTTTTTGTGCTGTTAACTGTGAACCTTGAATATCAACTTTAGTACCCTCTAAATTGATACCACCATTTGCTGTATCCAACTTAACAACTTGTTCTGATCCATTCCCCGCAGTTCCACCATAACCTTTTAAAGTCAAAGTACCAGTTTTAGAAACAAGCTCAATATCTCCCACTGCTTTTAAACTATAAACTTTTGGGTCAATGGTTAAGTTAGAATTGGTTTGAATTGTTAGGTCACCATTTAAACTATTTAACTTTGTATCATTCTTGAGTAAATCACTTCCG
>NZ_JBKEZV010000022.1:0-2080 GCF_053345265.1 Acinetobacter sp. M5A5_2a | reverse complement strand
AGTTAAATACTCAATATTATTATTCGATTGATGGTGGGGCAGGCTATCATGGTTCAGGTTGTTTTTATTTAAATGAGAACAAAATGGTTATAGATAGTAAGAGCTGTTAAATCGGGTATTGTTCAGAACTCTGGTCTTATAGTTTATCATCTATAGGTATCACTGCGCTATGCTTGTGCCTTATGGGTTAATATAATGTGACGGTTATGATGTGGGAACTAACCAGTTCTATAACCATAACCGTTTCTATAACACAGAACTTGGTCGTTATATGGAACCGGGCCCGATTGGGTTAGAGGGTGGCCTAAATCCGTATACATACGCGGGTAGCAATTCAGTGAAGAATGTGGATAGCATCAGGATTATGTCTAATGTGTTTGGCGGCGGAAGGATCATTATTAGAAAATAGAGGGTTATACACTTAATCTTTTCTTAAATACTGCCGGAGTATCAACGGTTGGTTATTTTATGAATGAAACATTTAATCGACCAGTCAGTACGCCATGTTCCAAATATCTTATCTCAACAAGATCAAAGAAATCAGGATTATAAAATTGCTTACCGTACAATGCCTTTACCAGATGCACAATTTTTACAAATAACTAGTACTTTAAAAGCTTCTAATGAAACTTTTATAACTCCATCGTTAGCTTATGCAAGTATGTATACAGGAGTAACCATGGAAATGAAATTTAGATTGGGCACAATTATTGGTTTATACAGTATAGGAGTAACAGATCAGAGCTCAGCTAAATATTTCCCAAGGTTACCATCAGTATCCTCTGTGCAAGATTGGAAGAAATCTAATGCTATATTTGACCTGAAAGGAAAATGTAATTCATATATTTTTAATAAAACTGTTGCAACTAATATAGGGTTAGGTAGTCAAAATGGAGGTGCTATGAGATTTATTAATAGTGGAAGGATTATTGGAGCTAGACCTGTACTAAGAATGCCAGAGATAAGGTTGAAATAATATGATAGAAGATTCTATTCTGATTAATCAAGGATATAAGTTAGTTTATGATTTAAAAACTTGGTTAGAGAAGAATGGGGAGGATGAGATAAAATCTACACATGCTTTGACCCTGGATAGTACGACTAATAGTGGTTTAAGTGGAGTATATGGAACAAGTGAGTGGTGGGATAATGTTGAAAAAGGTAATATTGAAACATATATTGTAAGTGGGGTAATAGTTGAGCTTAGTAAGGGAAATGTTTTTGTTGATGATAATACAATGATAACTATTGTTTTAGATAATACTGAAGAAAATATATATGAAGGAGTAGTATTTACAAATGAAATTTTGAAGAGAGAGTGCGGTAATCTTTATTCTAAAGGAAGTAAAATAGTTGTTTTTTATATTTTAGATGAGTTGAAAGATAAAGATACTTGGAATTCTGTAATTCAGAGTAAATTGGGCGTTTTGCCTATAACAAGTAAGATTTATATTAAAGATGGAAATTAAAATTTTTATATTATTGGCTCTATAAATAATTTGGAAACTAATTATGAGTATTAAAGGATATAATTAAAGATTGTAAATTTTGAAGTAAACTCTAGTCAAGAAAATTTAATAAATATAAATAGATATTTGAATGAGATAGTAAGTATTACTGAATGTAAATTTTAAGATTAAGGGGTAACATTATAAAAAACCGTGGTGCTGGAGGTAGCTGGTAATGAGGAATTTGTATAGCTTACTATCTATACTAGTGTTAGTGGCATGCTCTGGTACAGTTGATTTACTTGTTTCGGGTAATGCTAATAGCGGAATTATATTTCAGCTATCTAAAAGTGATGCAAAAAAGCTTGATAGTGGTTTTCGATTTTATGTAATGGATAATAGTGCTGTTCCTGTCGGTACATTGAAAGAAACAGTATGGGAGATTAAGATAAATAGCGGAATAAAATGGTTTAATTTTAAAAATGATTATACCTATAAATGGACTTATGGAGTTAAACCAAATGGATTTAAAGAGATTGTGAAACCCAAGCAGCTAAAGTTAAATACTCAATATTATTATTCGATTGATGGTGGGGCAGGCTATCATGGTTCAGGTTGTTTTTATTTAAATG
>NZ_JBKEZV010000021.1:0-2103 GCF_053345265.1 Acinetobacter sp. M5A5_2a | reverse complement strand
CGGTAAACGTGCCGACTTACGGGTTTCTGACCGCGTATTTGGTCATGCCTTAAGAATCAAGAATAAAGATCGTTCAAAGTCTACCGGTAGTTTTATTTCCCAGATTCGTGAGCTCGAAGGTGTTCGTGAACTGGTAACCTCTACCACCATTAGTGCAATTGCCGATTTTCCATTCTTTTTCCTGTTCCTGACCATCTTTGCCATTATTGGCGGGAAACTGTTTTGGGTGATGTTGCTGGTTGTACCGCTTATGATTTTGCCGGGTATTCTGGTACAGAAGAAGCTAGCGCAACTCGCACAAGAGGGTATGAGAGAATCGTCAATTCGTAATGCCATTCTGGTAGAAGCAGTGCAGGGTATTGAAGATATTAAGTTGTTGCGTGCTGAATCACGTTTCCAGAACCAGTGGAACCACATGAATGAAGTTTCAGCCGATATCGGTATGAAACAACGTAAAATTGTCGGGACCTTAATGGCATGGACTCAAAAGATTCAAGGTTTGACCTACGCATTTGTGGTTTTGGTGGGATGTTTTGCGGTAATGGATGGTGAAATGACTACGGGTGCGTTAGTGGCCTGTTCAATTTTATCTTCACGCATGTTGGCACCGATTGCACAAATTACGGGTGTTTTAGGACGTTTACAGCAGGCGAAAGTTGCAAAACAAAGTCTGGATGAACTCATGCAACGCCCAATCGATCAGCCAGAGCGTTCGCATCTGGTACACAAAGCTGCTTTAAATGGCGACTACGAATTAAAAAATGTCTTGTTCCAATACAGTGAAGATGAACCACGTCCGAGCCTTGCAATTCGGCACTTAAAAATTCGTGCGGGTGAAAAAATTGCAATTCTGGGGCGTAATGGAGCAGGTAAATCGACATTGCTTCAGCTCCTATCTGGCATGCAATTTCCTATTCAAGGTTCAGTGCATTTAGATGGTCTGGATCTTTCTTTAATTGATCCATCTGATGTACGTCGTGATATGGGGTTACTCAACCAGAACGCACATCTTTTCTACGGTACGATTCGTGAAAACCTCACTTTGGGTGCACCGCTTGCAACAGATGAAGAGATTCTTCGAGCTTTGGTGGTGACAGGTGCATTACCTTTTGTCCAAGAGAAAAAAGAAGGACTAGACCACCTAATTTTAGAAGGTGGGGTTGGTTTCTCTGGTGGTCAAAAACAAGCGTTGTTATTGGCTCGTCTATTGATTCGCCAACCCAACATTTTATTACTCGATGAACCAACAGCTGCGATTGATGATGTGGCAGAGAAACAACTGATTGATCATTTAAAAGGATGGCTGGCCCATCGAACCTTAGTGGTTGCGACTCACCGCCGCGCTGTTTTAGAACTGGTGGACCGTATTATTGTCGTTAACGACGGCAAAATCGTGATGGATGGTCCAAGAGATCAGGTCCTTAATCAATCAACAGCCCAACAAAAACAAGTGCAAGGGGGTAATTCATGAGCGAGCCACAACAAGAACAAGAACTCACCCGTTCAATGAATGTCTCTTATACTGAACCACCATTACCACGTGCCAGCTTAGTGATCTGGATTGTGGGGATTGGTTTAGTTATTTTCTTTATCTGGGCATGGGTATTTAAACTTGAAGAAGTATCTACCGGCACAGGTAAAGTGGTTCCATCGTCTAAGGAACAGGTCATCCAGTCGTTAGAAGGCGGTATTTTAACCAAGCTGAATGTACAAGAAGGCGATATTGTTCAAAAAGGCGAAATTCTTGCGCAATTAGATCCAACCCGTTTGGCATCGAATGTCGGTGAATCAAGATCTTTGCTTATTTCTGCTCAGGCAACTTCAGCACGCTTACGTGCAGAGGTAAACGGCACACCATTGGCTTTTCCAGAAATGGTGCTGAAAGAACCAAAACTTGTACATGAAGAAACGGCATTATATGCGTCCCGCAGAGCTAATCTAGAACAAACACTTGCAGGTTTTAGACAGGCTTTGCAACTGGTACAACAAGAACTGGCAATGACTGAACCGTTAGTTGCTAAAGGCGCGGCCAGTGAGGTTGAAGTTTTACGTTTACGTCGCGAAGCAAATGACCTTAGAAACAAAATGAATGATGCGCAGAAC
>NZ_JBKEZV010000020.1:0-5593 GCF_053345265.1 Acinetobacter sp. M5A5_2a | reverse complement strand
AAGATCATTAAGAGATTATGAAGAACAACTTGTGTGGATTTTTACTGATTGATTGATCGAAATATTATCATTGATTGATTGGTTTAAATTACTCGAAGTTTATTTGAGCGAAATTTAAGTCAGAAAATTGATGAGCCAGAATTGGCACCTTGTCTTTAATAAGGTGCAAAATGATTTTTAACTGAAGAGTTTGATCATGGCTCAGATTGAACGCTGGCGGCAGGCTTAACACATGCAAGTCGAGCGGAGTGATGGTGCTTGCACTATCACTTAGCGGCGGACGGGTGAGTAATGCTTAGGAATCTGCCTATTAGTGGGGGACAACATTTCGAAAGGAATGCTAATACCGCATACGTCCTACGGGAGAAAGCAGGGGATCTTCGGACCTTGCGCTAATAGATGAGCCTAAGTCGGATTAGCTAGTTGGTGGGGTAAAGGCCTACCAAGGCGACGATCTGTAGCGGGTCTGAGAGGATGATCCGCCACACTGGGACTGAGACACGGCCCAGACTCCTACGGGAGGCAGCAGTGGGGAATATTGGACAATGGGCGCAAGCCTGATCCAGCCATGCCGCGTGTGTGAAGAAGGCCTTATGGTTGTAAAGCACTTTAAGCGAGGAGGAGGCTACTGAAGTTAATACCTTCAGATAGTGGACGTTACTCGCAGAATAAGCACCGGCTAACTCTGTGCCAGCAGCCGCGGTAATACAGAGGGTGCAAGCGTTAATCGGATTTACTGGGCGTAAAGCGCGCGTAGGCGGCTAATTAAGTCAAATGTGAAATCCCCGAGCTTAACTTGGGAATTGCATTCGATACTGGTTAGCTAGAGTGTGGGAGAGGATGGTAGAATTCCAGGTGTAGCGGTGAAATGCGTAGAGATCTGGAGGAATACCGATGGCGAAGGCAGCCATCTGGCCTAACACTGACGCTGAGGTGCGAAAGCATGGGGAGCAAACAGGATTAGATACCCTGGTAGTCCATGCCGTAAACGATGTCTACTAGCCGTTGGGGCCTTTGAGGCTTTAGTGGCGCAGCTAACGCGATAAGTAGACCGCCTGGGGAGTACGGTCGCAAGACTAAAACTCAAATGAATTGACGGGGGCCCGCACAAGCGGTGGAGCATGTGGTTTAATTCGATGCAACGCGAAGAACCTTACCTGGCCTTGACATAGTAAGAACTTTCCAGAGATGGATTGGTGCCTTCGGGAACTTACATACAGGTGCTGCATGGCTGTCGTCAGCTCGTGTCGTGAGATGTTGGGTTAAGTCCCGCAACGAGCGCAACCCTTTTCCTTATTTGCCAGCGAGTAATGTCGGGAACTTTAAGGATACTGCCAGTGACAAACTGGAGGAAGGCGGGGACGACGTCAAGTCATCATGGCCCTTACGGCCAGGGCTACACACGTGCTACAATGGTCGGTACAAAGGGTTGCTACCTAGCGATAGGATGCTAATCTCAAAAAGCCGATCGTAGTCCGGATTGGAGTCTGCAACTCGACTCCATGAAGTCGGAATCGCTAGTAATCGCGGATCAGAATGCCGCGGTGAATACGTTCCCGGGCCTTGTACACACCGCCCGTCACACCATGGGAGTTTGTTGCACCAGAAGTAGGTAGTCTAACCGCAAGGAGGACGCTTACCACGGTGTGGCCGATGACTGGGGTGAAGTCGTAACAAGGTAGCCGTAGGGGAACCTGCGGCTGGATCACCTCCTTAACGAAAGATTGACGATTGGTAAGAATCCACAACAAGTTGTTCTTCATAGATGTATCTGAGGGTCTGTAGCTCAGTTGGTTAGAGCACACGCTTGATAAGCGTGGGGTCACAAGTTCAAGTCTTGTCAGACCCACCATGACTTTGACTGGTTGAAGTTATAGAAAAGAAGATACATAACTGATGATGTAAGCTGGGGACTTAGCTTAGTTGGTAGAGCGCCTGCTTTGCACGCAGGAGGTCAGGAGTTCGACTCTCCTAGTCTCCACCAGAACTTAAGAGAAGTTCGGATTACAGAAATTAGTAAATAAAGATTTAGATCTTGGTTTATTAACTTCTGTGATTTAAGTATCACGGTATTAAGCATGACCTGACGAAGGCATGTTTATTCATTAACAGATTGGCAAAATTGAGTCTGAAATAAATTGTTCACTCAATAATGAAAAGAGAAGAAGTAATTCTGATCTTGGAATTAATTGAGAACTAGCAAATTAACTGAATCAAGCGTTTTGGTATATGAATTAGATTGAAGCTGTACAGTGTTTAAATACACAGTACTTCAAACTGTAAGAGATTGATGAGGAATCATTGATCATGTCTTATTACTCCTTGTAGGTAATAACGACTGTTTGGGGTTGTATAGTCAAGTAATTAAGTGCATGTGGTGGATGCCTTGGCAGTCAGAGGCGATGAAAGACGTAATAGCCTGCGATAAGCTCCGGGGAGGCGGCAAATATCCTTTGATCCGGAGATTTCTGAATGGGGGAACCCACCTACTTTAAGGTAGGTATTGCAACATGAATACATAGTGTTGCAAGGCGAACGAGGGGAAGTGAAACATCTCAGTACCCTTAGGAAAAGAAATCAATTGAGATTCCCTTAGTAGCGGCGAGCGAACGGGGATCAGCCCATTAAGTTATGTGTGTTTTAGTGGAACGCTCTGGGAAGTGCGAACGTAGAGGGTGATATTCCCGTACACGAAAGGGCACACATAATGATGACGAGTAGGGCGAGGCACGTGAAACCTTGTCTGAATATGGGGGGACCATCCTCCAAGGCTAAATACTCCTGACTGACCGATAGTGAACCAGTACCGTGAGGGAAAGGCGAAAAGAACCCCTGTGAGGGGAGTGAAATAGATCCTGAAACCGCATGCATACAAGCAGTGGGAGCCGACTTGTTCGGTGACTGCGTACCTTTTGTATAATGGGTCAGCGACTTATATTCAGTAGCGAGGTTAACCGTATAGGGGAGCCGTAGAGAAATCGAGTCTTAATAGGGCGTTTAGTTGCTGGGTATAGACCCGAAACCAGGCGATCTATCCATGAGCAGGTTGAAGGTTGGGTAACACTAACTGGAGGACCGAACCCACTGTCGTTGAAAAGCCAGGGGATGACTTGTGGATAGGGGTGAAAGGCTAATCAAGCCTGGTGATAGCTGGTTCTCCCCGAAAGCTATTTAGGTAGCGCCTCGGACGAATACCATAGGGGGTAGAGCACTGTTTCGGCTAGGGGGTCATCCCGACTTACCAAACCGATGCAAACTCCGAATACCTATGAGTACTATCCGGGAGACAGACTGCGGGTGCTAACGTCCGTAGTCAAGAGGAAAACAATCCAGACCGCCAGCTAAGGCCCCAAAATCATAGTTAAGTGGGAAACGATGTGGGAAGGCATAGACAGCTAGGAGGTTGGCTTAGAAGCAGCCACCCTTTAAAGAAAGCGTAATAGCTCACTAGTCGAGTCGGCCTGCGCGGAAGATGTAACGGGGCTAAAACTATGTGCCGAAGCTGCGGATTTGACTTTTAAGTCAAGTGGTAGGGGAGCGTTCTGTAAGCCGATGAAGGTGTATTGAGAAGTATGCTGGAGGTATCAGAAGTGCGAATGCTGACGTGAGTAACGACAAAACGGGTGAAAAACCCGTTCGCCGAAAGACCAAGGGTTCCAGTCCAACGTTAATCGGGGCTGGGTGAGTCGACCCCTAAGGCGAGGCCGAAAGGCGTAGTCGATGGGAAATTGGTTAATATTCCAATACTTCTGTGTAATGCGATGAGAGGACGGAGAAGGTTAAGTCAGCCTGGCGTTGGTTGTCCAGGTGAAAGGAAGTAGGCATGCATCTTAGGCAAATCCGGGGTGCTCTATGCTGAGATCTGATAGCAAGCTGTACTTGTACAGCGAAGTGGCTGATACCATGCTTCCAGGAAAAGTCTCTAAGCTTCAGTTACACAGGAATCGTACCCTAAACCGACACAGGTGGTCAGGTCGAGTAGACCAAGGCGCTTGAGAGAACTCTGCTGAAGGAACTAGGCAAAATGGTACCGTAACTTCGGGAGAAGGTACGCTGTTGTTGGTGATGGAACTTGCTTCCTGAGCTGATGACAGCCACAGAAACCAGGCCGCTGCAACTGTTTATTAAAAACATAGCACTCTGCAAACACGAAAGTGGACGTATAGGGTGTGATGCCTGCCCGGTGCTGGAAGGTTAATTGATGGGGTTAGCGTAAGCGAAGCTCTTGATCGAAGCCCCAGTAAACGGCGGCCGTAACTATAACGGTCCTAAGGTAGCGAAATTCCTTGTCGGGTAAGTTCCGACCTGCACGAATGGCATAATGATGGCGGCGCTGTCTCCAGCAGAGGCTCAGTGAAATCGAAATCGCTGTGAAGATGCAGTGTACCCGCGGCTAGACGGAAAGACCCCGTGAACCTTTACTGCAGCTTGACATTGAACTTTGACCTTACTTGTGTAGGATAGGTGGGAGGCTTTGAAGTTGGAACGCTAGTTCCAATGGAGCCGTCCTTGAAATACCACCCTGGTAATGTTGAGGTTCTAACTCTGCCCCGTAATCCGGGGCGAGGACCATGTCTGGTGGGTAGTTTGACTGGGGCGGTCTCCTCCTAAAGAGTAACGGAGGAGTACGAAGGTGCGCTCAGCGTGGTCGGAAATCACGCGTAGAGTATAAAGGCAAAAGCGCGCTTAACTGCGAGACCCACAAGTCGAGCAGGTACGAAAGTAGGTCTTAGTGATCCGGTGGTTCTGTATGGAAGGGCCATCGCTCAACGGATAAAAGGTACTCTGGGGATAACAGGCTGATACCGCCCAAGAGTTCATATCGACGGCGGTGTTTGGCACCTCGATGTCGGCTCATCTCATCCTGGGGCTGAAGCAGGTCCCAAGGGTATGGCTGTTCGCCATTTAAAGAGGTACGCGAGCTGGGTTTAGAACGTCGTGAGACAGTTCGGTCCCTATCTACCGTGGGCGCTGGAAATTTGAGAGGATCTGCTCCTAGTACGAGAGGACCAGAGTGGACGAACCTCTGGTGTACCGGTTGTGACGCCAGTCGCATCGCCGGGTAGCTATGTTCGGAAGGGATAACCGCTGAAAGCATCTAAGCGGGAAGCCTACCTCAAGATAAGATTTCCCTAGGACTTTATGTCCTCTAAAGAGCCGTTCGAGACTAGGACGTTGATAGGTTGGATGTGGAAGCATAGTGATATGTGAAGCTGACCAATACTAATTGCTCGTGAGGCTTGACTATACAACACCCAAGCAGTTGTATATAAAGCATCAATCGATTCATTAATATGCAAAGCAACTTGATTTAGTTATACGCTTAGCTAAAATGAACAAAATAAAGTAAGACTCAATCAGCCCATCTGTAAAGATTTGGAAAACGCATCGGCAACCAATAAGACCAATGCAAGTATCCATACCAGTTGTGCTGGCGACCATAGCAAGAGTGAACCACCTGATCCCTTCCCGAACTCAGAAGTGAAACCTCTTAGCGCTGATGGTAGTGTGGGGTTTCCCATGTGAGAGTAAGTCATCGCCAGCTCATTATTCTAAACACCCTCAACTTAACAGTTGAGGGTGTTTTTTTATG
>NZ_JBKEZV010000002.1:0-473552 GCF_053345265.1 Acinetobacter sp. M5A5_2a | reverse complement strand
GCGCTGATGGTAGTGTGGGGTTTCCCATGTGAGAGTAAGTCATCGCCAGCTCATTATTCTAAACACCCTCAACTTAACAGTTGAGGGTGTTTTTTTATGCCTGAATTAAATGACGAAAATAAAGAATTTAGAAAAATACGGCAATAAAAAAGAACTCTTATAGAGCCCTTTTTTATATATGGGGGAAATTTCGAGCTCGTTCTGGTTTAGAAATGTGCTTCCAAGCCTACATATGGGCCTTTAAATTCAAATTTAAGGTCATTGTTATCGTAGTCATCTAAATCGATATTGAGTATGCGATAGCCTGCTGTTAAACCAAGATCAATTAGTAGGTTATCTGCAAACTTATATTTTACTTCTGCTAGCGCATCTGTAATTCGTGCATCGTCAAAGTTTGTATAGGTTGCTTCACCTTTAGCACTTAAACCTGTAAATGGAAGTTTTACTTCGCCTGATAAATAAGCAATAGGATATGTTTTATCAATATCCACGCGCTTACCTGTATACGCAGTGATATCACCATTTAGTACAGTTGCACCAAGTCCGGCATCTACACTCACAATATTATCTAGTAATTCGTAATAGAGTATAAAATCGCTATGATCTAAATCAACTTTATAGTTAGCTTGACCTAGAGTTTCTGATTTAGTTTGAGTATCTAAATTTACATAACGAATTTTTGCATTTGGAATAAATGGGATTGGGTGTTCTACTGACAATGAGAGTTGAGCACTACCTTTTTGATCTAGATCCTGATCATCAGGGAATTGAGAAGACATATTAGCTTTACCATCATAAAACCAGTAGCCTACTTCTCCTTTGACTCCAACAAAGTCTGCTTGAGCAAAGCCACTTAAGCCCATCCCGAGCGTTAACAACGACATTTTTAATATTTTCATTTTAACATCCGAATAAAAGAAATCTTCGAGCGCATGATATAGACATCTTGCTACAGATGCATTGATAAAAAATAAGCCTATCGAGTATATATCTATAAGATTTTTTGAGACTGAATAAAAATCCATGTATTTCAAATAACTAATATTTATTTATTAGTTTTGATGACACTAAGCCTATAAAAATTTTAGTATAAATTTTGTCATCTAACAGTAACGTGACATTTAAATCTTAATTGAAAATTGAAGAGTTAAGAAAAAATTACTGGATAAGTCGAGTAATTGAAGAGCTCTTTCAATGAATTGGAATAAAATATCATTGAACAATAATGTCTGCCCCTAAGCTTTAGGACGTAAAGATAAGCTGAAAAATAACCAATTGTGAAAAAAACTTGGAAAATTCGTAAAATTTCTGATGGAAATTACAGTAAAAAGAAATAAAAACAGGTATTGTTCAGCTACATAGGGGCAAAAAATGGACAAAAATCTTTAAGGAAGAATTTTCTATTTTTGCTTGTTTGAAATGAAATAAAAATACTCACAAGGTGCTTTTTATTCTCAATCAAACACAAAAGTATTCTTTGGTTCTTTTTTTGCATGCGGAATAACAATCAACAATAGCAGTAAAAATAAGCAATCTTTTAACATTAGGTGTTTTATGACAGATTCTCGTGAAAACTGGACGTCACGATCTGGTTTTATTATTGCAGCCGTTGGTTCGGCTGTAGGCTTAGGTAATATTTGGCGCTTTCCATACGTTGCTTATGAAAATGGTGGTGGTGCGTTTCTTATTCCCTATCTATTGGCACTCATTACTGCTGGTTTACCGTTACTATTTTTAGATTATGCGGTAGGGCATCGTAGTACTGGTTCGCCTCCAAAAGCATATCGTGCTTTATTTAAAGGCGGAGAAACTTTAGGGTGGTGGCAGGTTTGTGTCTGTATCATCATCGGTTTGTATTATGCAAGCGTCCTGACGTGGGCAGGTAGTTACGTTTACTTCTCTATTGGTCAAATGTGGGGAAGTGATCCAGAAGGTTTCTTCTTTAATACTTACCTACAAACCTCAAAAGCGGCTGGTTTTGATTTACAGTTTGTAAGTCATTTATTCTGGCCGATTGTTGGAATTTGGGCACTTACTTTAATTATTCTTTATGGTGGCGTGAAAAAGGGTGTGGAATTATCTAATAAGATTTTCATGCCGTTATTATTCGTTCTATTCACGATTTTGGTAGTCCAGTCATTGCGTTTACCGGGTGCTGTTCAAGGTTTGAATGCATTCTTTACGCCAAACTGGTCTGCAATGATGGATTATAAAGTTTGGTTAGCCGCTTATGGCCATACCTTCTTCTCACTATCTGTTGGCTTCGGGATCATGGTGACGTATGCATCATATTTGAAACCAAAAACTAATTTAACTGGTTCTGGCTTAATCGTTGGTTTTGCAAATGCATCAACAGAGATTTTAGCGGGTATTGGTATTTTTGCAGCGCTAGGTTTTATGGCACATGCTGCTGGTACTGAAGTTAAAGATGTGGTGAGTGGCGGGATTGGATTGGCATTTATTGCATTCCCTAAAATTATTTCAAGTTTAGGTACAGGCGCCGATTTATTTGGTCTCTTATTCTTCTCTTCACTTTTCGTCGCAGGTATTTCTTCGATGGTCAGTATTTTGGAAGTGCCTATTGCAGCAATGCAAGATAAGTTGAAATGGGGCCGTAAAAAAGCTGTAACGATTATTGGTGGTGGTAGTGCACTCGTATCAATTATTCTATTCTCAAGTGTAAATGCGATTAAACTGGTTGATATTGTCGATCACTTTATTAATAACATCGGGATTATTGGTGGCGCATTAATATCAATTATTAGCGTAGCTTGGTTTAAACGTTCAGCTCTTAAAGAACTTAGTGACCATATAAATCGTATCTCGACCATCCAAGTTGGTAAGGGGTGGGATTTCACTTTAACGGTTATTACATCTTTAATCTTATTAACAACGCTCTGTATGACTGTTTTTAATTTGATCAAAAATGGCTATGATACTTATAGTATGAGCTTACAAGGTGTATTCGGCTGGGGCAGTGTGATTTTCTGTGCGGTCGTTGCAATCGTGTTAAGCAAAATGAAAGATCGCTAGGAGGATAAAATAATGAATACTTCGGCAATCGTGATGATGGTGATTTCGATGGTGTTTTTATGGGGTGGATTGATTTTATCCATTCTACATTTGTCGAAACATCCTGAAGAGTTAGATGATGTTCTAGAAGATGTAAAAGATCAGCACACGCTTTGATGCTGATTAAGTAAAAAAGCAGGCTCGAAGCCTGCTTTTTTTTATGCAATTTTTTGAATTTTACAATAATAAAATCCATCACCAGACTGCGCTTGCGGCAGTAATTGGCGACCATGGGTTTGCTCAATTCCCCAATCAGCTTCAATTTTGATTTCTTTCGCATCATTATGTTCTGCGAAGAAATCTATCATTTGCTGTTCATTCTCAGCTTTTAAAACTGAACATGTGATGTAGAGCAGTGTACCGCCAGCTTTGAGCTGTTGCCACATGTGCTGCAAGATCTGCTTTTGTAGCTCAATCGTTTGGCCTATATCGCTAGATTGGCGTAAAAGGCGTATGTCAGGATGACGTCGAATGACCCCTGTTGCAGAGCAAGGCGCATCTAGCACAATACAATCTACAGGCTCTGCGGGAACCCATTGGGTTGCATCAGCTGCCAAAATTTCAGTATGAGTTTGATCGAGTGCTAAACGGTTTAAATTTTCAGTCACACGGACTAAACGATTAGAATCTTGGTCAATGGCAATGAGCTTAGCCGGTTTAAACTTTTCGAGTAAATGAGCCGTTTTTCCACCGGGTGCTGCACAGGCATCAATCACTGTTTTATTATTTAAATCTGGCAATAATGTCGCACATAGCTGAGCATGCTCATCTTGTACAGAAAACCATCCCTCTTCAAAACCAGGTAGCTGGGTAATTTGAACAGATTGCTCAAGGACGATGCCTGCTTCAGACAAAATACATGCACGTGCTTTAATTTCTGAATTTTGTAATTTTGCTAAATAAGCCTCTCGACCAATGTGGCGTTGATTAACCCTTAAGGTTAAAGGTGCGACTTGCTTTAATGATTGGCATAGAGACTCGGTTTGTTCACCCCAATCTTTTTTCACACGCTTATAAAGCCAACTTGGTAAGCCATGCGCCTGTTGTAAACCTTGTTGAAATTCATCAGTTTCACGCGTCGCTCGGCGCAAAATAGCATTCACAATGCCGCTGAGTGCTGGGAACCCAAGTTGTTTAGTGGCGTCTACTGTTTCAGATATGGCAGCGTGTGCAGCAATACGCGTGCATAAAACTTGATAAAGACCGACGTAAAGACAGGTTTCAACAGTTTCATTATTTAACGGTTTGCTGAGTAAAGGTAGGCTAATTGATTTAAGCGCAAACCATTGACGCAATGTACCCAAAACCAACTCGTGAAACAAAGCACGATCACGTTCTGCAACTTGATTCAGCTGTGTATTTAAAATACTGGCGAGTGATTGGCCTTGCTGAACTTTTAATAACGTCTGGACGACTTGAGCACGTAAGTTAAATCGTGACGAATTTGATGAAACCTGACTCATGGCAGAATTTGTCCTACATGAAGTTTTTGAGTTTGGGCAATTTGTTGGGCATTCATTGCTTTGCCGCCTGGCCATTGCACACTGGTCAGACAAATAAATGAATCATGCCCACAAGCAACATGTACGCCTTGCTTATCAATCGCGATAATTTCACCAGCTTGGGCATTCACTTTGTTTTGACTAGAAATTGTTGAGCTCCAAACACGCAGAGCATTATTTTCATCTAACTGAACGAAGGCAACTGGCCAAGGGTTGAACGCACGAATATTTCGGTCAAGTTGAATAGCATCAGTTGACCAGTCAATACGAGCTTCTGATTTCACTAGCTTGTGTGCATAGACTGTTAGGCTTTCATCCTGCACTTCACGTTTTTCAATAAAATCCTGCAAGCTTTGTTCTGATTCAAGTACGGTACAAATCGCTTCTGCACCTTGAACAGCCAATTTGTCATGCAAGCTGGCAGAGGTCTCTTCGGCGGTGATTGGGCAGTAGGTTTTATACATCATATCGCCTGTATCTAAACCGGCAGCCATCTGCATAATCGTAATTCCTGTTTCATCATCACCTGTTGCGATTGCGCGCTGAATTGGTGCTGCACCGCGCCATCGTGGTAATAATGAGCCGTGAATGTTTAAACAACCATATTTAGGTGTATCGAGTACAGCTTGTGGAAGAATCAAACCATAGGCAGCGACCACCATCACATCAGCACCTAAAGCAGCGAGTTCTTGTTGCGCTGCCAAGCCTTCTTCAGTTGAAGCTTTAAAGTGAAGCGGTTGATAAACAGGAATATTATGTTCAAGGGCAAGCTGTTTTACAGGAGATGGCGTTAATTTTTGTCCGCGACCAGCTTTACGATCTGGTTGAGTATAAACTGCGATAATTTCATGGGAAGTTCTTAATAAAGCCGCCAATGCTGTTGCAGCAAATTCGGGGGTGCCAGCAAAAATAATTTTCACAAATGCAATCCAAAAAGAGTTTGTGGATAGTATACGTGAAAAACGTTTGAAGCCCTAAACTCATGGCTATTGAGAGATTTGGTTTTTAAATAGTGAACAAAAAATTATTGAAAAACTTTTATTGATAAAAAAAGGTTATGAAAAAATAAAAAATTATTCATGTAAGTTTTGCTAAATATTGACTGACTATTACTGTTCTTGGCTTTCCGAATATTATTTGCTTCTATAGAATGGAGAATGATCAAATTATGATGATGAGTCAATATTCCGACTGATCTAACGCTATATCAGTATCATTCAGCCAGAGTGGGAGAAATTTCGCTCAAGCACAACTTGTTGGAAACACTAATGCCTGACTATCGTTCAAAAACATCGACACACGGAAGAAATATGGCTGGCGCACGTGGCTTATGGCGTGCAACAGGAATGAAAGATGAGGATTTCGGCAAACCGATTATTGCGGTGGTCAATTCATTTACTCAATTTGTTCCGGGCCATGTACATCTTAAAGATCTAGGGCAGCTTGTTGCAGCAGAAATTCAGGCATCAGGTGGTGTTGCTAAAGAGTTCAATACGATTGCAGTAGACGACGGGATCGCAATGGGGCATGACGGCATGCTTTATTCTTTACCATCACGTGATTTGATTGCTGACTCAGTAGAGTACATGGTGAATGCGCATTGTGCTGATGCTATGGTCTGTATTTCTAACTGTGACAAGATTACTCCGGGAATGCTCATGGCTGCGATGCGCCTGAATATTCCTGTGGTTTTTGTGTCTGGTGGACCAATGGAAGCAGGTAAGGTCAAATTCCGCGGTAATGAAAAAGCGATTGATCTTGTTGATGCAATGGTTGTTGCAGCTGATGAAAGTTATACAGACGAAGAAGTTGAAGAATTTGAACGTTCAGCATGTCCAACCTGTGGTTCATGTTCAGGGATGTTTACTGCAAACTCAATGAACTGTTTAACCGAAGCGTTAGGTTTATCTTTACCGGGTAATGGTTCGATTGTCGCGACACATGCTAATCGTAAAAAATTATTCTTAAAAGCAGGTCAGCTTATTGTTGAATTGGCTAAGCGCTATTACGAACAAGAAGATGCAAGCATTTTACCTCGTTCAATTGCAACAAAGGCTGCATTTAAAAATGCCATGACGCTTGATATTGCAATGGGTGGTTCAACCAATACCGTTCTACACTTATTGGCTGCGGCAAGTGAAGCAGAAGTTGACTTTACCATGGACGATATTGACGAACTATCACGTCGAGTGCCTGTATTGTCTAAAGTAGCGCCTGCAAAACAAGATGTTCATATGGAAGATGTACACCGTGCAGGTGGCATCATGGCCATTTTAGGTGAACTTGATCGTGCGAATTTACTTGATGTATCACTACCAACCGTACATGAGAAAACTTTAAAAGATGCATTGGATAAGTGGGATATTATTCGCACTGAAGATGCAGACGTATATGAGTTCTATCGCTCATCTCCGGGTGGTGTACCAACACAAGTTGCATTCTCTCAAAATCGTTACTATGCAACTTTAGATGGCGATCGTGAAAAAGGCGTTATCCGCAATGCAGAACATGCCTTCTCTAAAGATGGTGGTTTAGCTGTGCTATACGGCAACATCGCTCTTGATGGTTGTATTGTAAAAACTGCGGGTGTAGATGAATCTATCCTAAAATTTACTGGCACAGCGCGCGTGTTTGAGAGCCAAGATGCTGCTGTAGATGCAATCTTGGGTCATGATATTAAAGCCGGCGATGTTGTCGTGATTCGTTATGAAGGTCCACGTGGTGGTCCGGGTATGCAAGAAATGCTTTACCCAACCAGCTATCTTAAATCAAAAGGTTTAGGAAAAGACTGTGCATTAGTTACAGATGGTCGTTTCTCTGGTGGTTCATCAGGTCTTTCGATTGGACATGTTTCGCCAGAAGCTGCTGAAGGCGGTGCCATTGGTTTGGTTGAAGATGGCGATACCATTGAAATTGATATTCCAAACCGTACCATTCACTTGAACGTTGATGATGCGACTATGGCGCACCGTCGTACCGTTCAAGAAGCGAAAGGCTGGCATCCGAAAGAAGAACGTAAACGTAAAGTATCAAAAGCGTTAAAAGTTTATGCAATGCATACAACAAGTGCGGCGAAAGGAGCTGTACGCGTTCTATAAAATATTCAATTTTAATAATTGAGTAGAAATTATGCACTCTCAACCCGATGAATTATTATCTGTTGAGGGTGCATTTTTTCGCCTGATGAAAAAAATAGGCTTGTAGATTAGGGTGTTGCAAGTCATTCTATGGGTTTGTCATAAAATGATGATAAAATCTTCACCGATGCAGGAACACGTGCAATAACATGATATTTGTTCTGCGTAAGCAGAGCTCGTCAGTATTTTGTATATTAAGCTTCTGCTGCACTTTGTACTGCGATCAAAGCAGTTTTTTGGTCTAGCTTAGGATTTTATTTTTTAGAGGCACTATTCATGTCACTGCTACGCCGTTGGTTTGACCCTATCCGATCGAGTTGGTTTTACCAAAAACCCTCTCGTCAAGCGGTGTTACCCACGGAAAATGGTTTAAGTATTTATTTACGACTTGATGATGTGTATAGCTATTTGGCTGTTCAGCAATTGTCTCAGCTCGATGAGATTTTAAGTGATGAACTTAAGCCTTTAAAAATTATTATTTCCCATACGGCCTCTGAACCTCCGAATGGTATGTCACATGAAGAGTGGCAAAATTATTGTCTGAATGATGCCAAAATATTAGCCAAGCAACACCGTTTTGCTTTTGATGAATTTCCAGAAATCCCAAGCCAAGAATCTTTAAAACAAGCCACTGTCATATTAAAAAGAACCCCATTACAAGGTCAGAATTTCTTACATTTACTAGAAGATATTTTTCACATGCTTTGGCAGCAACAATATGGAAAGCTGCGTACTCTTCATGCCATGGCAGTTAAACATCAGCTTCCTCAACATTTTTCAGAACGTATTTTTACGGATGAACCTGTACCGGCGGCGTACTTTGAATTTGGTGGACGTAAGTATCATGCAGTAGATGATTTATTACGTTTAACCCGTCGTCTAAAACAGCAAAAGTTACTGACTGGTAATCCGATCTTTTTAATTAATCATATCGAGTGGCGTGAACATTTGATTAATGATGCTGAGGCACTCACCGAAATTCAGACACTTCGTCCTGAACTCGATATATATATTGCCTTAGAAGATCCAATGAGTTGGCTGTTACTTGCTTATATTAAGGAAGAGCTGGCCGATTATTATGACATTCAATTAAAAGTTTACCCTTTAAGCTATCAAGGCCGAGATTGGTTTGACTGGAGTTTAGCAACCCGTGTTTCTAAACGAACAGATGTAGCTTTTACCCCTTTTTGCCGTCCTACAGAAGAAAGTACGCTTGAAATGGCAAAGCTTTTCTATAGCGTGCCTGAAAATCAGCAAATCGATACGGTTTTTACGATTTTGCAGGCTGTTTGGACAAAAGGCAAAGATTTATCTTTCAAAAAGCATTTCCAAGAATTACAGCAACAGTTGGGAATTGAGCAGTTAACCGAACAGGATGTGCCAGCTGTTCTGGCGCAAAATGACGCATTTTGCAGAGATAAGCATCAGCCTGATTTACCAGTTTTAGAGTTGCGTATTGATGGGCAAAGCTATGTATTTAATAGTTTGTATCGTGTTTGGATGATTGAAAGTATTTTTAGCAATGTATTAGAAGAAAAATATAAAACGGCCTCAACTTCTAATTGAGGCCTACTCCTAAAAACAAGAATAGGGCAAAACCTGTTTTTTCCGTAGCATAACCATGTAGGGAATCGGAGATAAACAGTGACATTTCTAGCAATTATTATGATGGTGTTTGCCTTTGCTGGCATGATTAAAGGCATGATTGGTCTAGGGTTGCCCGCAGTATCGATGGGCTTACTCACCATCGCAATGAGTCCTTTTCAAGCAGCCTCTTTACTCATTGTTCCTTCAATGGTCACTAATGTTTGGCAGCTTTTCGCTGAAGGACATGTTTGGGCTCTTATTCGCCGTTTCTGGACTTTGCTTGTAGGCATTGTAGTGGGCTCAATATGGAGCTTTCTGCCCACCTTGAGTCAAAGTCATGGGCATAGTAGTGAAATTTTATTAGGCTGTATGCTGGCTTTATATGGACTCTACGGTCTATGTGTGAAGAAGCTCCCGCACTTAGGGCCACATGAACGTTGGCTATCGCCCATCATTGGTTATATTGGTGGGGCAGTGACGGTAGCAACAGGTGTGATTATTATTCCAGTAGTGCCTTACTTGCAGTCATTGCATTTAAAACGTGATGAGTTGGTACAGGCTTTGGGGCTGACTTTTACTGTCTCTACGATTTGCCTTGCAGTGTTTTTACACCACAACCCTATATCAGGAATAACGCTAGACTATCGTTTATCTTTTGCGGCTTTATTTGCTGCATTAGTTGGAATGTGGTTAGGTAAAAAAATCCGTTATCGACTGAATGAACAAAAATTTCGTCGTATATTTTTTATTGGTTTGGTGTCATTAGGGATTTATATGGTTTTGCACTAAGCCAACTATTTAAGTTAAGGGCGATGTTGCAGTAAAAAATCAGAAAACTGTTGATAACTTTGAGGAAGTTGATTGAAATTTTGTGTGGCTAAAAGCAGTTTACGATTTGCCCACGCGCCTAGCAGTTGAATGGAATGAAAATCATAGTCCGATTGCAAACGCTGTGCAGCGCGGGCGGGCATAATTGCAATTCCAACACCTTTCGCCACAACCTCAGCAATTGCGCCAAAGCTAGGTAAACGTAAACGATACTGTATGTTAAAGCCTAATAATTTAGCTTGAGTTTCAATTGATTGTTGCAGAGAGTGGTGGGGCTTAAGACCAATAAAGCCATAACTTAAAGCATCTACCAAATTCAGCTCTTGGTATTGAGCTAAATTGTGGGTAGTAGGGCAAATCAGAACTAAAGGATCACTCGCAAATTCCTTAGTTTGCAAATGTCTGGTATCAAAAAAACTTGAAACGAGACCGAGACTTGCAACCCCTTGTGTTAATGCATCTACAATTTCTGAGCTTTCGGCTTCATGTAAATCGATATTTATCTCGGGATGTAGTACTAGATATTGCGGTAAGAGAGGCGGTAGATATTCACTTTGAGCAGAAGAGTTACACCAAAGGATCAATGATTCTGTGGTCTTTTGCCTAAAACGCTGCATTTCTTGTTCGAGTTGATCTTTTTGTGCCAAAAGCTGACGAGCATGCTCAGTAAAAGCATGTCCTGCGGTCGTGAGTTCGACTCCTGTTGTCTGGCGAATAAATAAAGGAGTTTCAAAATATTGTTCGAGTTTTTTTATACGTTCGCTAGCAGCTTGAAGTGAAATCGCGGAACGATCTGCACCTTTAGTTAGGCTACCTGTAGAAACAATATGGAGAACCAGTTGTAAATCAAAAAAATCAAAACGCATGACAGGGAACGTATTGAAGGGTAAGTGATCATCATACTAAAAAGTGATCAAGAAAGGGCGATGAAAAATAATAATAAAAAAGGCAGCTGATGCTGCCTTTTAGAACTCACGTTTTATCTTTTAAACTAAATAACCAGTTCAAAATAATGGCTGCAAACGTTGCTGTACCAATGCCGCCTAAATTGAAATTACCAAACATCAATTCAAAGTTTCCGGCACCTAAAATAATCGTCACAGAAGCAACAATCAGGTTTTTATTGTTAGAAAAATCGACTTTATTTTCAATCCAGATTTTTGCACCAGCAATGGTAATTAAACCAAATACGACAATAGACGCACCTGTTAAAACAGCATTTGGGATAGTACTAATCACTGCACCAAATTTTGGAGATAAACCCAAGAAAATAGCGAAGACACCAGCAATAACAAAAACAATGGTTGAGTACACACGAGTGACTGCCATGACTCCAATGTTTTCGCCATAAGTAGTCATACCTGGTGCGCCAACGCTACCAGAGAGTGTTGTGGCCAAACCATCTGCGACAAATGCTTTACCCAATTGTGGAGTCAGGTTTTCACCAGTCATGGCACCTACAGCTTTAATATGCCCTAGATTTTCTGCTACTAAAATAAGAGCAACCGGAGCAATAATGAGCATAGCTCTGGTGTCAAAAGTAGGATGTGAAAAGCTTGGAATTCCGAACCACGCAGCCGCTGAGATCTGGCTAAAATCGATTGGTTTACCTAAACCTAGACCATTGGTGGTGATGGCATAAATTACATAAGCCAAGATTAAACCGACCAATAAAAGTAGACGTTGCAATAAGCCACGAGTAAAGACCGCAATACTTCCCATACAAAGTACGGTAATTAAGGCCATCCACATTTCAAATGGTTGGCCTGCAACACCTTTAATCGTAACAGGTGCAAGGTTTAGACCAATAATCATCACAATGGCGCCAGTCACGACAGGCGGCATAAGTTTTTCAATCCAGCGTGTACCGGTGAGCATCACAATAAAACCGATGAGGGCATAAAACACACCGCACGCAACGATTCCACCTAAAGCCATAGAGAGGTTTGGATTTGCACCTGAACCTGTAATATGTCCAGTTGCTGCTGCAACCACACCAATAAATGCAAAACTTGAGCCTAAGTAACTAGGAACACGACCACCTGTAATTAAGAAGAACAGGATGGTACAGATACCAGACATTAAAATGGCAAGGTTAGGATTAAAGCCCATGAGTAATGGTGCTAAAACAGTTGCTCCAAACATGGCAAACGCATGTTGAATACCTAAAATAGCACTTTGAACTGGAGGGAGATATTCATTGGTAGAGACTGGCCGATGGTCAATATCACCTTGGTAAGGCTGCCATTTTGGAAACCAATTGGACATAAAATAAACTCGTTATTCTTTAATTGGTGCAATGATACTCTTTCTTGAGAATGCATTTAATCTCTGGAGAGAAGTATGTTAGTGAAAAATAATTATTTTTTAACGATTGGTATAATTTTGTGAATTCTAAATATAAGGAATTAGTTATTTTTTTCTCATAAAGACTAATTTTTGAATTTTAAAAAAATATTCTAAAAAATAGAAAATCAGAGAAAATTTAAGAAAAATAGAGAATTTTGCAAGTAAAAAGCAGTACATTGAGATGCACTGCTTTGTTAAACAATCGGTAAAATCAGCTTAGCCAGTGTTACGTAAACCAGCAGCAATACCTGCAATACTCACCATTAGCGCATGATCAACAGGGGTGTTTTCTGCTTGACGCTCAGCGAGATAATCACGACGGCGTTTCATCAGTTCAGCCTGTAAAAGGTGTAAAGGTAGTAAATAAGGTTTGCGAACTTGCATAGACTGATCAAGAACTTCGTTATTACTCAGAAGTTTTGATTCATCTTTTAAAGCAAGTAGGGTTTCAACAGCATCTTTTAATCGCTGACGTAATTGGTTGCCGAGAACTTTTAAATCTTCATCTTCAGTCAGATGTGATTCGTAATAGAGCGCAATATTGGCATCGGCTTTTGACAATACCATTTCCAGCATATCGATGAGTGTCTGGAAATAAGGCCATTGCTGGAGCATTTCATCAAGCGTTGCTTTTTGCTGATCTGCAATCACTTCATTAATTGCTGCACCAGTACCTAGCCATGCAGGTAACATCAAACGGATTTGTGTCCAAGCAAATACCCATGGAATCGCACGTAAAGACTCGATGCCGCCACTCACTTTACGTTTTGCCGGACGTGAGCCTAGTGGCAACATTTGTAACTCAAGCTCAGGGGTGACAGTACGTAAATATTTTACGAAGTGTGGGTTTTCACGCACTGTTTGACGATAAACCTTAACAGAATGATCTGTCATACGGTTCATGAGTTCACGCCACTCAGCTTTAGGTTCTGGTGGTGGTAATAAGGTCGCTTCAAGTGTTGCTGCGGTATAGATTTCAAGGTTTTGCATAGCAATCCCTTCTAAACCGAATTTGAAGCGGATCATTTCACCTTGTTCTGTAACTCGGATTGCACCAGAGATCGAACCCGGCGGCTGTGAAAATAGTGCCTGTTGAGTTGGAGCACCACCACGACTAATTGAACCACCACGGCCGTGGAACAGAGTCAACCGTACGCCGTGTGTTTGAGCAATTGCAGTCAGCTCTTCTTGAGCACGATATTGTGCCCAGTTGGCAGACATAAATCCGGCATCTTTTGCAGAGTCGGAGTAACCGATCATAACTTCGTGTTTACCCTGAATGTGCTGTTTATACCAATGCATATTGAACAGCGTATTCATGGTAGTTGCAGCGCCATCTAAGTCTTTTAAAGTTTCAAACAGAGGAACTACACGTAAAGGATGCTGAATACCTGCTTCTTTTTGCAATAACAATACAGCTAAAACATCGCTTGGATATTCAGCCATAGAAATAATATAAGCTCCTAAAGATTCAGGCGGTTGGTCTGCCAAAGTACGCATGGTTGCAAATACTTCTTGAACATCTGGGTGTCCAATCAAACTGCCTTCAGGTTCATTAATATATTTCGGTAAAAGTGGGCGTTTGCTTTGTAATTCCTGAATCAGGAAGTTTTGGCGCGCTTGTTCAGTCCACGATTCAAAATTACCTAAACCTAAGTATTCGGTAATTGCTGAAATTGCTTGGCGGTGACGACCTGATTCCTGACGAATGTCGAGTTTAAGTAGTTCAATACCAAAACAGTTCACTCGGTAGATAAAGTCGAGTAGTTGACCATTCGCAATTTCAGGCAGGTTACTGTCGATTAAAGAGCGATAGCACAATAATAACGGTTGTAAGAGTTCATCTTTACTTTTAATCACATTCGTATCGTCTGCTTCGAGTCCTTGCAAACGTTGAGCTAACCAGTGACGAGTCGCTTTTAAGCGTTCTCGTGTTGCACGTAAATACTCACGATAAGGTTCTGCATGTTGGTTACCAATGGCCTGAATCATTTCTTCAGAACAGGTCTGGATTGAAAGTTCCCAACGCAAGTTTTCGATATCTCTTAAATAGAGATCGGCAGCTTGCCAGCGCGATAACCACAGAACTTCTTGTGTAATTTGATGGGTAACATTTGGGTTACCATCACGGTCTCCACCCATCCAAGATGCAAAACGCACTGGTGCAATGTTAAGGGGTAAGTTTTGTTGGCAATTTTCTTGAACCAACTCATTTAACTCACGAATAAATTTAGGTACTGCATTCCAGAGTGTTTGCTCAATCGTCGCAAAGCCCCATTTTGCTTCATCAACAGGAGTAGGACGATGTTGACGAATTTCATCTGTTTGCCATGCCGAACTAATTTGTTGCTTTAGGTTCGCAAGTGCACTTTGACGCTCACGTGGAGTGAGTTTTTGCTGATCAAGCTGGGATAGACAAGCATTGATATCATCATATTTCTGAATGAGCGTACGACGGCTGACTTCGGTCGGATGTGCTGTAAGCACTAGCTCAATATCAAGATCACAAACTTGTTGGAATAGTTTTTCTGTTGAAATACTTTTATCTTTGAATTT
This sequence comes from Acinetobacter sp. M5A5_2a, assembly GCF_053345265.1. NCBI lineage: Bacteria > Pseudomonadati > Pseudomonadota > Gammaproteobacteria > Moraxellales > Moraxellaceae > Acinetobacter > Acinetobacter sp. M5A5_2a. The sequence continues at coordinate 458,521 of NZ_JBKEZV010000002.1, read as the reverse complement.
TTCAAATAGGTGAACAAGTGGATTCGGAGAGTTGGCATCTGAATCAAATTCTGCCTGCCTGCGACTACGAACAACATGATATTGCTCGGCAATATTGGCAAAATTTAGGAAATGAGAAAAAGCTCGGGTAAGGGGAAGTAGTTCATCGTCGGGTAAATTTAAAAATAATTGTTCTAGTTGCTTTTGGGCTTCAGCTTGGCCATCACGTGCACCTTTAGCAAGGGCACGAATTTGCTCGATCTGATTAAACAGCTCTTGTCCTGCATGTTGCTTTAGGGTTTCACCTAATAAATTACCAAGTAAGCGGACATCCTCGCGCAGTGGCGCATCGATTTGCTGAACCATGCTATTTTCTCCTGTTCTTATCCTTATCGAATATAGCGTGATTAACAAACATTCCAAGCTTTGAGCGTAAGAAAATGTGAATTTTTGCTTAAAAAATAACATTTAATTCGCTTATGGCGTCTTAAAAGAAGACATGCACTCAGTACAACTTTTGGCAATGGTACTTTGGTTTAAGTCCGATATTTGAGCAGGAATAAAGCAATTGCATCTTGAATAATTTGCTCAAGCTCATGAGCATTTGGTACAGCAATGATCCCAAGTAAAACCTTCTGGTGGCGTACGCCAAGCAATAAGGACATAAGAAGCTCGGTTTGATAAGTAGGATTATCGGTTTGAATAAAACCTAATTGAGCCGCTTTTTGCAAAAACTCAGCTAATTGATTTTGCAGTCGGGTATGAGATGCATCAAAAAACTGTAGGGCGAGTGGACTTTGTTCTGCTGCGAGTTCAAATAAAACGTGCTCGAGTTTAAGCGCTTCAGGTGAGTAAATAATCTGCAAAGCGCGTAAACAAACACTGTGGAGTGTCTGGCAAAAGTCTGCTGAGGCATCTAATTCAAATTGTTTAGTGCAGAGAGACTCTTCACAGGTTTCTGTAATTGCGCAAATAAATAGATTGGCTTTGTCTTGAAAGTGATTATAAACCGTGAGCTTAGTGACACCTGCTTCCTGTGCAATCTGGTTCATGCTGGTACCGTGATAGCCAGATTTTAAAAAAATAGCTTTCGCGGCTTGTAAGATACGAGCACGTTTTTCTAGATCTTTGGGGCGCCCACTTTGATTAACTGTTTGCACAAAACCCTCTGTTAAAAATTTAAAAAATAGCGATTTATAAGTTTTTCTTTAATTAATGTACCCATGAGTATATTAATTAAAAAACAAACAATTTATGATGCAAGCATATTGTGCCTTAAAAAATCAGTTTGAATAAGAGCGATAAGATATGAATCTGTTAAAACCTCTCATCATGAGTATGGTGATTGTTTGTACGGTCACATTAATGGGGTGTAGTAAAGAAGCCCCAAAAACAGAAGAAATACCCTATGTGATGGTGGCTCAACCCTTGACCACGCTCAATGAACAAAAAAGCTATGCAGGGGATGTACAGGCCAGACAACAAACGGCTTTAGCGTTTCGAGTCGGTGGGCAAGTTACGGCACGTTACGTGGACGTCGGTGATCGAGTTAAGGTTGGACAAGTTTTGGCAAAGCTTGACGTGGCAGATGCTCAGCTACAGTTAAATGCTGCTAAAGCCCAACTGGACAATGCACAGGCAGCAGCAAAAACGGCATCAGATGAACTTAAGCGTTTTCAACAATTACTACCAATTAATGCGGTTAGCCGTTCACAATATGACACAGTAAAAAATCAATATGACTCGGCACAAGCGGCTCTACAGCAAGCTCGTTCTAACTATGAAGTTTCTGCAAACCAAACTGGTTATAACCAACTCGTTTCTAATAAAAATGGGGTGATTACTGCGCGAAACATTGAAATTGGACAAGTGGTTGCAGCGGGCCAAGCCGCTTATCAACTGGCAATTGATGGAGAGCGTGAAGTTGTCATTGGCGTACCAGAACAAGCGGTTGCCGAGATCAAGGTTGGTCAGGCAGCTTGGGTCACTTTATGGTCTAAACCGAATGACCGATTTGCTGGTTATGTGCGCGAAGTTTCTCCCGCGGCTGATCAGTCTCGTACCTTTACGGTCAAGGTTGCACTCAAAGAGGGTCAATCTGTTATTCAGCTTGGGCAAAGTGCACGCGTATTTTTTAGCTCGACTCAAACCAATGTGATGAGTGTGCCACTTTCGAGTGTCTCAGCAACAGATAATCAGCCTTATGTATGGGTTGTTAATGCGAATCAGACATTGCGTAAAGTACCTGTAACGATTGGTGCATATGGAAAAGACAGCGTACCAGTGTTATCAGGCTTGGCCCCAAATGATTGGGTTGTGATTGGTGGTGTACATTTGCTACGTGATGAACAGAAGATTCACCCGATTGACCGTGAAAACCGTGGGGTGAAAATTCAGGGAGCAACCCAGCCATGAAATTCAATCTCTCGGAATGGGCATTAAATAATAAAGGCATCGTCCTTTATTTTATGCTGTTGCTTGGCATTATCGGTGCGATCTCTTATTCAAAATTATCACAAAGTGAAGACCCACCCTTTACCTTTAAGGTAATGGTGGTACAGACCTACTGGCCTGGGGCGACTGCCAAAGAAGTTTCTACTTTAGTTACGGACCGTATCGAAAAGGAACTCATGACAACAGGGCAGTATGACAAGATCATGGCTTACTCCCGTCCGGGTGAGTCGTTGGTCACTTTTGTGGCGAAGGATTCACTTACTTCTGACAAGATTCCCGATGTTTGGTACAACGTTCGTAAGAAGGTCAATGATATACGCCATGAACTGCCAAACGGTGTACAAGGTCCATTTTTCAATGACGAATTTGGCGACACTTACGGCAATATTTATGTACTGACAGGCAAAGACTTTGACTATGCGCTTTTAAAAGAATATGCAGATCGTTTGCAATTACAGCTTCAACGCGTCAAAGATGTCAGTAAGGTTGAATTAATTGGTCTACAAGATCAAAAAATCTGGATTGAGATTTCTAACACCAAAGCGGTACAGCTTGGTATTCCAGTTACAGCAATTCAAGATGCCTTACAAAAGCAAAATAGTATGGCAAGTGCAGGTTTTTTTGAAACAGGCACAGACCGCATTCAGATTCGGGTAAGTGGTCATTTACAAAACATTGATGAAATTAAGAAAATGCCTTTACTGGTAGGTGATAAAACCATTCAGCTCGGAGATGTCGCTGATGTCTACCGTGGTTTTAGTCAACCTGCTCAGCCACGTATGCGTTTCATGGGTGAAAATGGGATTGGTATTGCTTTATCGATGCGTAAGGGCGGTGACATTATTGCCTTAGGTAAAAATCTCGACACAGAATTTGCTCAGCTGCAAAAAACTTTACCTTTAGGTATGAAGCTCCAAAAAGTTTCTGACCAACCTGTAGCAGTGCAGCGCAGTATTCATGAGTTTATAAAGGTACTCGCTGAAGCAGTTATTATTGTCTTGTTAGTGAGTTTTTTCTCTTTAGGTTTCCGTACAGGATTGGTTGTCGCTTTTTCTATTCCTTTAGTTTTAGCAATGACCTTTGCGGGTATGAGTCTATTCGATGTCGGCCTGCATAAGATTTCACTGGGTGCCTTGATTCTGGCGCTAGGTCTGTTAGTCGATGACGCTATTATTGCCGTCGAGATGATGGCAATTAAGATGGAGCAGGGTTATAGCCGAATTAAAGCCGCCGGATTTGCGTGGAAAACAACAGCATTTCCGATGCTCACCGGAACACTGATTACCGCGGCTGGTTTCTTACCTATCGCGACAGCTCAGTCTGGTACTGGTGAATACACACGTTCTATCTTTCAGGTGGTGACGATTGCCTTGTTAGTCTCTTGGGTTGCGGCAGTTTTATTCGTACCTTATTTAGGTGAAAAGCTATTACCCGATTTTACCAAAATAGGCCATCAGGCCCCTTGGTATGTCCGTTTATGGGCGAGATTAACTAAAAAACCGCAACCGCAAACTGTGGCTATTTCACAGGACCATCACTACGACCCTTACCAATCTAGCTTCTACCTACGTTTTAGAAAGATGGTCGAGTTTTGTGTGACTTACCGTAAAACCGTAATTGCGACGACGGTGGGTATTTTTGTACTGTCTGTATTGATGTTTAAGATAGTTCCTCAGCAGTTTTTCCCACCTTCGAACCGTGCCGAGATTTTAGTTGATTTAAAACTTGAAGAAGGCGCTTCTTTAACAGCGACAGAACAAGCTGTGAAAAAGGTTGAAAAATTCCTGTCTAAACAAAAAGGTATTGATAACTATGTGGCATATGTCGGTACAGGTTCACCACGTTTTTATTTACCATTAGACCAGCAACTGCCACAAGCCAGCTTTGCGCAGTTTGTAGTTCTGGCATCATCACTTGATGATCGTGATGAAATTCGTCGCTCGTTAGAAACACAAATTAAGAAATTACTTCCGCAAGTTCGTACTCGCGTGTCATTACTGGAAAATGGCCCACCTGTTGGTTATCCATTGCAATATCGTGTGTCGGGTGAAGATCAAAATCAGGTACGTCAAGAAGCACAGAAAGTCGCTAAACTAGTTAGCGAAAATCCGAATACCACCAATGTGCATTTAGATTGGGGTGAGCCGAGTAAGATTATTTCAATTCAAATTGACCAAGATCGTGCTCGACAAATGGGTGTCTCTAGTGTGGATTTAGCGAATTTCATTAATGCATCAATTACAGGTAGTGCGATTGAGCAATATCGTGAAAAGCGTGAACTTATTGAAATCCGTTTACGCGGTGATCAGAGCGAGCGAGTTGAAGTGGCTTCACTGGCAAGTTTAGCTGTACCAACGACAAATGGAACGACTGTGCCTTTAGCTCAAATCGCTAAAATTGAGTATAAATTTGAAGATGGCTTAATCTGGCATCGTAACCGCTTACCAACCATTACTGTTCGCGCAGATATCCGAACTCAATTACAACCAGCTACAGTGGTTGGTGAGTTAGCTGAATCAATGGATAAGTTACGTGCTGAATTACCGAGTGGCTATCTTGTTGAAGTCGGTGGAACGGTAGAAGAGTCAGCACGTGGGCAAAATTCTGTGAATGCGGGTATGCCACTTTTCTTGGCTGTCGTAATGACATTACTGATGATTCAGCTCAAAAGCTTATCGCGCGCGACCATTGTGTTGTTAACAGCTCCACTAGGTTTAATTGGTGTGGTTTTATTCTTACTGTTATTTAACAAACCATTTGGCTTTGTGGCCATGTTAGGCACAATTGCACTCTCTGGCATGATCATGCGTAACTCGCTTATTTTGATTGATCAAATTGAACAAGACAGGCAAGCAGGTCATTCAACATGGGAAGCGATTATTGAGGCGACAGTGCGTCGATTCCGTCCGATTATTTTGACTGCTTTGGCCGCGGTTCTGGCGATGATTCCACTTTCACGGAGTATTTTCTTTGGTCCGATGGCAGTTGCGATCATGGGTGGATTGATTGTTGCCACCTTACTGACATTATTTTTCTTACCTGCACTTTACGCAGCGTGGTTTAAGGTGAAAAAAACCGCATAAAATACATAAATTTTTTGTGAATAAAGGTGCGAAATATTGAAAACTCCAATATAGTAGCACCTGTCTTTACACAAAAAATACAGGATTATTTCACTGCATAAAAAATAGGCAAATGCAGTGAATTGAGGTGAAATACAGATGGGGCAAGACCATATCCAACAGCATCGCCGTTATATTGTAATTTCTTATGCGTTCATGTTTCTTGCATTGTTTACAGTTATTTTTGCAGCCTTTGCTTATTTGGTTGCTCGCAAAGTAGCAGTTGTAGATAATGCGGAAGTTTGGATTCATGCGCATGCACTATGGATTATGCGAAACGGGATTCTATTTCTTTGTATGGCAATTTTTGCTGCGGTCTGGTTTATTCCGCTCTTCTTTTTTGCATGGGACAGTAATCTTTGGGTAACTGCCTCTACGGTTGCTGGTGTGGTATTTAGCGCGATTGCGTGGTTATTTCTATTAAATGCATGGTTAAAAGGCTTGTCTAAATATTTAAAAAATAAGGCAGTTTTTTAATATATCTATTTTTTAAACATTTTCCCCTTGTAAATTCGGCTAAAGCCCCCCATTTAGTCGGCAATAGAGTATTGATAAAATTCCGTGAGGAGCACCGCCAAAAATGGCTAAACGTGATTATTATGAGGTTTTAGGCGTTTCAAAAACCGCAAGTGATGATGAGATCAAAAAAGCCTACCGTAAATTGGCGATGAAATATCATCCTGATAGAAACCCTGACAATGCCGAAGCTGAAGAGAAATTTAAAGAAGCTGCTGAAGCTTATGAAGTTTTATCGGATAGCGAAAAGCGTAGCATGTACGATCGCATGGGTCATAATGCGTTCGAAGGTGGCTTTGGCGGCGGTGGTGGCGGCTTTGGCGGATTTAGTGCAGAAGATATTTTTAGCCAGTTCGGTGATATCTTCGGTGGTGCATTCGGTGGTGGTGGACGTCAACAGCGTCAACGTCGCGGATCAGATTTACGCTATGTAATGGAACTTACCCTTGAAGAAGCTGTAAAAGGGGTGAAAAAAACCATTACCTTTACTGCTCCTGCACCATGTGATGTGTGTGATGGTAAAGGTTCAAAAAATCCAAAAGATGTTGAAACTTGTAAAACTTGTCATGGTTCAGGACAAGTGCGTATGCAGCAAGGTTTCTTCTCTGTACAACAAACATGTGGTACTTGTCGTGGCCAAGGTAAAATTATTAAAAACCCTTGTCAGGCATGTCATGGTTCTGGTGTAGCTGATCGCCAGCAAACGTTGGAAGTTACAATTCCAGCGGGTGTGGATAATGGTGACCGCGTACGTTTGAGTGGCAAAGGCGAAGCAATTCGTGATGGCCAATCAGGTGATTTGTACGTTGAAGTCGTTGTTCGCGAACACGAAATTTTCCAACGTGATGGTGCCGACCTTTATATGGATGTACCTGTTAGCATTGCTGATGCTGCACTTGGTAAAGAAATTGAAATTCCAACTTTGGAAGGTCGTGTTAGCTTGAAGATTCCTGAGGGAACTCAAACAGGCAAATTATTCCGTTTACGTGGTAAAGGCGTTCGTCCAGTACGTAGCAGCATGGTGGGTGATTTACTCTGCCGTATTGTGATAGAAACACCGGTGAACTTGAATGCTCGCCAACGTGAATTACTTAAAGAGTTGCAAGCTTCTTTTGATGGAGAAGACAGTGCTTCTTCACCAAAGAAAAAATCATTCTTTGATCGTTTGTTCGATTAATACTTGATTAGATAAGAAATTAAAAAGAAGGCGGATATTGATAAAATATCCGCCTTTTTATTGCGCTGATTCATCTTATTATTTTTATTCTGCTTAAAAGAAAATTACTTCTGCTTACTCTGTAGGGTGAGCAACATCAATGTCGTCAACACTTACAGTCGGTTCGCTAGAAGCAAGAGTAGGAGCATTTTCGATAACTGGTGCGGCTACTACTTCTGCCTGTACAGCTACTTTAGGCATTTCTGTCGTTGTTTCGCCAATAATCGGGTCAATATCTTCAACTTTAACGTCGGTATTGGCATCGGTTACTACGCTAATTTGAGCTGTAGGCGTTGCTGTTTGAGTATTTACGCTAGTCGTAATGCGTGCTTTAGATAAGCTTTCTAATGTGTCTCCTGGCTGGATTGCAGGCTCTGCAAATGCCACTGAACTCATAATCCCCATCATCGCTGTGAAGCCAATAATTTTCGAATGCATGTTGAACTCCTTATAGTCATCTTTTTTTCATTCGTGGCTGAGTAGTGTGCCGATCAATTCTTTAACTTTTGTGAAAACAGATTAAATTTCAGCTGATCTTAAAAAATAATTTTTACTTTTTATCGTGAGCAAAGAGTTTTGATATAGTAGACAAATTACGTAAAACAGAAGATTGAGAAGGATTATGTCAGCAGCTCCACGCATTGGTGTTTTAGGTGCAGGCGGTCGTATGGGCCGTACGCTTATTCAAGCAGTTCAACAGGCAGGCTATCAATTGGCTGCTGCGGTAGAGCGTCCGGAAAGTAGTTTGGTAGGCACTGACGCTGGTGAGCTTGCTGGTATTGGTTCAGTGGGTGTGAAGGTTTCAGGAAGTTTGGCAGAGGTTCTTAAAGACTGCGATGTAATCATTGATTTTACTGCACCAGTTGCAACTGCTCAGCATTTGAAGCTTTGCCGTGAAGCTGGGGTTGCCATGGTTATTGGTACAACAGGTATGTCAGATGAGCAAAAAGCTGAGTTAGACGAAGTTGCCACTCATACACCTGTGGTTTACGCTGCGAACTATTCAGTTGGTGTAAATGTATCAATCAAGTTACTTGAGCTTGCAGCAAAAGTATTTGGCGATACAGTAGATATTGAAGTGATTGAAGCTCACCACCGTCATAAAGTAGATGCGCCGTCAGGTACAGCGTTAATGATGGGTGAGGCGATTGCAGATACTTTAGGCCGTAACTTAAAAGAAGTTGCTGTTTATGGACGTGAAGGACATACAGGCCCACGTGACCGTCAAACGATTGGTTTTGAAACTATCCGTGGTGGTGATATTGTTGGCGAACACACTGTTATGTTCATTGGTGAAGGTGAGCGCGTTGAAGTGACTCATAAAGCAACTAACCGTATGAACTTTGCTGCTGGTGCAGTGCGAGCTGCGGCATGGGTTGTGGGCCGTGAAGCGCGTAAATATGACATGAAAGATGTTTTAGGATTGAACGACGTACAGGTTTAAAACCCTGTACGTATTCCATGTGTAGCGAGAAAAAAAAGATAGAGCAGAACATGAATAAAAAACAAATTGCCCTGACCACTCTTCTTTGTTTAAGTAGCCTCTGGACGGGGGCTGCTTCTACAGAAAAAGCTAAATTAAGCTTAGACCGCAATAATATTAAAGTCTGGACCTATCAGAAGACTGATAATCCAGTCTTTCAATATAAAGCAGAAACGACATTTGATGTGCCACTCGAACGCGCTGTCGCCGTGATTTTAGATGTGAATCGTGCCGATCAGTGGGTGCCTTATATGGGCAAAGTTGAAATGTTGTCTCAAGATGAGAAAAAAGGTGAGTTCACACTGTATATGGTGTTGGATTTTCCATTTCCTTTGAAAGATCGTGATGTCGTTGTAAAAGGAAAAATGAGCAAGGCTGCAAATGGCGTTGTGACAATTAAAAATACTGCAATTAGCGGAAATTATCCGATACAACCCGATGTGGTACGCTTAACACGCTATGAAGGGGACTGGACATTCCAGAAACTTGCAAATAATAAGGTGAAAGTAACCACCAGTGGTTATGCTGATCCTGCTGGTGCAATTCCATTAAGTTTTGTGAATATGTTTGTTCAACAGCAGCCTTACCAGATGTTGCTGAAAATGAAGCGGGAAGTGACGAGTCCGATTTATGAACAACCTAAATTACCAGATATTTTAAAATAAATAACTTAAAAAAAGCGCCTGAGATCAGGCGCTTTTTTTATTAATCTGAACACTGCTGTAATGCTTGGGCGGGACTACTCTCGCGTTTGATTTGCAATAAAACCAATAACAAACCTAACCCTGCTAGCAATGCACCAGCAAATGATACTGCGCTATAACCCCAACCTAAATCGAGTACTAACGCACCTGCTGCTGCTCCAACTGCGTTACCTAAGTTAAAGGCACCGATATTTACTGAAGAGGCAAGGCCTGGTGCTTCGTGAGCGACAGACATTACACGCATTTGTAATGGTGGAACTAAAGCAAAAGTTGCAGCACCCCAGATCACTAATGCAATGGCTGCTCCAATCTGGCTTTGTGCAAGGATTGGGAAAGTCACCATCATTACAATTAACAGAACCAAGAAACCAATCAGAGTTTTGTTGATGGACAAATCTGCAAAGCGACCGCCTAAATGGTTACCAACCGAGAAACCGACACCAATTAACATCAGCATAAAAGTAATGAAGGTCGGTGAAGCATGGGTAAACTCAGTCAAACTTGGCGCAATATAGGTATATAACGTAAACATTGCACCCGCACCGAGTACGGTGGTGAGCAACGCAAGTATTACAGGAGTGCGCGTTAACACTTTCAACTCAGCTTTCACGTTTGGTTTGTGGGCAACCATACCTTGTGGGAGGGCTTTCCATAAAGCGAGCATGGTAATAACACCGAGTAACGAAATCGCAAGGAAAGACATACGCCAGCCAATGTTTTGCCCAACCCATGTTGCCAAAGGCACGCCACCAATGTTGGCAATGGTTAAGCCCATAAACATGGTGGCTACAGCACTGGCCTGTTTATGTGCGGGCACAATGCTTGCTGCTACAACTGAACCTATTCCAAAGAAAGCACCATGGTTAAGGCTTGTGATGAGACGTGCACCTAATAAGCTCATATAGCTTGGTGAAAATGCCGCCATTAGGTTACCTACTGTAAAGATCGCCATAAGAAAAATAAGCGCATTACGTCGTGCAAAACCACCAAACCACAGGGTCATGAACGGTGCACCTAGCATTACGCCAAGTGCATAGCCCGTAATTAACATTCCGGCTGTTGGAATTGAAATCCCTAAATCATTAGCGATATTCGGCAACAATCCCATTGGTGAGAATTCAGTGGTTCCAATGGCAAAGGCACCAATCGCCAATGCCAATAATGAGAACGCCGTATTTGATTGAGTGTTCATGAGTTTAGTCCCAAACTGGTGCCCATGGCTCTGGGCTAACTTCACGACTGTTACGATCAAGTTCGGCAATCATTTGCATTTCAGCTGAAGTTAACTCGATATCCTGTGCTTTTAAATTGCTCATCAGGTTTTCACGTTTAGTCGAAGATGGAATGACTGCAAAACCACGCTGCAATGCCCATGCCAGTGCAATTTGTGCTGTTGTTACTTGATGAGCTGCTGCAATTTTAGCTAGAACTGGGTCTTGAAGCACTTTGCCGTACGCAAGCGTCATATATGAAGTGACATCAATATTCTTCTCTTGTAAGAAGTTCACAAGTTTGTGGTTTTGAAGATAAGGGCTTAGCTCAATCTGATTTGTTGCAATATGTTCTGCACCAATTGTGTCAATTGCTTGTTGGGTAAGCTCAATATTGAAGTTTGAGATACCAATTTGTTTAGTAAGGCCTTGTTGCTTTGCCTCAAGTAAAAGCTGCATGATTTCAGGAATCGAAACGCCTAAGTCCGGTGCTGGCCAGTGAATCAGAGTTAAATCGACATGGTCAGTACGAAGTTTTTGTAAGCTCTCTTTTAAGCTTGGAATAAATTTGTCTTGAGCAAAATTATCTACCCAGATTTTTGTGGTTAAAAATAAATCCTGACGTGATATGCCGCTTTCGGCAATGGCTTGACCAATCGCTGCTTCATTGTCATAAATTTGAGCAGTATCAATTGCACGGTAACCAACATCTAAAGCATTTTTAACAGAATCAATCACCGCTTGCTCTTTTAGACGGAAAGTTCCTAGGCCAAAACGTGGGATATTCATGTGTTCACCTGAATTTAAATAATTGTTTAACTTGAGGTGCATTTTGCTCGGATTATTGTTGCGAAAAAATAGATGAATAAGCAAAATATCTTTGATGATTAGTCAATAATAGAATAAGCCATGAAATCAACAATTGAAGAACTTGTTGCCTTTATCACAATTATTGATACAGGCTCATTTGTAGCCGCAGCAGAGCATTTAAAACAAACACCTTCAGGAGTAAGCCGCTCTTTAACACGCTTAGAGACTAAGTTAGATGTGACCTTGTTAGAACGAACGACACGTAAGTTGAAACTGACTCAAGAAGGGCAACAGTTTTTGGTAAAGGCCCGTAAAATCTTAAATGAGCTGAATGCAGCTGAAGAAGAACTACAAAAATCTGATCAGGGTACGGCAGGACTCATTCGTATTGATTCGGCTACTCCGTTTGTTTTACACGTGATTGCACCATTAATGCATAAGTTTGGTGAGTGCTATCCAGATATTGAAATTGAGTTAAATAGCAATGATCAGGTGATTGACTTGCTGCAACATAAAACTGATGTGGCATTTCGGTTTGGGGAGCTTAATGATTCGAGCCTACATGCCAAACTAGTTTGTAAAAGTCGCTTATTTATTGTGGCGAGCCCGGAATATTTAGCGATTAAGGGCACTCCAACACAACCAGAAGAACTCGAACAACATGATCTGATTGGTTTTACCAGACCTGCCTATATTAATAGTTGGCCGATTAAAGTCGGTGATGAATATTTTTTTGCACAAGCAAAAATTAAAGCTTCCAGTGGAGAGACGGTACGTCAACTCGCCATTAGAGGTCATGGCATTGCACGGCTATCTGAATTTGAAGTTTGGAAAGATATTGAAGAAGGGCGATTGATTGCATTATTTGAAGATCAAATTGAACATCAATATCAAAGCATCCATGCTGTGTATTATCAACAAGAGCATCTACCAAAACGAATCCGTTTATTCATTGAATTTTTGGCAGAACAGTTAAAAGATGGTTTTAAAAACGCTCTCTAAAAGTAGCGTAGCTATCGGTTGGAAAATGAACTTCTAAAATTGGAGTGATTTGTCCCTCTGATGAATGCTGGGCCAGAAAATAGCTTTTTTGCTGTTGGCGGCAACTAAAATATAATTTGGAATAGGCCGAGTTCACCATCACAACTTCATTTGAGCTATTACGCTTATATTGATAATGAGAAATCGTACTGGTCTCATCATCAGTGCGCTGCTCCAATTTGTAGTCTTGTTGATTGGTCATTTTTAAATAACCCTCAATCAGACTTTGGCAAACTGTATGTCTGTACTGTTCGTTTTTTGGTTGAGGTTGGCAACCTGCTAAAACAATAGTAAATAACAATATAGCTTTTAATTTCATGATCTTGCTACTCTTGGAGTTGATTTCTATAGCGTAAAGGTGTTCTATAAACCAGTACAGATACAGAAATTTTTAAAAAAGCAGCACAGAATGACTTTCCAATATCAGGTTCTTGCCAATCAATTAGCACATCGTATTTATCAAGATGAGCTCAAGCCCCATCAGAAGCTGATTTCTTTACGAGATTTTGCTCGTCAGCACACTATTAGCTTAAGCACGGCAAAAAGTTGTTATGAATTGCTCGAGGCGAGGGGGCTCATTTATGTAAAGCCGAAATCGGGTTACTTTGTGGTTGCCAGAACCCAATCTAGTCCTATTCCTGATAGCCCCGATTTTTTGTCTTTACCTCGGCAAGTCTCAAATCTGGAGTTGCATAACCAAATTCAAGAAGCTGCCTTACAGAGCCATCTCGTACCATTAGGTTCGATCCAGTTGACGCCACATTTTATTCCGGTAGAAGGCTTACGCCGTTCTATTCAACGTGCTTTAAAAAATTGTCAGCCACAAGACTTTCTCTACTGTAATAAACAAGGACATGAGCAATTAAGAAAAGCACTTTCTGATCATTGGCGTGAAGATGGCATTTTTATCGCAGCAGAAGATATTTTCATTACCAATGGTTGTATACCTGCTTTGTCTTTAGTGATTCAGCATCTAACAGAAGTAGGGGATAGTATTTTGATTCCGACGCCTACTTTTAATGGGCAGCTACAGCTTTTAGCCAGTTTAAAACGACAAATTATTGAAATTCCAGCGCATCATCGTGGCATTGATCTTCAACGTTTAGAGTCATTAATGCAGCAGGATTTGGCGAAGGTTTGTCTCATGACAGCCAACTATCAAAACCCTTTAGGTTATTGTTTAAGTAATGCAGAAAAACAAAAGATTGCTGAATTGGCTGCAAAGTATCAGTGCTTTATTATCGAAGACGATATTTTTGGTGAATGTGGTTACAGTAATGAACGCCCGCTACCGATTCGCTATTGGGACCGTGAGGGCTATGTCATTTGGTGTGGGTCGGTTTCTAAGTCACTGTCGAGCGCATATCGGGTAGGGTGGTTCTGCCTAAGTGCAAAGCTACAGCATTTAAGGCTTGAGCTGCTGGCAAGCAATATTGGAGTAAATACACCGCTACAATTAGGTCTGGCAGATTTTATTTATAGCCGTGGTTATCGAGAGCATTTAGAGCAGCTACGGCCAAATCTGATGCGGCAAGTTGAGCAATACCGCAGCTGTATTTTAAGAGCCTTTGACGGCCTTCCCATTGCGTTAAGTCAGCCAGAAGGCGGCTATGCACTCTGGATACAGTTACCTAAGGGCGTCGATACCTTAGCGCTTTATTACACTGCGAAAGCTCAAGGAATTACGGTGGTACCGGGCCATGTTTTTGGTGAGGATGAACGATATCGACATTTCATTCGGTTAAACGCGGGTCATGAATTAACAGCAGATGTCCGCCAAGCAATTAGTGACTTGGCGGAATGGTCGCGACAACAGATGAAAACAGTAAATTAGTTTTATTCTGCAAAGTCTGCTTTAAGCACAATTCGATAACGTGCCTGACCTGAGTGTAAACGTTCAATTGCTTCATTAAGCTCTGACATTGGAAACAGCTCAATTTGAGGGGCAATTTTTTTGCGTGCAGCAAACTTTAACAGTTGTCGCAGTGCAGCAGGTGAACCTGTAGGGGAGCCTGTTACTGACTTAGCACCACCAATAAGTGAACCTACAGAAACAGGAACGGGTTCAAGCGTAAGGCCTAAGAAATGTAAGGTTCCGTTTGGTGCCAGTGTTGCAATGAAAGCAGGCCAATTTAGAGTCACATTTACGGTACTCAGCAATAAATCAAATTTACCTTTTTGAGCTTTTACAGCCTCTGTATCGCGGCTATTCACCACATGGTCGGCGCCCATTGCTTTGAGCTCTTCAGTTTTATCAGGGTTGGAACTGAATGCCGTGATTTCACAGCCCCAAGCTTTAAGTAGCTTAATGGCTATATGACCTAAACCACCAATCCCAATTACACCTACATGATGTGTTGCCTGAATTTTGTGTTTGAGTAGCGGATCAAAAACGGTAATCCCACCACAAAGTAAAGGGCCTGCGCTTTCAGCATCTAAATCATCGGGAAGGGGAATAATCCACTGCCAACCTGCACGTACTTTATCGGCAAAACCACCGGCATGCCCGACGATTGTTGCTACATTTTTACCCGTACAAAGGACTTGCTGACCACCAATACATTCATCACATGCTTGGCAGCTCTCCGCTGTCCAGCCGATGCCCACACGTTGCCCGATTTGTAAACCTTTGGCTTCTGAGCCTAAAGCAACAATTCGTCCAATAATTTCATGGCCTGCAACAACAGGGTACACAGTTAAACGCCATTCATTGTTTAGAACAGAAATATCAGAATGGCATAAACCACAGTATTCAACTTTTACTTCAACCTGATGCGGTTGTAATTCACCTGCATCAAATTGGTAAGGAACCAGTTTTTCACCTGCCTGCATAGCAGCATAAGCTTGAATTGTATTATTGCTCATCGGAAACTCCTTAAGCGGATTTGAACCGTTATGGTGGGTTATGAAGCTTTAAATTGACAATTGTTTTCATGATCATTGACCATGCCTACTGCTTGCATAAAAGCATAACAGGTGGTTGGGCCAACGAATTTGAAGCCATTCTTTTTAAGAGTTTTGGAAAGTTTTACGCTGAGTTCGGTTTGTGCTGGTGCCTGACGATAATCTACAACATCGTTATGTTGTGGGGCCGCATCTACAAATTGCCAAAGCCATGTAGTGACATCACCGACTTGTGCTTTGAGTGCTTGCCAAGCAATTGCATTATCACGAATTGCTTTAAGTTTGCCTAAGTGGCGAATTAAACCCGCATCTGATAATTTTAGTTCTAAAAAGTCATCTGTGAATGAAGCGATATCTGCAATTGGGTGATTAAAGAAGTGCTCTCGGTAACTTTCTCTTTTTTTGAGTACGGTTATCCAAGATAAGCCAGCTTGCTGACCTTCCAGACAAAGCATCTCAAATAATCGTGCTTCATCATGTTCTGGTTTGCCCCATTCTTCATCATGATAGGCAATGTAGAGGGGATCAGTGGAACACCATCCGCAGCGTTGAGTTTTCATGATGATGCTCCTTATATTTATCTTAGAATTTTAAAGTTTAAATAACACCCATTCATTTGGGCGCGTATCCCAATAATACAGTTCAGCTTGAGTTAAGTCTTCAAACTTTAGCCAAAAGTCTTTGCCCACTTTATCTGAAAAACCGGTACTGATTAGCAGGGCATCGTCGCTGATTTCCATGATCCAGCCTTGATAGCTATTGCCATTTAAAATGATCTTTTGCTGATTGCCTGACTCGGCAAACTCTACTAAGCGATTGATCAGCGCTTCCGACATACAATGTTCCTAGCGTAAATAAGAATAAGGGTTAATAGCACCACGCCCTTTACCATCTAGATAAAGACCATAATGCAAATGAGGTGAAGTATAACGTGCATTGCCCGTGTTGCCGACATAGCCGATCAGATCCCCTTTTTTGACATAGTCACCGACATTTAGTCCACGTTTGTGACCATCAAGGTGAGCATAATAATGCCATGTTCCTGCTGGACCTAAAATCCAGATGACTTTGCCACCGAGATTATTATTGCGCAGATCTGCCACAAGCCCTTCGGTTGTACTGTACACTTTGGTTCCACGTGGAGCCAAAATATCAATTCCTTCATGACTACGGCCCTGACTGCGTGCAGCTCCCCACGTATCTTTTAACTCATCTCGGTCGACACCTTTTACAGGCACAGGAAGTCGATTTGCAAGTTGCATACTTTTAAGCTTGCTGACTTGATCGGGTGAGAGTGGGGCTGGTTTTTTAGGTGCACTGGCACAGGCAGCCAATAGAATAATTAAAAAGCCAAGTGAGAAATGAGAAACAAAACGTCGCACAAAATACTCCCTGTCACTGCCATATCAAAATTATTTTACTCAATATGTCATGAACGGCTTGCCGAGATCAATTTTTTCATTGCTGTTGGAACGCCCTTGGCAACAGCTTGTTCTGGACTAAGCCATTGTCCTTCGAGTTCAATTGCCAGATGTTCTTTTTGATCAGGTTCCACGTGGAACGTGTGGGCATTAAGTAACCATGTAAAATGAGTGAAACTATGACTGATCTGAAAGGTTTGCGGTTGAGGTTGCAATTTAAATTGCTGACTTAAGCTAAGACGTTCGTGTTCAATTTCTAAAATGGGTAAACAGAATAAACCACCCCATAAACCATGAGATTGTCGTTGTTGCCAGAACCATTCATCTTCACACTGAATGATAAGAACATCTGCTGTTCTAACGGGTGGTGTTTTTTTAGGTTTTTTAAATGGGAGTTCTTGTTCTAAGCCTTGTTGGTAAGCTTGGCAGTGAGCTTGCATTGGGCAATATAAACAAAGAGGCTTTTTAGGCGTACAGATGGTCGCACCTAGGTCCATAATTGCTTGAGTGTAATCATGGTTACGCTGGGTTGGGCAAAGCGCTTCAGCTAGTTTCCACATTTCACGTTCATGTTGGGGTTTACTTAAATCATCTTCAATAGCAAAGAAACGGGCTAAGACACGTTTCACATTGCCATCCATAATGACGCCATACTGACGTAACCCCAAAGACATGAGCGCACCTGCGGTAGAGCGGCCAATGCCGGGTAGAGCAATCCATTCTTCTAGCGTTTCAGGAAATTTTCCCTGCTGAGTTACAAGACCTGCGGCCTTGTGCAAATTACGAGCACGAGCGTAATAACCCAGACCTGCCCAATAAGGTGCTACTTCATCCCAAGTTGCATGACCTAAAGCTTCTACAGTCGGGAAGCGCTCCATAAAGCGGTCAAAATATTGCAGAACCGTTTTAACTTGGGTCTGCTGCAACATAATTTCAGAAACCCAGACTTTGTATGGATCATCTGCGACTTGCCACGGCAAATCATGACGACCATGTTGATCGAACCAGTTTAAGAGGGCATCAGAAAAAGAAAAGTCGGGCATGAACAGCTAAAGAAGAAAAGTAAGAGTTAAATTATAGCTGAAATTTAGATGAAATT
Source organism: Acinetobacter sp. M5A5_2a (assembly GCF_053345265.1). Taxonomy (NCBI): domain Bacteria; kingdom Pseudomonadati; phylum Pseudomonadota; class Gammaproteobacteria; order Moraxellales; family Moraxellaceae; genus Acinetobacter; species Acinetobacter sp. M5A5_2a. The sequence goes on along the minus strand of NZ_JBKEZV010000002.1, from coordinate 440,561 downwards.
TTGTTTAAAGCAGGCGAACAGCAAGAGTATGTTAAAACAGAGATTACCTGATAATGAGCAATCTCTGTTTCATGTATAAAAAGGATTAATCCTTTTGTACACCCCAACGTTGGTCAAGTTTCAACGGCTGGTTTTTGTAGTACGGAATGACATGAATGTGGAAATGATCTGAATTTTGTCCGAACACTTCGCCATCATTGAAGCTAATATTGAAACCGTCTGGTTGATGGCGAAGCTGCGTTTCGTGGCGTGCAATTTCAAGAAGTGTAAGCAGGCCTTGATGCTCTTTAGATGTGATGTCAAAAAAAGAACGAACATGGCGTAGTGGTGTTACCACACAGTGGCCTTTAGATAGCGGATTAGAATCAGGTAAAATTACAGCAAATTCATTCTTATCAATGATGTCATATTCATCAAATTCGCAATACGGACATTTCTTGTCAGTCATTGTTGTATCCTCTCATGTTATTCCATTAAACCCCGAGTGCGGGAAATAAGACTAGGCTTTGCTCTAGCTCAACGGGAGTATAGTTATTGAAGTATGGTTTAAAAAATACAGTAAAAATATTGCAAAGTCATAAACATTTAAGGGAGCAAATGCAAATAAACAATTTGCTCCAAATTCGCTTCTTTTATTTTAAAGTACGTTCTAATAAAGCGTACATTTTAGCAAGGCCTTGTTTTTCCGCTTCGCTATTGTAGCCAAGGTCTACACCGTTCGCTTTAGCTCTTTCATCGGCAAGCGGGTTACTAAAGCCATGTTTAGCACCTTCTAAAACCACTACCTCGTGTTTCACCTCAGCAGCTTGCATCTCTTTTTCAAAATTAGCAACATCTTCTAAGGTGACCATACTGTCTAATTCACCATGAAGAACTAATATTTCACCTTGAATGTTGCCTTTTTGAGCAGGTGCCTTAGGTGTTAGCGTACCATGGAAGGTTGCAACTGCTTTTAGGGGAGCACCTGAGCGAGCAAGGTCTAATACCACTTTACCGCCATAACAAAAGCCAACAGCTGCAAGTTTTTCACCGTTTACTTCTGGTTGGGCTGCAAGAGTCTGAAGTCCAGCATTTGCACGAGTAGTGACAGTGTCTAATTCTTCAAATGTCTGCATCATCCATTCATAGGCTTGAGCTGCAGTAGTTGTGACTTTTTTATCACCATACATGTCAATTGCAAGCGCAGCATAACCATGTTCAGCAAGCTCACGCGCACGTTGTTCGGTATATTCGTTACGGCCCCACCATTCAGGAGCAACAATCACACCCGCAACAGGTGTTTCACTATCTGGAGCAGCAAAGTAACCAATTAAATGGCTGCCATCTGGTGCAGTATATTGAATTTCACGGGTTTTAATTGCTGTACTCATAACCTTAATCCTGAAATTTAAAGAGATTTAAACACGCTTGATTAAAGCATAAAAAAATAAAGTAATATAAATAACTATGTAAGAATCTACATCAAAAGAAAAAGTTAGAAAGTTTATTGCAATAAAAAAAGAAGGAAACTGGTTCCTTCTTTTTTATATATGGTCATGATTAAATTAAGTCCTGCCTCGCGAAATGAACCCAATTACAGCAAGAATTACAGCTATAACTAATAAAATCACGGCAAAGTCTTTAGATAACCCTGCAACACCACCAAACCCTAATAGACTGGCAATGAGTGCAATCACTGCAAAAATTATTGCCCAACGGAACATATGCTGTCCTCCTACTTATTTTTCATTGTCCTTTAACTATATAGGGTGTTTTTTGCACCGAATGTGTCGTTTATGTGGTTGAAATGTATATTAAACAATCATTTTGTGATGTTAGGAATACAGCTTCTTTTTTTGTACAGATCACTTCAATGCTATACTTAGATACTGTTTTATCTCATCTGCTGCTAAAAAATTATGTCTACCGAGACCTCACTTCGTCCATTGTTTTGGAAAAATTACACGCTTGAGCAACTGACTCAAATTGAGTGGGAGGCTTTATGTGACGGGTGTGGTTTATGTTGTCTGGTAAAGCTAGAAGATGAAGATACCCATGAGGTGGCTTATACCAAAGTGGCTTGTAAGTTACTTGATTGCAGTACCGGTCGTTGCTCGGACTATTCTAATCGTCAGCAACAAGTGCCTGACTGTTTGCAATTAACCCCAGAGTCTTTAAAAACAATTCATTGGCTACCATCGAGCTGTGCCTATAAGCGCTTGAATGAAGGCAAAAATCTACCTTCTTGGCATTATTTAAATACGGGTTCTCGACAAAGCGTGATGAAGGCGAAAAAGTCAGTTGCTGGACGTTGTATTTCTGAAGTTGATGTCCATGAAGATGATCTAGAAGATTACGTTGTACGTTGGGTACGTTAAAAAGATCGGCATGGCATTTCTAATTACAGCGTATAATAAAGTAACACTTTTATCGTAAATTTTTTGCTCATCTCCGTTATATAACAATAAAAACAAAAGGAGATAAAGATGATGAGACGACTAGCAGCCCCCTTATTATGTAGTAGCTTTTTTTTATTAATGGCTTGTGGTTCTAATAATACCAATTCAAAAAATCTTGAACAAAAAACCTCTGCTAAAACAGAACAGTCCAATTCAGTCAAACAATCTTATCAGGTTGAAACTGTTGCATATTTTGATGAGCCTTGGGCAATAACAAGTTTGCCAGATCAGCGTTTATTAGTGACGGAGCGCCAAGGTAAATTAAAAATTTTTAATCCTAAAAATAAACAGATGCTGGATGTTTTAGGAGTACCTCCAGTGAGTTATGGTGGGCAAGGTGGCTTGGGTGATGTAGCTTTACATCCAAACTTTGCGAAGAACCACTGGATTTATCTAAGCTATGCAACAAAAGGGCAAGATGGGTATGGAGCAGTTATTTCACGTGCGAAATTAGATTTATCCAACCCTAATCAACCTAAACTTACAGATGTGAAGCAGATCTGGCAGCAAGTACCCAAAGTTTCAGGACAAGGTCATTACGGACATCGCATGGTTTTCGGGGCTGATGGAAAACTTTGGGTGAGTTCAGGCGAACGACAAAAGTTTGACCCTGCCCAAAACATGAAAAGTAACTTGGGTAAAATCTTGCGTTTAAATGATGACGGCTCGGCATCTGTAGGTAACCCTTTTTATCAGCAAGGCGGGGTAACAGCTGAAATATGGTCGCTTGGACACCGAAATCCGTTAGGCATGGCGTTTGACCCTCAAGGGCAGCTATGGGTGGTTGAAATGGGCCCGAAAGGCGGTGATGAGCTTAATATCATCGTAAAAGGCGAAAATTATGGTTATCCAATCGTTTCAAATGGAGATCATTATTCAGGTCTGCCAATTCCAGATCATCACACTCGCCCAGAATTTAAAGCACCTGAAATTGACTGGACTCCTGTAATCTCTCCGTCGAGTTTGATCATTTATCGCGGTCAGCAATTTCCGGCATGGCAAAATAAGGCTTTAATTGGAGGCTTATCTTCCGAAGCGATTATTGTTGTGGATTTACAGCATAAACCTGTGAAAGAAGTGCAAAGACTAGATATGAAGCAACGTATTCGTGGTTTGCATGAAGCACAAGACGGTTCGATTTGGGTCATTGAAGATGGTCCAAAGGCACGCTTACTTAAGCTGACTAAGAAAGCATCTTAAGGCGATAAAACCGCCTGTAAATAAAGGCCGTGTCTCATAGATTCAAATTGTAGATTTCTGTGAGACACAATAGACTATAGATAAAAGACGATAAAGCTATTTGAAATGTCAGACACCCATATTCCACTTCCCGAACGCCTACGCCCGAGAGACTTGTCTGAAATTATTGGGCAAGATCATTTATTAGGTGAGAATGCACCACTGCGTCAAATGATTGATCAGGGTCATTTACCTTCTATTATTTTTTGGGGGCCGCCGGGAGTTGGTAAAACCACAATTGCTTTGCTGTTAGCTCAGGCGATAGACCGACCATTTGTCAGCTTATCTGCGCTGAATACGGGTGTAAAAGAATTACGTGAAGTCATTGCAGAAAGTGGTGATTTACTAACACCTGTAGTTTTTATTGATGAAATTCATCGTTTTAATAAATCGCAGCAAGATGCTTTATTGGGTGCAGTTGAAAAAGGTAAAATTACCTTAGTTGGAGCGACCACCGAGAACCCGTCTTTTGAGGTGAATAGTGCGCTTTTATCACGCTGTCAGGTTTATACCTTAAACAGTCTAGACAGTGAAGCGATCCAGACTCTCATTAATAATGCACTTCAAGCCGATAAATTTTTAAAAGAACGCTATATTCATATTGAAGAATATGATGCTCTCATTCAATTCGCTGCTGGTGATGCCCGTAAAGCGCTTAATTTACTTGATCTGATTGCCAGTACATTTGAACCAGAGATTGAAAATACCATTACTAATGCAGTTGTGGTGAAAGTAGCACAGCAAAATATTGCACGTTATGACAAATCTGGGGAACAGCATTACGATTTAGTTTCTGCCTTCATTAAATCGATTCGGGGCAGTGATCCAGATGCAACCCTGTATTGGATGGCACGTATGCTCAAAGGTGGCGAAGATCCAGTTTTTATTGCTAGACGTATGTTGATTGCAGCTTCTGAAGACATCGGAAACTCTAACCCAAATGCGCTATTGCTTGCAGGTGAGTGCTTCCGTTCTGTACAAGCGGTGGGTATGCCTGAAGCTCGAATTATTCTGGGCCAAACGGCGGTTTATTTAGCAACGAGTGCAAAAAGTAATAGTACCTATTTAGCGATTAATAAGGCCTTGGAACTTGCTGATAAGACTGCAAATTTACCTGTGCCTTTACACTTAAGAAATGCACCAACCAAGCTCATGAAGCAACAGGGTTATGGAATTAATTATCTCTATCCTCACGATTACCCAGAGCACTTTGTGCTGCAAGATTATTTGCCGCCAGAGTTAAAGGGAACCAAACTCTACGAGTCTGCTAGAAACAAGCGTGAAGTTGAAGGTGAGCGCTTGCAACAACGTCGATGGCAGCAAGAACAGTAATAACCTATTTGTTGCATCAAGCTACACCTAACGATGATCATGCTGTTCCAGTTCTTCAGTCACCTGACCATAAATCAGTAGCGTGAACACGCCTGTACCACCAATAATATTGCCAATGGTGGTTGGGACTAGAAAAGTAAACAGATATTCATTAATGGAAGCCTCTCCTTGCCAGACGAGATAGGACATTTCGGTAGAGCCAACTACTACATGGGTAAAATCACCTAGTCCTATTAGATAAGTCATGAAAAAGATGAGCAGGAACTTATTGCTGACTGAAGGTAACATCCAGACCAATGCTGCAATTAACAGCCCTGACATAATACCTTTAAGCATATTCTGGGTCGCAGTAAAGGAAGCAACATGATGGGCTAGCTCATCGAGTGCCTGATCAATACCGGGAGTAAACAGGTGAGTAGTTAGGAAAAATAAACTCGCTAAACCTGTTCCAATCACATTGCATAAAATCACAATCCCCCATAAGCGGCCTACTGCTCGTAATTTATCAAAGGTAAAGGGCTTGAATAAAGGTACAACTGTGGTGATGGTATTCTCGGTAAAGAGCTGCATGTGACCCAAAATTGCGATCAGGAACCCAATGGTATAACCGATATTGGTGATTAAATCGGTCCAGATTGCATCAGTCGGGAGATAAGAAGCAATAATCGCTTTAAATACAAATGAAAAACTGATGACCAAACCTGCGGCAATTCCTGAAAAGATCAGCGCAGCTGTCGGACGATCTAGTTCCTCGGCACCATCACGACGGATAATTTCATAGACCAGACGGGGTGACAGCTTCTCATGTTCTTCAACCGCTATTTTTTCTCGCCAGCTTAAGGTTTGATCGACTTTTTCTTCCTCTATTTTATGATCCATCAGGTTTACTCCTCACTGAATAAATATTTTATATTTCTAATTTTTATTTATTGTTAAGGCAGAGTTCAGGATAAATCCAGTCTATTCCTAACAGCTTTGTGTGTCTTTTTATAAATCGAATGATGCGGCGTAGCAAAGAAGCAAAAATAATGCATGAACAAGAGCAATCAGCCCAGATACAAAGGAAGATAGAGAGCACTTTGTGCTACAAGACGATTTGCTGCCTGAATTAAAGGGAAGCTATGAGCCTGCAAGAAATAAGCATGAGGTGGAAGGTGGGCGCTTGCAACAAATTAGATGGCAGCCATACTAGCTAAAGGTGTAGGCTCTTAAGGTGCGAATAAGCGCCATATAATCGCCTTGAGAAGCCTTGGAAATTACTGATTCAACTTCTGCCTGAGTCCAGCCTTGTTTTAAGGCTGAGCTGCTAAAGTTAGTTAATAACACCAACGGATTTTCACCAAAATGGATTGGATGATTCATTAATCTCTTTTCAAGCTTAGATATTTCCATAGGTTTACTCTGGTTTTAAATTTAATTATTGTGAAGTGCTTAATGTTTTTTTAGATTTTAGTGTTTAAATTTAGGTTTGTGCAAGTGTTAATTTATTTTAATAGACAAATCTGTCTATATTATTTATTTTCTAAAGTACCTAATGTAAAAAAACCGGGCTAAGACCCGGTTTTTCATGAAGTTTGACTGATTAGATGTCAGATAAATCTACGCCTAAACGAGCAGCAACTTCTTCATAAGCTTCAACAACACCACCTAAACCTTGACGGAAACGGTCTTTGTCGAGTTTCTTCTTAGAGTCTTTATCCCATAGACGGCAGCCGTCTGGAGAGAACTCATCACCAAGCACGATACGGTCATGGAAAACACCGAATTCAAGCTTGAAGTCCACCAAAATCATGTTGCCTTCAGCAAATAATGCTTTTAATACATCGTTTACTTGGTAAGTTAACACTTTCATTTGCTCTAATTGTTCAGCAGTCGCCCAACCTAAAGCAATTGCTTGAGATTCGTTAACCATTGGGTCGCCTAGACCGTCATCTTTATAGAACAATTCAAATGTAGGAGGAGTTAACTCTTTACCTTCTTCTACACCTAAACGACGGCATAGAGAACCAGCTGCGTAGTTACGAATTACGCATTCAACAGGAATCATTTGAAGTTTTTTAACAAGCACTTCAGTTGGAGAAAGCAATTTTTCAAAATGCGTTTCAATACCCGCATCAGCAAGTTTTTCCATGATGAAGGCGTTAAAAAGGTTGTTCACCTTGCCTTTACGATCTAGCTGTTCGATTTTTTCGCCGTTGAACGCAGAGGCATCATCACGAAAGACTAAAATCAGATGGTCGGCATTGTCTGTTTCATATACAGATTTTGCTTTACCAGTATAGAGCAAGGTTTGTTTTAACATGAGGGAACCTTTTTAAAAAAAATGCCTAGTAAACGACTAGGCTGGCCAATTTTGGTAAATCTGGTTTAACACTTCAGCAGCCACATCTGGGCTTGCAAAAGTGTTGTCTACATTAAATAGAGCAAGAGTATGACTTGAACCAACACCAGTCAGTTTAAGCACATAAGTATTGTCATTTACTTTAATCGTCGCCTGATTACTGCCTTGAGCGATGATGTTGTAATTTAAAGTGCTTAACGTTGCTTTGGCGTATTGCCAGATCTCGGTTGTGTTCCCATCAACTTTTAATAATGGGTTCTTATTACCGTCGGTCACAAGCTGAGGACGTCCAAGCGCAGTCGTCGTTTGAGCAGATGCATCTGCTGTTGCATTGCCATCCTGTGTTTGTTCAGGACGTGGCAATGCAAAACGGTTACCACGCTGGTTTTCAAACTTCGGCGCGTGCTCGATAGCGAGCTGGTCAACAGTTGGTGCAGGATACAAAGGTGTCACTGGTCGTACAGTTGCATCGGCAGGATACTCAAGCGGGGCAAGTTGCTTGGCATTTTTATAATCTAAAGAATGATTATTAATTGCGAAGCGACCACAACCAACTAAACTTAAGGCTGAAACTGCAAGGACTAAACCAAGACGTAATTGCATCATAAATTGCTCTTATTAAATAATTCCCGCATCGTTTAGGGCATTGCGGAGAGGTTCGCGATATTGCTCAGCGAGAGGAGTGAGTGGTAAACGAATACCAGTATCAATCAGTCCCATCTCATGTAGTGCCCATTTCACAGGAATTGGGTTTGATTCGCAAAATAGAATATTGTGTAAATTTGCAATCTTATTGTTAATCGTCTTCGCTTGTTGTTCATCTTTGGCAATCGCAACAGCACATACTTCGCTCATGGCTTTAGGTGCAACATTTGCTGTAACAGAGATATTGCCGTCTGCACCAAGAAGCATAAGTTCCCATGCAGTTTCGTCGTCACCTGAGTACACAGCCATCTTGCCGTCTAAAGCGTCAATTAAAGCTTTACCACGAGGTACGTCACCTGTTGCGTCTTTAATACCGACAATATTAGGGATCTCTGCTAAACGTACAGCTGTATCGTTTGCAAGATCTACACCCGTACGGCCAGGTACGTTATAAAGAATAAGTGGTAATTCTACGGCTTCAGCAATCGCTTTATAGTGTTGGTAGAGGCCTTCTTGAGTTGGCTTATTATAATATGGCGTAACAAGTAAGGCTGCATCTGCGCCAAGATCTTTAGCAGCTTTAGTTAATTCGATTGCTTCACGGGTTGAGTTTGCACCAGTACCGGCAATAATTGGAATACGTTTATTGGCTACACGAATAATTTCTTTAATAACCTGTGTGTGCTCTTCCATGCTCAATGTTGAGGCTTCGCCGGTAGTACCGACGGCTACAATACTGTTTGTACCTTGTTCTATGTGCCACTCAACCAGCTTCTCAAGACCCTTCCAATCTACACCACCATCTTTCAACATTGGTGTGACGATTGCGACGATTGAGCCTTGAATGGTCTGTGCTTGCTGAGTCATTTTTAAAAATATCCTATTTATCCATCCGAATCTGAGGTAAGAAAAACAAAATGTGGGATGGTTGCAGTATTTTGATTGTCCAGTTCTAACAATAACAGATTGTTGAATGACAATTATGCAAATTATGACTGATCAGACGCATAAGAACAATACGCCTAACGGATAATCGCTATGTAAACTTGAGGAAAAGATAGGATGTATTCGTATTGCAGGGGTGAGAAGGGTTCGTAAATATAACAATACAGCTTGATTCAACTGAGCTTTACTTAATATCGGCTTTTTTTATGGCAAGATAGAATGCTATTTTCCCTGTTGGGATTGAAGATGACATGAAAATGAATAAACCACCACAAAATGCGGCTTTAATCGTAGTTGATGTACAAAATGGGTTTACACCGGGTGGAAATTTAGCAGTTGCTGATGCCGATACAATTATTCCAACGATTAACCAACTTGCTGATTGTTTTGAAAATGTTGTTCTGACACAAGACTGGCACCCAGATAATCATATATCTTTTGCACAAAATCATTCGGGCAAGCAGCCATTTGAAACCATTGAACTTGCCTATGGACCGCAGGTGCTTTGGCCTAAGCATTGCGTACAAGGCACCAAAGATGCCGATTTTCATCCTGATTTAAATATTCCGAAAGCTCAACTCATTATTCGAAAAGGCTTTCATGCTCATATTGATAGCTATTCGGCTTTTATGGAAGCAGATCAGTCCACAATGACTGGTTTAACGGGTTACTTAAAAGAGCGTGGCATTGATACGGTGTATGTGGTTGGAATTGCGACCGACTTTTGTGTGGCATGGACTGCTTTAGATGCAATCAAACAAGGTTTTAAAACTTTAGTGGTTGAAGATGCTTGTAAAGGTATCGATTTAAATGGTTCGTTAGAACAGGCATGGCAAACCATGCAGCAACAAGGTGTTGTCCGTATTCAGTCTACGGATCTGTTGAGTGAGCGCTAAGTCTATTGCTCTAGTATTTTAATTTTTAGGGAACGAAAGTATGTCAGCATTACTGCGCTTTACCCAATTTATTCAAAAAACTTTTGCCCTATGGGTGATTGTTTTTGCAGCATTGGCGCTATGGCAGCCTGAATTTTTTGTCTGGCTAAAAGCTTATATTCCATGGATTCTGGGCATTATTATGCTTGGCATGGGAATGACCATGACCGTAGACGACTTTAAAGGTGTGCTACAAAGTCCTAAAGCGGTGTTGATTGGGGTGGTTGCGCAGTTTGTGGTCATGCCGGGTTTAGCATTTGTCTTATGTAAATTATTTCAGCTACCTTCTGAAATCGCGGTTGGAGTCATTTTAGTGGGATGTTGCCCCGGTGGAACGGCTTCGAATGTTATTACCTATATGGCTAAAGGCAATGTGGCTTTATCGGTGGCCTGCACTTCAGTTTCAACGCTTTTAGCTCCCGTGTTAACTCCTGCGATTTTCTATCTGCTTGCCAGCCAATGGTTAAAAATTGATGCGGGCTCTATGTTCGTTTCAATTTTACAAGTAGTACTACTTCCTATTGTCGTTGGTCTAATTTTAAGAACATGGCTAAAACGTCAGGTCGAGTCCTATATTCAAGTCATGCCTTTAGTTTCAGTGATTGCCATTGTGGCCATTGTGGCTGCGATTATTGGGGGAAGCAAAGCGGCTATTCTACAGTCGGGTTTGCTTATTTTGGCTGTGGTGATATTACATAATGGGCTTGGATATTTATTAGGTTTTGCAGCAGCACGATTCTTTAAATTACCTTATGCGGACAGTAAGGCAATTGCTGTTGAGGTAGGGATGCAAAACTCAGGCTTAGGTGTGGCGCTTGCAGCAGTACATTTTGCGGCTTCCCCGATTACAGCAGTGCCAAGTGCGATTTTCAGCCTTTGGCATAATATTTCTGGGCCTGCACTTGCGACTTATTGGGCGAGTAAACACAAACAAGAATAACTGTATAAACAGCATACATTACAAAAGAAGGCCAAACGAATAGTTTGGCCTTTTCATTTAAAGCATATTTTACGGGAGCTAAAGGTAGAACTGGTATGTCTTTTGCTTTGGATTGATGCACTAAAAATAACGTGAATATGAGTATAAATCGCAAAGAAAAATAAGGTATTTCCTAGATGAACCAGATTTTTAAATTATTTATTCCCATGCTCTCAAGCAATTTAATTCTAGTTTTAAGTGGATTGATTGATATTGCTTATGTAGGGCATTTTAGTAACGATCATGTGGCCGCATTATCGGTGACCTTATCTTTATATACAGTGATTTATGTCATTGGTATGGGGATTCTGCAAGGTGTGATGCTCAAGCTCTCAGAAGCTTATGGTTGTCATGATATACCACGTATTCGTCAGATTTTTATTCAAGGCATCTGGCTGATGTTATGTTCGGCATTGATTAGTATTGGCTTGCTTTACTTGTTCCGTGATCTACCAAAATTATTTGGTGCATCTGAACATGTCGTTTCAATTACTAAAAACTGTATTTGGGCTTTGGTATTTATTTTACCTGCGCATTTACTGATGCGCTTATTTACAGCTTTGTCTCAGGTCACTGAAAATGCGCATAAGGTTTTACTATCAGATAGCATTTTCTTCATTCTTAAAATTATTTTGTCCTATCTTTTAATTTATGGTGTCGCTTTATTTTCAATTCCGCCACTTGGTGCGATAGGGGCTTTGTTAGCCACTCTCATTGTACGGTGGTTTATGTTGGCTGTTTATTACTTATTTTTTCTAGAGAAAAGCTACATCTTTATTGAGCATCCCGAACGTTCGGTTGAAGATAGCCGACAGAGTCTGCGGATGATTTTAAAAATAGGGATACCGACCGCGATCTTAGCGTTGATGGATGTCGTTGCATTTTGTTCGGTTGCTATTCTGATTTTGCCTTTTGGAAGCGTGGTGTCAGCAGCCCATCAAATTGTCGCGAGCACTGGAGGGTTCATGTTTATTATCCCTTCCTCCATTGCCTCGGCTTATAGCATTTTGGTATCGCGATCTATGGGCAGCGGGAACATGGAAGAAGCAGATAAAATTGCCACACAAAGTATATGGGTGATTATGGCAGTGAGTGGCAGTCTGTCTCTGTGTTTATGGTTGGAGCGGGACTTAATTGTTACGTTCTATTCAGATGATTTGGCCGTGCAGATTTTGGCTGCATCCTTGTTGTTGATTGTCTGTATGTTTCATTTTCTAGATGGCTTAATGGCGTTATTGACCTCTTTGTTACGCTGTTGGGATGTGTCGATTTTACCGATGCTAATTTTCTTGGTCGTGGTGCTGGCTTGCGGATTGGGCGGTGGTTGGTGGGTGGCCTATAAAGGGCTGCATTGGCAGGATATCTCGATTTCAGCGATGGGAATTTATGGTTTCTGGTGGATGGCAGCTATAAGTTATTTAATAGCTTGTGTATTGAGTGCCCTCTGTTTTCATTTTAGAAAGCAATTAAGAGGGTTTTGAGTGAGCAGACAACCATTAAAGCGGATGTTCTGCTAACCAATCTTCAATCTCGTTTTCAGAAATCACCTCAAAACCATGGCGTTGTAAAAGCGCTGTGGTAATCCCAGTTCCAACAATTTTTTCTCCTTGAAAAGTGCCGTTATAAATTTTTTGACTACCACAAGAAGGGCTATTTTCTTTTAAAACCACACAGCTTGCTTTTATGTGCTGTGCAATTTCTAGAGTGCGGTAAGCACCTTTTAAATATAACGTTGTTACATCTAAACCAGATGAATCGGTAATCTTTGCTTTGCCATCAAGCACATCTTGTCCTGTACCTCCCACAATTTCTGCTGGTAAGCGCGGAGTGGTAAAACCACCTAATAATTCTGGACAAAGAGCATGAGCTTTTTTATTGATTAACAGCTGCTTAAGTAAAATATTTAGGCAAGATTTACCGTCATAACGAACAGGTTCGCCAATTAAACATGCGCTGACTAAAAGCATAGTTTTCCAAACTCAAAGCAGGTGAGATTTTTGAAGATTAAGAATCATAAACAGAATATGCAATATGACAATTCATTTTAAAAACAGACAAATTAAAAGATTACTAAAATTATGCAATTCATAATTAAGTTATGTATTGCATAATTTAATTGTTTTTAGTAGCATCTGTTTTAAGGTAAATGGCCATTGGAGATCCAACAAGGATGTTGGTCTCCATAAATCTATAAATGATTTTAGGAAAAGACGATTTTTAAGGGTTTAGTGAAAAATCTCAATCGTACTTTTAGATAAGAAAGGACAGTGTGTATGGAAAACAAACACCAAATGGAACGGGAATTAATCATCAAAAGCTTCACGCTCATCATATCTTCGTTTTAGTGATTCGTTTTTTTCTCATAGGATGCGTTGAGTTAAGGCATTTTGACGGTTCAAAGACCTTGCCAATAAATACGTATTCTATAGAGAAAGGAGCTGAATTGATCAGCAATAGAGATAAACGGAACAGGTAATCACCAGAGGGAAACTAGATGGATATTTTAGAGAACCCATTAGAATTATGCGGTTTTGCATTTATTGAGTTTGTTTCAAAAGAAAATGAATTAGATCCAGTTTTTGAAACAATCGGCTTTTCAAAAGTAGCCAAGCATAAATCGAAAGAAGCGTACTTATGGCGTCAAGGAAATATCAATATTATCCTGAATTATCAGCCAGAATCTTATGCTTCATTCTTCTTTAATGAACATGGTCCATCGGCTTGTGCGATGGGCTTTAAAACACGTGATGCAGCAAAAGCTTTCCAGAAAGCAGTAGAGCTTGGTGCTGAACCGATGTATTCAAAAGTTGGGCCAATGGAGCTCAACATTCCGGCAATTAAAGGTATTGGTGGCATGCCAATCTTTTTAGTTGACCGCGATATTTATGAAAATGACTTTGTTTTCTTTGATGATGCTCAAAGACATCCAGTGGGTGCAGGCTTAAATGAAATTGACCATTTAACTCATAACGTCTACAAAGGCCGTATGGAGTATTGGGCAAACTTCTATGAAAAAATCTTTAACTTCCAAGAAATTCGTTACTTTGATATTAAAGGCGAATATACAGGCTTAACGTCTAAAGCATTAACAGCGCCAGACGGCATGATCCGTATTCCATTAAACGAAGATTCGGACAAAGGAAACGGCCAAATTGCAGAGTTCCTGTCTGACTTTAATGGCGAAGGTATTCAACATATCGCGTTTATTTGTGATGACTTAATTTCGACTTGGGATAAGTTAAAAGGCCTTGGTCTGAAATTTATGACACCGCCACCAAATACATATTATGAAATGCTACCAGAACGTTTACCTGAGCATGGTGAGCCGACTGACGAGTTAAAACAGCGTGGTATTTTGCTAGACGGCAATACTAAAGATGGTCAGAAGAAACTGTTATTGCAAATTTTCTCTGAAAATATGATTGGTCCAGTCTTCTTCGAATTTATTCAACGTAAAGATGATGATGGCTTTGGTGAAGGTAACTTCAAGGCATTATTTGAGTCAATTGAACGTGACCAGATTCGCCGTGGTGTTCTGGAAACTAAATAAGCTGAGCTTTGTTTCTGATCTAAAAAAACCAAGAGTTTGATCTCTTGGTTTTTTTATGGCGATTAATTAGCGACTTTTAATATATTGATTAATGAGCTTCACTTCACTTTTTAAGATTTCAATCGTTTTACTGTGAGGGTCGACTGGTAAAAACATTTCGCTATCCAGTGCGACAATACAAAACTCGATGCTCTGATTTGAATTAAACACAGGTAAACCAACAGCATTAATTCCTGTTAGTAAATCACCTTTCGCTGCCGACATTTCTTGCTGGCGAATCGTTTCTTTAAGCTCTGTAAACGCTTGCCAGTTTTGTGGGGCGATGTTTAGACCAAGTTCTTGATGCTTTTGCCACTCTGCTTCCATTAATGGACGAACAAAATGCTCTGGAAGATAAGAAGCAAATAAACGTCCAGCAGCAGAATTAACTAAAGGCATAATTGAGCCGACTTTAGTGACAATCGAAATAGGGTGGTTTGATTCAATCGATTGAACAACTACAGGGCCTTTAGGCGACCATTTACTGATTTGTATGCCGCAACCAATTTTGTTTTGTAGGTCGTAAATTAAATGCTGTACCAGCTGTAGTGTGTCGCTATGCTGAACACAGTTTAGACCTAAGCGCCATGCCTGATCACCTAAAGCATATTGCCCATCATCAAGTTGTTTTGCATATTCCATGCGAATAAGACTAACGAGATAGCGATGTACCTTCGCAGGATGCATTTCTAGCTTACTGGATAGGTCTTTGAGAATAATAGGTTGATTGTGCTCTAAAAGGGCATTTAGTACAGATAAACCGACTTCAAGTGATTGAACCCCCCCAGATACTTTTTCTTCAATCATTTAAATACCCTTAATAAAGTTACTTCAGCTGTTAAACAGCGATGTTCAAAACATAAATTGAAATTGCTGCGTTTTACATCATGCCTGAGCCTAGTGAGAAATAGAAATCACCTTTTTCTATTAGCGAAATTGGCATGTTTAATAATCAACAATTTTCTAAAATCACCATGCTCTCATTTATAGCGCGATTTTCTAGAAATTTAGCAGTTTTAAATAATATAAATCGGCATTGATATAGAGCTGTTTTTAACAATTCTAATCAATGCCGACTTTTTAGATCGATCTTTAAAAATTAGGTTCCTAACTCTTCTTCATGCAAGAAATGTGTGTGGTGAGGAGCGCGTTTAGTTTTGCTCCATTCCTCAAGCATTTCTGCTTTCATTTCTTCAGTAATTTTTGCAATTTTTTCTTCAGCGCGCACATCGTTATAGGTAAGTTCTAAACGGTGGCCATTTGGGTCAAAGAAGTAAATTGAGTGGAAAATACCATGATTGGTTACGCCCAAAACTTTCACACCATTTTCTTCTAAATGTTGCTTCGCAGCCATCAGGGCATTTACATCTTCGACTTCAAAAGCAATATGCTGTACCCATTGAGGCGTATTTTCGTCTCGGCCCATTTCTGGTTGAGTCGGCAATTCAAAAAATGCCAAAACGTTGCCTTGACCTGCATCTAAGAATAAATGCATATATGGGTCAAAAGCTTTAGTTGATGGGACATGGTCTTCAGCAAAAGCTAAAATGAAGTCCATGTTGAGCATTTTTTTATACCACTCAACAGTCTCTTTCGCATCCTTACAACGATATGCAACGTGATGTATTTTTTTAATGGCAAATGTCATGTTAAAACTCCTTTTTACTATTCCCAATCTGGTTGTTGTTCTGGCGCCGCGTTATAGAAGGCTGGGATAGACAAACAATGGTGATAAATCGATTCAATTTTTGGAAACGCAGATAAATCAATCTTGAAGCGTTTCGCGTTGTAAACCTGTGGAATCAGACAGCAATCGGCAATTGTTGCCTCGTGTCCAAAGCAAAATTGGCCATTCGAATTTTGTAATTGCTGTTCCAGATTTTGAAAACCTTCAAGAATCCAGTGCTGATACCAATAATTTTTTTGCTCATCTGAAACATTTAACTCATTTTTTAAATATTTCAGAATGCGCAGGTTATTTAATGGGTGCATATCACAGGCAATAGCTTGTGCAAAAGCACGGACTTTGGCACGTTCTTGCACATCTCTTGGGAGTAATTTGGTTTCTGGATATTGTTCATCCAGATATTCCAAAATACTTAACGATTGAGACAAGGTTAAATCGCCGTCAATTAAAGTCGGGACCAGAGCACTAGGGTTTAACTTTAAATAGTCTTCGCTTTGCTGTTCATTTTTTACCAGATGAACTGGAACAGTCTCATAAGCTAAACCTTTAATGTTTAGACCAATCCGTACTCTATAGGCTGCAGAGCTACGAAAGTAACTATACAGCTTCATAGTCAGGCTCCGAAGTTTCTGCAAAATCGAACGTTAATGCAGGAAGAACTGTATTTTTCACTTCACCAAAGCCGACACGAATACCATTTTTCTCACAGTGGCCTTTCATGATGAGCGTATCGCCATCTTGTAAGAAACCACGAGTTTCACCGTTGGCAAGTGTCAGAGGTTTGGTTGTATTCCATGTAAGCTCAAGCAAACTGCCATATGAATCTGGTGTAGAACCTGAAATCGTTCCTGAACCCATTAAGTCACCAACCTGAACATTACAACCAGCAATGGTATGGTGGGTGAGCTGCTGAGACATAGACCAATACATATATTTGAAATTGGTTTTACAGATCACGTCAGTTTGTGTCGATTTCGGCGTTTGAATTTCAACACTCAAATTAATGTCGTAACTATTAGCGACATTTTCTTGTAAATAGCCCATTGGCTTCGGGTCTTGTTTCGGGCCGTCAACCTTAAATGGTTCAAGTGCTTCAAGCGTCACGACCCAAGGTGAAATCGAACTGGCAAAAGTTTTAGCGTTAAAAGGGCCGAGTGGAACATATTCCCATTGCTGGATATCGCGTGCTGACCAGTCATTGAGCAATACCATTCCAAAAATATGATCCCAAGCATCTTCAATAGCGATAGGCTGACCGAGTTGCGTTGGTTTACCCACAATAAACGCTGTTTCAAGTTCAAAATCGAGTTTACGCGTTGCAGAAAAAACTGGGCGCTCTTCATTTGGAAGTTTAATTTGACCAGATGGGCGTACGACGTGAGTGCCACTGACTACAACAGAGCTAGCACGGCCGTTATAACCGACAGGTAATTCGGTCCAGTTTGGCAGTAAAGCATTTTTTGGGTCGCGGAACATACAACCCACATTGGTCGCATGTTCTTTAGAAGAATAGAAATCGGTGTAACCAGGTACTTGAATTGGTAAATGTAAGGTAACGCTGTCTTGCTTAACCAGAACTTCCTGGCGTAATGCTTCATTTTGTTGAAGTGTTAAATTTTCAACTGAAAGAAGAGACTGTAGTGTCTTACGCACTTTTGACCAGTTTGCTTTGCCAGACTCAATAAATTTATTCAGGGTCGGTTGATTAAAGTAGGTGTCTTGTTCTGAAAGTTTTAAAAGGCCATGCTTTTCAAGAGCAGCGAGATCAATGACCCAATCACCAATAGCTACACCGACTTGGCGTTCGCTTTCGGCAGTTCTGCTAAAAATACCATAAGGCAAATTATGAATAGTGAAATCTGATTGAGGTGAAACTTCAATAAAAGAATTTAGGTTTTGTTCCATTTTCGCGTCCTTGTCTTTATCTCGGGTCATATACAAATAAAAGTTCGGTCTAGGACTGAGCTACTCAATAAGTTTTTAACCTTTGCTGAGAGCATCTTTTGTCTTATGAGTTTGATACAGACCGAGTACAACCAATTGCTTCATGTCTCTATAATACTGAATTCATCAAATTACGCAATACATAATTTAATTACACATTTCATAATAATTGTCATTTCTTGTATTTTCTGTTTTCATTCGCGGTCATGAGAAAAGTCACGCAATTATTTTTTCATGAATCTCTATGAAAGTTTGATTAATTTATGATATACGTAATTTATTGGAAAAAAATTACGTGACAAGGATGAGAATAATCATATGTCAGCACAAGAGCAAGGAAACCTGAAACACGGTTTGAGTAATCGGCACATCCAACTTATTGCATTGGGTGGGGCGATTGGCACAGGGCTTTTTCTTGGTATATCACAATCGATTAAATTAGCAGGTCCATCGGTCATCCTTGGCTATGCAATTGCAGGATTTATTGCTTTTTTAATGATGCGTCAGCTTGGTGAGATGGTGGTTGAAGAGCCAGTAAGTGGGTCTTTTAGTCATTTTGCCTACAAATACTGGGGACCATTTGCTGGGTTCATGTCTGGATGGAATTACTGGGTACTGAATGTCCTCGTCTGTATGGCAGAACTAAGCGCAATTGGTCTTTATATCCAATATTGGTGGCCACAAATTCCAACGTGGGCATCTGCTTTAACCTTCTTTGTCTTAATCAACGGCATTAATTTGCTGCATGTTAAGTTTTTTGGCGAAATGGAATTCTGGTTTTCTATTGTCAAAATCTTAGCAATTCTGGCAATGATTGGTTTTGGTTCATATTTACTAGCAACTGGTACAGCCGGTCCGCAAGCCAGTATTAGCAACCTTTGGGCACTCGGTGGCTTTTTCCCATTTGGTGTTGAAGGCTTAGTGATGGCAATGGCGGTTATTATTTTTGCTTTTGGTGGTATCGAACTTTTTGGTATTACTGCGGCTGAAGCACGTGATCCGGACAAAACCTTACCTAAAGCTGTGAATCAAATTATCTACCGTATTTTGATTTTCTATATTGCGACACTTTTGGTTTTATTCTCGCTATTCCCGTGGAACCAGATGGCTGAAGGCGGCAGCCCATTTGTGATGGTCTTTGCTTCTTTAGATAGCCAAGGCATTGCAACGTTGCTGAACTTTGTGATTTTGACAGCAGCGGTTTCAGTTTATAACGGTACGAGTTATTGCAGTAGCCGTATGCTATTGGGTCTTGCACAACAAGGAAATGCACCAAAAGCATTTGCACATATTAATAAACGTGGTATTCCAACTAATGCAGTGATTCTTTCTGCTGCGGTGACTATTTTATGTGTGCTGTTAAATTACATTTTCCCTGAAAAAGCATTTGGTTTGCTCATGATGTTGGTTGTAGCAGCCATTGTGATTAACTGGGTTGTGATTTCATGGACACATTTAAAATTCCGTAAATACACGCAAAGCCAAGGTCAAACTACAAAGTTCCCAAGCTTTATGTATCCATTTAGCAACTATCTTTGCATCGTGTTTATGTTGGGCATTTTAGTTGTAATGTCTTTAACACCAGACATGCGTATTGCAGTCATGATGATTCCCGGATGGATTCTATGTTTAATGGTGGCTTATCAATTTAAACGTCGTAAGTTGAAAGCAGAGCAACCTGTGCCTGCACTTGAAGCTGATTTGTAAGATTGATTCAACCATAAAAGGACGTATCTCATACGTCCTTTTTTATTTTTAAAATTTAGCAACAGAAAGTAAAAGATTTTATTATTGTTATAATATAACATTTCTTGAATTTAATGATGAGCATCTTTCCCATTATTGGTGAAGATAGAGCATATTTATGAAGCGTTATTTAGGTTTACTTTTATTATCTCTCACAGCGTGTAGTACCCAAACACCCAAGCCAACGATTCCTTTGCAACCGCAGTCCAAGTTGCCTCAACCTTCAAAGATAGTCGGCAAAATAAAGCCACAACCTGAGGATTATATTGCATGGTTAGCAACAGGGGGGCATCGACAATCTGTACAGGCATACAAGCAATTCCTGCAAAAAAATGGCCTTGCTACTTTAATTCCAGACCATGAATTATTACGTTCAGCCCGAGATTGGCAAAAATGTGGAGTTGAACCCTATGCGGTGCCTCCACGCGAGATTTGGTCCAATATCGTTCCGACACTTAACATCTTAAAAGCATTGGTTGACGATGGGGTAATAAACGATTTTGAAGTGACATCGGCCTATCGAGCTTTATCTCTAAACCGCTGTGCTGGTGGTGCGGATGCTTCTCGACATGTCTTTAATGCAGCGCTGGATTTTCGAATTGGGCCAGAACAGCCGAGTGACTTAGACCAGTTCAATATTCAACAAAGCAAAACCAAAATTTGTCAGTTCTGGGCAACCAAAGGACAAGCACTCAAGATGGGATTGGGGGTGTATGCCTCGGGACAAATTCATATTGATAGCCAAGGTTTTAGAGCGTGGGGGCCTGATCACCACTATAAAACGTCAATGTGTCAGGGCTTTTAAAAGTAATTTTTTCAAAGACTAATTTACTGGTGTAAGGGAAGGAGAGATAAAAAACTTGCTTAATGGTTATGTTATAACATAACATTAATGTGGTTTAGAGTAGAAACACCTGCCATCTGACCATATTTAATGGTTAGTCATGATTAGTTTTAAATATTATTCAAAGAGAACAAGCCATGCGAACTGCAATCGCCAACTCATTTGCCAAACTTCCTGTCACTGTTTTATCTGGTTTTTTGGGGGCAGGAAAGACCACGTTACTTAACCATATTTTAAATAATCGCGAAGGTCGCCGTATTGCCGTGATTGTGAATGATATGTCTGAGGTGAATATTGATGCGGCATTAGTACGTGAAGGTGGGGCGGAGCTTTCAAGAACAGATGAAAAGCTGGTTGAAATGAGTAATGGCTGTATCTGCTGTACGCTACGAGAAGATTTATTGGTTGAGGTGAGACGTTTAGCCGATGAAGGACGCTTTGACCAATTGGTGATTGAGTCGACAGGCATTTCTGAACCACTGCCTGTTGCAGAAACCTTTACATTTGAAGATGAAGATGGAAACTCACTCAATGAGTTCGCTCGACTCGACACCATGGTCACGGTAGTCGATGCTTTTAACTTTTTTAAAGATTACGGTTCAATCGACTCCCTGCAACAACGTGGAGAGTCGCTAGGCGAACAAGATGAGCGAACTGTGGTTGACCTTCTTATTGATCAGATCGAGTTTTGTGATGTGATTATGCTGAATAAAATTGACCTGATTGATCAGGCTCAGCAAGAGCAGCTCACCGCAATTCTAAAGACATTAAACCCACGTGCCCGAATTGAAATTGCTCAATTTGGAAATATTGGTTTAGATAAAATTTTAAATACACAGTTATTCGATTTTGATGAAGCTGCACAAGCGCCGGGCTGGTTAAAAGAATTACGTGGTGAGCATACGCCAGAGACCAAAGAGTATGGAATCAGTAGCTTTGTTTACCGTGCGCGTCGACCTTTTCATCCAGAGCGTTTTTATGATTTAGTACAGGCTGAATGGCCGGGAGTCGTCCGTTCCAAAGGCTTTTTCTGGTTGGCTGCCGAACCGACATTGGCTTATTCATGGTCGCAAGCGGGCGCAATGGCTCGACACGGCTTAGCAGGTTATTGGTGGGCCGCTGTTGCAGAAGAAGACTGGCCGAGTGACTTAGACAGCATCGAACAAATTAAAAAGGTTTGGGATGCTCAAACAGGTGACGCGCGTCAGGAGCTGGTTTTAATTGGTATGCAAATGGATGAGCAAGCTTTAATAGAACGCTTAGACCGTTGCTTGTTAAGTGATGAAGAAATGGCTTTAGGGCCACAAGCTTGGCAGAACTGGTCGAATCCTTTTAAGCAAGATGATGAAACTATGTTGATCGCTTAATTAAAAAAGCCCCTATTTTAAAGGGGCTTATTTTTATGATTTGTCTTTAATGAAAATCTTTCGAATGTAGCTGTTAAGCGGTGTCGAATAATATTTTTCAATTACTGCGCTAATGATGAAAGTCACAATGAGATAGGCAATTAAAAGCATAATTTTGATGCTAGAGTCAGTTTGAGCTGGAATAAAAACAACTTTCATAAGACCCAGCACAACCAGATGAAACAAATAAGTTTCATAACTTCGTTGTCCCAACCAGACCATAACTTTTGTAAACAGACTATGTGCTTGCGTTCCCGAAGGATGCTGAAAACACAAAATGAGTATGCCTGTGGCAAAAGCAAATAAGCTAATACCCCAAGTACTAACTTCTTTAATGGGAGCATATAAATAAAGGGTTGTCATACTCAAAATAATCAACCAAGAAAGAGGTTTTTTATAGGCCCAATCTGGCTGATATTTATGAGAGAAAATGGCAGTTAAACAGCCAATGGCTATACCATCAAAACTTGAAAAATAATGATATAAATAGGCACCGCTTTCTTCTCCAAAATGTAGAGATCTAAAATAAGGTCCGTATAAAATTACTCCAATCAGTACGGCAATAAATACCTTATTACTACGCGTGAGTAGGCACAATAATGGAAACACAAAGTAGAAAACTTCTTCTACAGAGAGTGACCACAACACGCCCAAAGCGTAGTTTACCCAACCAAATTTGATAATCAGGATATTCATCCAGAAGGTTAAAGCTGCAAATATGGTTAAGGGATATGAGACCTCAATGCCATTGGGAGCTTGGTTTACAAAGGGTTTTAAGTCAAATGAACCAAGTATGCTTACACCTAAAATGAGTAAAACCAGACACGGTAAAATGCGAGCTGCTCGTCGGATATAAAAATGTTTGAGGTTAATTGCTGAGAATTGTTTGTCTCTTTTTAAAGTGTGATGGGTAATTAAAAAACCCGAAATCACAAAAAACATGGTCACGCCATAATTTCCGTTTCTTGCGATTAAGGTACTAAATGCTTCACCTAAAAAATTAAAACCTAACCATGTATCTTTAAGTTTATAGGGAATATTAAAATGGTGTAAAAGAACCAAAAGGATAGAGATTCCTCGAAGAATATCTATTTTATAATTACGCATTCGATGTGCTTCCAGTTTATTAATATACTGTGTGGCAGAAGAATACTATCGATCAGTTATTTTAAATAAAATTTTTAAGCATCATTTCGTAACTCCGAAAAGGCCACACTTTGAAGCCCTTGGATGGAGCAAAGGCATAGCAGAAATAATTATTAAATAAATATTGATAAAACCTTTATATATTTGAATTTATCTACATAAAACTTTAAATTAGCTCTTGTTGAGCTATGTTTATTTTTTAAACTTTTTAAAATCTATTTAATTCATAAATTAACATATTGTATGTGGTTGTATATACATAGCATGTCAACTAAAATATGATTTTGCCTGCTGCCTTTTTGAGTATTTGTTATGCCCAGAACATCAAAACAAGAACATGCTGAGCTTTCGATTGAAGCTGATAGTCCAGTTCCTTTATATCAACGCGTAAAACAGCTGATTTCACAAAAGATTTATGAAGGCTCGTGGGCTGTAAATAAAAAAATTCCTTCGGAAAGTGAGTTGGTCAATCAACTCGGTTGCAGCCGCATGACGGTAAACCGTGCGCTACGAGAGTTAACGACTGAGGGTTTATTGGTACGTATACAGGGGGTGGGTTCTTTTGTTGCTGAAGGGCAAGGCCGAACTGCGCTTTTTCAAATTAATAATATTGCCGAAGAGATTATCGCCCGTAACCATAAGCACCATGCTGAAGTTTTAATTTTAGAACAAATTTATGCAAATGCAGAGCAAAGTGTATTAATGCAGACTCGTGAAGGGCAAAAGCTGTTTCATTCAATTATTGTGCATTATGAAAATGATGTGCCAGTTCAGGTCGAAGATCGTTTGGTTGATGCAGCACTCATTCCAGATTATTTAGAACAAGATTTTAAAACGATTACCCCCAATGCATACTTAATGGCAAAAGCACCTGTGACAGAAGGCGAGCACATTGTTGAAGCCGTTTTAGCATCTCCGCAAGAGTGTAAGTGGTTAAAAATCACTAAAACTGAACCATGTTTACTCATTCGCCGTCGTACATGGTCCAATAAGCAACTCATTTCTAGTGCCCGTCTGACTTATCCCGGCAGTCGTTATTATCTCGAAGGCAAATTTACGCAATGATTGAAGTACTCAAGGCAGACCAATATACAAAAATGCTTTGGAAAAATGGTGCAGGCTATACTTTGGAAATTGCGCGAAGCCTAGGTGAAATCGAGTTTGATTGGCGCATTTCGATGGCAGATGTGACAACTTCTGGACCATTTTCCTTGTTCCCAAATAAGCAGCGAATTATTACTGTACTTGATGGGAAAGGTATTGAATTACATGTCGATGATCTGCCTGCTAGGTCGTTAAAGCTAGGTGATATTTTTGCTTTTCATGGTGAGAGTCAGGTCCAAAGTGAACTGGTTGGCGGTGCAATTCGAGACTTAAATTTAATTTATGATCCTGCAAAATTTCATGCTCGCTTTCAGAGAGTAGACGGTACAGAAGCACAGACTTTTTTAAGCTCGGCAGACCTGATTTTCATTTTTAATAGTGGTTCTGACACTGAAGTAGCGATTGAGGATAAAACCTTTTTGCTTGCTGCTCATGAGACTTTAAAAATTGAGAAAACCACTGCGATTAATTCAGTTTATTTTCCTCAAAATTGGGCAAAAAATTGTTATGTTATTGAGTTAATTCAACGTTAAAACTAAATAAGTTATTTTTTAAAAGCACATATCTAGTGAAAGGATATGTGCTTTTTTTATGCGGTTTATAAAAATAAATTATTTTAATTCATGTGCTTATTAAGTTTTTTTAAAAAAATATGAGCAAGCCTCTTCACGCCGTAAAATATTTGTGTAGTATATGGATGTATATACAAGTTAATACATTACTATACAAATGCAGAAACAAGTGATGTTCTGCTGATGTAAGCTCAAAGGAAGGAGTCCGCCTGTGACAACAACAACGACAACAAAATTTCGTGATGTAGAAATTCGTGCGCCACGCGGCACTGAATTGACGGCTAAAAGTTGGTTAACTGAAGCGCCATTACGTATGTTGATGAATAACCTTGATCCGGACGTTGCAGAAAACCCGAAAGAGTTGGTTGTATACGGTGGTATTGGCCGTGCAGCACGAAACTGGGAATGTTTCGACAAAATTGTAGATACTTTAAAAAATCTTGAAACTGATGAAACTCTATTAGTTCAATCAGGCAAACCAGTAGGTGTATTTAAAACTCATAAAGATGCACCACGCGTTTTAATTGCAAACTCAAACCTTGTACCGCACTGGGCAAACTGGGAACACTTTAACGAGCTAGATGCAAAAGCACTCGCGATGTACGGTCAAATGACAGCAGGTTCTTGGATCTACATTGGTAGCCAAGGCATTGTACAAGGTACTTACGAAACTTTCGTTGAAGCAGGTCGTCAGCATTACAACGGTGATTTAAATGGTCGTTGGGTACTAACTGCCGGTTTAGGCGGTATGGGTGGTGCTCAGCCTTTAGCTGCAACACTTGCAGGGGCTTGTTCTTTAAACATCGAATGTCAGCAAGCAAGTATCGATTTCCGTTTACGTACGCGTTATGTAGATGAACAAGCAACTGATTTAGATGATGCTTTAGCACGTATCGACCGTTACACGAAAGAAGGCAAGGTCATTTCAATTGCACTTCATGGTAACGCTGCTGAAATTTTACCTGAGCTTGTGCGCCGTGGTGTACGTCCAGACATGGTGACAGACCAAACAAGTGCACACGATCCACTGAATGGTTACTTACCAGTAGGCTGGACTTGGGATGAATACCGTGAACGTGCAAAAACAGAACCAGAAGCTGTTGTAAAAGCTGCAAAACAGTCGATGGCGAAGCATGTACAAGCGATGCTCGATTTCCAAAAAATGGGTGTTCCAACATTTGACTATGGAAATAACATCCGTCAAATGGCGAAAGAAGAAGGTGTAGAAAACGCTTTTGATTTCCCTGGCTTCGTTCCTGCATATATCCGTCCATTGTTCTGCCGTGGTATTGGTCCATTCCGTTGGGCAGCGCTTTCTGGTGACCCAGAAGACATTTATAAAACAGATGCCAAAGTTAAAGAATTAATTCCGGATGATGAACATTTACATCACTGGTTAGACATGGCTCGTGAACGCATTAGCTTCCAAGGCTTACCAGCGCGTATTTGCTGGGTTGGTCTAGGCTTACGTGCAAAACTTGGTTTAGCTTTTAACGAAATGGTTCGTAGTGGTGAATTATCAGCACCAGTTGTGATTGGGCGTGACCACTTAGACTCAGGCTCAGTTGCGAGTCCAAACCGTGAAACTGAAGCAATGCAAGACGGCTCAGATGCAGTATCAGACTGGCCTTTATTAAATGCATTGTTAAATACAGCAGGCGGGGCAACTTGGGTGTCTCTACACCATGGTGGTGGTGTAGGTATGGGCTTCTCTCAACACTCAGGCGTTGTGATTGTGTGCGATGGTACAGATGACGCTGCTGCACGTATTGCTCGCGTACTGACCAATGACCCTGCAACAGGTGTTATGCGTCATGCCGATGCAGGTTATGAAATTGCGATTAACTGTGCGAAAGAGCAAGGCTTAAACTTGCCAATGATCACTCAATAAAAACACATGGAAAAACTAGCGGTGCTTTTTGCAATTGTGAAAAGCACCGTCTCAGCAGAATATAGTGCCAAAAATTAGGAAGCCAACATGGAATTATTGATCCAACCGGGAAAATTAACCTTAGCTGATTTACGTCAAGCTTACCTCAACCCGATTAAAGTTAAATTAGATGACAGTGCTTCAGCTGCAATCAACGCAAGCGTGGCTTGTGTAGAACAGATTGTAAATGAAGGGCGTACAGCTTACGGCATTAACACAGGTTTTGGTTTACTTGCTTCAACCAAGATTGCTCCTGAAGATTTAGAACAATTACAGCGTTCATTGGTTCTTTCGCATGCAGCAGGTGTAGGTGAGCCACTTGATGATGCAATGGTTCGTTTAATTATTCTATTGAAAGCAAATAGCTTGGCACGTGGTTTCTCAGGTATTCGCCGTAAAGTCATTGATGCATTGTTGGCTTTAATTAATGCAGAAGTTTATCCGCATATTCCTCTTAAAGGCTCAGTAGGCGCTTCAGGTGACTTGGCACCACTTGCGCATATGTCATTGATTTTGTTGGGTGAGAGTAAAGCGCGCTATAAAGGTGAATGGATGCCAGCAGTTGAAGCTTTAAAAATTGCAGGCTTAGAGCCAATTTCTTTAGCAGCTAAAGAAGGCTTGGCACTTCTAAACGGTACACAAGTTTCGACCGCTTATGCTTTACGTGGTTTGTTTGAAGCTGAAGATTTATTTGCTGCTGCAACTGTATGCGGTGGTTTAAGTGTCGAAGCAATGCTGGGTTCACGTTCACCGTTCGATGCACGTATTCATGAAGTACGTGGTCAACGTGGTCAAATTGATGTGGCTGCGGCTTATCGTGACCTCTTAACAGAATCAAGTGAAATTGCACATTCACACGAAGACTGTAGCAAAGTTCAAGATCCGTATTCTTTACGTTGTCAGCCACAGGTGATGGGTGCATGTCTAACTCAAATCCGTCAGGCTGCTGAAGTTTTAGCAATTGAAGCAAACGCAGTGTCTGATAACCCTCTTGTTTTTGCAGCAGAAGGTGATGTGATTTCAGGCGGTAACTTCCATGCAGAACCTGTAGCAATGGCAGCAGATAATCTGGCATTGGCAATTGCAGAAATTGGTTCACTTTCAGAACGTCGTATTTCGATGATGATGGACCGTCACATGTCACAGCTTCCACCGTTCTTGGTCGCAAATGGTGGCATTAACTCAGGTTTCATGATTGCTCAAGTTACAGCAGCAGCGCTTGCGAGTGATAACAAAGCGCTAGCACATCCTGCGAGTGTTGATAGTTTACCGACTTCAGCGAATCAGGAAGACCATGTTTCGATGGCACCGAATGCTGGTAAACGACTTTGGCCAATGGCTGATAACGTGCGCGGCATTCTAGCTGTTGAATGGTTAGGCGCTTGTCAGGGTTTAGATTTCCGTGAAGGCCTAAAAAGCTCGCCTAAACTTGAACAAGCCCGTAAAATCTTGCGCGCTCAAGTGCCGTACTACAGCGAAGACCGTTTCTTTGCTCCTGATATTGAACAGGCAAGTGAATTACTTTCGAGTGGTTGTCTAAACGAGTTAATTATTCCAAACCTACTCCCTAGTCTATCTGAAGTGTGATTAATAAAACGGTCACATGGAGTGGCCGAATCTAACTAAATATCCTCAAGGATTGGAGATTATAATGTCACAAAACTCCACACTACAGCGGGGTTTGAACACCCGCCATATTCGTTTCTTGGCATTGGGCTCAGCAATTGGAACTGGGCTTTTCTATGGTTCGGCAACCGCTATTAAAATGGCGGGGCCTTCAGTATTACTAGCGTATATTGTTGCAGGGATTGCAATTTATATTGTTATGCGCGCACTGGGTGAAATGGCTGTCCATAACCCAGTATCCGGTTCATTTAGTCACTACGCATCACAATACATTAGTCCACTAGCTGGTTTTACCACAGGTTGGACTTATGTTTTTGAAATGGTGATTGTTGCACTTGCCGATGTCACTGCTTTTGGTATTTATATGGGATTCTGGTATCCCGATGTGCCACGGTGGATCTGGATTTTATCGTTAATTATGTTCTTGGGTGCCATTAACTTAATTCACGTTAAAGTGTTTGGTGAACTCGAATTTTGGCTGTCCATTATCAAAGTTACCGCCATTGTTGCCATGATTGTAGGTGGTTTAGGGCTTATGTTCTATGGCTTCCAAGCTGATCATAGCAATATCGTGCCAGGCATTTCGAACCTATGGATTTATGATGGCTTTATGCCGCATGGTATTGCAGGCTTGGTGGCATGTTTATCTGTAGTGGTATTTGCTTTTGGTGGTATTGAGATTATTGGTTTAACCGCAGGCGAGTCTCAAGATCCGAAAACGACTTTGCCAAAAGCAATTAATGCCGTTCCGGTTCGTATTTTACTTTTTTATGTGCTTACCATTTTTGTACTCATGTCGATTTTCCCATGGAACCAAATTGGTAGCCAAGGTAGTCCATTTGTCCAAATTTTTGAAAATTTAGGCATTAAATCAGCAGCAAATATTTTAAATATTGTGGTAGTAACCGCTGCGATTTCAGCAATTAATAGTGATGTGTTTGGCGCAGGCCGTATGCTTTATGGTATGGCGAACCGTGGTCAAGCACCTCGCATATTCCAAAAGTTATCGCGTAATGGTGTGCCATGGATGACCGTTGTGGTCATGGCTGGTGTGCTATTGATTGGTGTGGTGCTGAACTACCTGATTCCTGAAAATGTATTCATGATCATTGCGTCAATTGCAACTTTTGCAACTGTATGGGTTTGGCTCATGATTTTGCTTTCGCAAGTTGCGATGCGCCGCAAATTATCTACTGCTGAAATTAAAGCACTTGATTTCCCTGTATGGGGTTGGCCATATGCACCTGCGTTCGCGATTGGTTTTATGGTGTTCATTTTAGTCATGATGGGTTATTTCCCTGATTCACGTCCTGCAATTTATGTAGGTATAACATGGCTTGTACTCTTAACTATTGCTTATCGCATATGGGTAAAACCAGAGCAAAATCTGGGAAAGGAAACTAATCCTATCCAGCAAAATGTTGAGATAGAAAGCTAACAAATGAACTGCCCAATGGTTTAACTATTGGGCAGTTTTGAGGAAAGGCTAATGAAAAAACTTTGGCAAAATTGCCACATTGCGACCATGCAAAATGGGCAATACTCCTACATTGAAGATGCTGCAATTGTCACAGAAGGGCATCTCATTCAGTGGATTGGAAAACAACAACAACTTCCTACCGACACATATTCCGAAACAGTTGATTTAAAAGGCGCTTGGGTTACCCCCGGGTTCATCGACTGCCATACGCATAGTGTATTTGGTGGCAACCGTAGTGTTGAGTTTGAAAAACGCTTGCAAGGTGTGAGTTATGCTGAAATTGCAGCAAGCGGTGGTGGCATTGCAAGTACAGTGCGTGCAACGCGTGAAGCAAGCGAAGAACAACTATTAAATTCGGCACTTAAGCGCATTCGCTGTATGCAACAAGACGGTGTAACCACCATCGAAATTAAGTCTGGTTACGGACTCAATTACGAAAATGAGCGCAAAATGCTGCGTGTCATTCGTCAAATTGGTGACGCTTTACCAATGACGGTAAAAAGTACCTGTTTAGCTGCGCATGCTTTACCACCAGAGTACAAAGATCAAAGCGATGCTTATATTGAGCATATCTGTACAGAAATGTTGCCTAAACTGCATGCTGAAGGTTTAGTCGATGCAGTTGATGCATTCTGCGAGCATTTAGCATTTTCACCTGCTCAGGTCGAACGTGTTTTTAAAACAGCACAGTCTTTAAATTTACCCGTTAAGCTGCATGCGGAGCAGCTCTCATCGCTAGGTGGTTCAAGTTTGGCAGCACGTTATCATGCTTTGTCAGCCGACCATTTAGAGTACATGACCGAAGATGATGTCAAAGCAATGGCAGAGTCGGGTACGGTTGCTGTGTTATTGCCGGGCGCCTTTTATCTATTACGTGAAACACAATATCCACCGATTGAAAGTCTCATTAAACATGGCGTGCGTATTGCGCTGTCGAGTGATTTAAACCCGGGTACATCTCCAGCACTTTCTTTACGCTTAATGCTCAATATGGGTAGTACGTTATTCCGTTTAACACCTGAGCAAGCATTAGCTGGTGTCACCATTCATGCTGCACAAGCACTCGGTTTAGCGCAAACGCACGGCAGTTTAGAGCAGGGTAAAATCGCTGACTTTGTCGCTTGGGATATTGAACATCCATCAGAAATTGTTTACTGGCTTGGCGGAGATTTACCTAAGCGAGTAATTCAGCATGGACAAGAAGTTATTTTTTAAACGGTATCACCATGAATCACACATTTAAATGGCAAGGCCGCCATGATGGCGAAGGTGAAGCACACCAACGCATTCATCATATTATGAATAAAACTCAACATGCTGAATTTGCGCTGATTGGTTTTAGCTCTGATGAAGGCGTGAAGCGTAACAAGGGTCGAGTCGGTGCTGCTGATGCGCCGGATGCAATCCGTAATCAGCTGGCTAATTTACCTATTCATCGTCCAGTCAGTATTGTCGATTTGGGTACAGTGACCTGCGAATATGACAATTTAGAGCAAGCCCAAACAGAGTTGGCTGAGCAAGTCGAAAATAGCTTACAAAATGGTTTAAAACCGATTGTTCTTGGTGGTGGACATGAGGTTGCATTTGGCAGCTTTAGCGGTTTATTCCAATATGTACAATCACATACGCCAGATCAAAAAATAGGCATTATAAATTTCGATGCCCATTTCGATTTGCGTGAAGCAGAGCATGCAACATCTGGCACGCCTTTTTTACAGGCAGCACGACTTTCAGAACAACATCAAAAACAATTTAATTATTTATGTATTGGCGTAGCTAACCATGCCAATACTAAAGTTTTGTTTGATACAGCCCATGCGCTGAATTGTTCATATTTGCGCGATCATGAGGTTAATATTTTTAACCTAAACAACGTACTTGCGGCGGTTGATGCTTTTATTGAAAAAGTAGACTGTTTGTACGTTACGATTGATTTAGATGTCTTCGCGGCCGCGGTTGCACCCGGAGTCAGTGCACCCGCTGTAAAAGGAATTGATTTAGCCACTTTTGAAGCAATTTTTAAGCATATTCAAGAGACTGGAAAAATCAAACTTTTAGATATTGCTGAGTGCAATCCCAAATTTGATTTAGACAATAGAACAGCAAAACTGGCTGCGTATATTGTTTATCAATATTTGTTTTCTTGAGAAACAATTTTTAATGTAGAAATTCAAAAGTGCACTGAGATCGTTCATGTGCACTTTTTTAAGTGTCTGAACCATTAAAGTCAGATGTGGAATATAGATAGCAACTATAAATAATTTAATTAAAAAGAAAATTAATTTATAAAATCATTGAGTTAAAAAAATACTCGATTTTTACACTATTTTATATGCTGCTTGGCACGTAATTTGTTTTGTCTTTATTTTAACCTTTGTTAAATATTTCTGGATAATTAAATGAAAAACAGAACCTTACATTTTGCTTGTATCAGTGTTTTATTTTGGATGTCTCATTCTTCTGATGCTGCAGCCCCCGAAATAAATACAAATACCATCGAAAAATCACAATCTAAACAAAACAGTAATGTCTCTGTTCGGGTGAAAGCTTTAAACCAGCTTTTACAAGAACAGTGGGAATATACTTTGAAAAATAATCCTGAAACTGCAACGACTTTAGGAGATTTACGCTACAACGATCGATGGACCGAGGTTTCAAAAAATCAGATCGAGAAAGATAAAAAAAGTACTCAAAATTTTTTAAAACGTTTTGAAGCAATTGATAGCACAGGGTTTTCAGCAACTGATCAATTAAATAAAGATCTAATGATTTATCAGTTGAAAGAGACACTTAAAAGTTATGATTTGAAACTCTATGAGATGCCTTTCAATCAAATGTGGGGACTGCATTTACAATTTCCGGGATTTATTAGTTCGATTCCCTTTGATAATGCTAAGCAATATCAAGACTATATTTCTCGTTTAAAACAAATTCCTCTTATTCTTGATCAAGGTACTCAGTTAGCGAAACAAGGGCAAAAAGACGGCTTGATGCCACCGAAATATTTAATTGAAAAAGTGGCAAAGCAGATTAATAGCATTGCAGCTCCAGCAGGGAAGGACAGTGTTTTTGCTTCTCCATTAAAGCAATTTCCAAAAAATATTTCGAAAGCAGAACAAGAGCGTTTAAGCCGTGAAATGCTACAGGCCATAGATCAGAATGTTCGGCCTGCTTATCAAAAACTAGGGATGTTTATTCAGAAAGATTACTTACCCTATGGACGACAACACGAGGGTATATGGAGCTTGCCAAACGGTGATGAGCTTTATCGCTATTATGTAGAAAATAATACAACTACGTCGGAAAGCCCTGAAAATATTCATCAGCTCGGATTAAAAGAAGTTGCTCGTATTGAAGCGGAAATGCTGAAAATTGCCAAAGCACAAGGTTTCAATGACTTAAAAAGTTTCCAACAATCCTTAAAAACAAATCCCGCTGTTTTCCCAAAATCTCGTGAAGAAATTTTAGAGATTTATCGCGGGTATATTGCCCAAATGCAACCAGAGTTGCCGAAGCTCTTTGGTTTATTACCTAAAAATAAAGTCGAAGTTTTACCTGTAGAGCAATATCGAGAAAAAGAAGCGGCAGGTGCAGAGTATCATCAAGGAACACCTGATGGTTCACGACCTGGACAAGTGTATGTGAATACAGGGGACTTCTCTGAACGTTCCAAAATATCAATGGAAGCGACTGCTTATCATGAGGCAATTCCCGGCCATCATATGCAGATTGATATTGCCCAAAACCTGCCAAATTTACCGATGTTCCGAAAGCAGCCGAATCACACCGCTTATATTGAAGGTTGGGCGCTTTATGCAGAGCAGTTGGGTAAAGATGTGGGTTTCTATAAAGACCCGCTTTCCGACTATGGAAGACTATCGAGTGAGTTGTTCCGTGCTTGTCGTCTAGTAGTTGATACTGGTGTACATTATAAAAAGTGGACCCGTCAGCAAATGATTGATTTTATGCGAGAACATTCTGCTTTAGATGAGCCTGATATTCAGGCAGAGACAGATCGCTATATTGCTATTCCTGCACAAGCATTAGCTTACAAGATGGGACAACTAAAAATCTTAGAGCTACGAGAATTAGCTAAACATGAGCTCGGAGATCGTTTTGATATCAAAGCGTTCCATGACATGATCTTAAATGCAGGAACATTGCCTTTAAATATATTGGATGCCCGTATTAAAAATTGGATTAAGGAACAAAAAGCGGCAGCTTAAAACAAAATTCAAAATTTAGGTCAGGTCCTCGTTGGGCCTGATTTAAAAACTGATAGAAAACAGAATATAATAATGAAAAATATAGTTTCTTTTAGAATTTAAAATTGGAAAAATAATGAACCAGAAGAATAACCCGATTGGAATGATTGATTCTGGTTTAGGGGGCTGTCTCTCTTTAAGCACATTCGGCAGGCACTTCCGAATGAAGATATTATCTATTTCGCTGACTCGAAATATGTCCCTTATGGAGACAAAGAAAGCGACTGGATTGTTTCACGAACCACGCATTTAATTTCAAACCTAGTTGCACAGGGTAAATGCAAAGCGATTGTGATTGCTTGTAACACCATGACGGCTGTAGCGATTGAAACGATTAGAGCACAAATTAATGTGCCACTTATTGCAATAGAACCCGCCGTAAAACCCGCAGTAGCAATCACTCAAAGTAAGCATATTGCTGTCTTGGCAACTGCAACCACGGTTAAGGGCAAAAACTTAAAAAGTTTAATTGAAACGTATGCGCAAGATATTAAAGTGTCTTTAGTTCCTTGTATTGGTCTGGCCGAAAAAATTGAAACGGGCAAAGCGCATACAGCGGAAGTTAAGGATTATTTAAAAAATATTTTGGCGCCGCTGGTCGAGCAAAAAGTCGATACGATTATTTTAGGATGCACACACTATCCATTTGTCTCAAATACGATTCAGGAAATTGTAGGTCGTGATATCCAAATTATTGAGCCTTCGGAAGCTGTAACAGCGCAATTAATTCGGCAGCTCAATCAATATCATTTAAGTTCTGAAAGTCCAAATGAGGGGAATCATATTATTTGGACCAGTTCAGACCCGTTGGAAGTTGCGGACGTTACTTTTTCTTTGTTAGGTACGCATTTACCCGTAAAAGGTGTAGGAAAATAAGCTCTCGAAAAGATGGTAAGAGGTGTTCGCTTATCATCTGATGGAGTAGGGGCTTTCTATAAGACGTTTTTATGCCTAGCTCTTTTTAATCTTATATATTTATATAAACTATTAAATTAGAATTAACGATCAATCTATTTTATTAACTAAATATATATAACCAAACTTTATATTTTAAATTTAATTAAAAGTTATGAATGCAATAAGGAGGATAATATTATCTAAATATTAATAAAATTATTATATTTAAACTTTTTTCATTAAAATAAATTGACGTTCTTTATTATACCAATTATGATTTCGTTGCTGGCCTACATTGCCAGACGGTTTTGACAGACCGTACTTAGCAAATGGGTTATACTTCCTTAGTATTTCCCATGTGGAACCTTTGTGCCCCCTTTTTCTCTATGGTAGGGCGGAAGGGGGACGCGTTCGCGCGTGCTGGTCGCTAAGTCTAGTCTGTCAACCCTCTTTCGTTCTACCACCATAAATTAATTCGCGGTGATCTGGTGGTAGGACTCCATTTTTAAGGAGTTGGCTATGCCACTATTCAAACTCATTTTCTCTCTTATTTAATTATTTTATTTATTTAAAATTTAGGTTTTTTGCGACCTGATTTTTTAAATTTATAAATTATTTTTATTTTAAAATTTTAATTATTTTATTTTCCTATGTTTGTGGGAGGGTTAATTATTATTTAAAAAATATTTTAATATTTAGGCGAGTAATATTTTTATTTTATTTAAAGATATAAATAATCATGAGAATAATATGAAACTTCATAAATTTATATTAGTTTTAAACCTTATGGTCGGTGCTTACAGTATTACAAATGATGATGCCAATGCTCAGCAGGAATTTAAAAGAATTTGTTCGTCAGGTGAACACAGGCAAGCCAGTTGCAATTGTATTTGCCAACAGCTTGCACAGATGTATTCGCCTCAAACCGTACAACGTTTAAAACACACCAGTTTGCAAAGTCCTGATCTCCCACAGGACTTTGCCCCTAACTTGTTCGGCATCATTCGACGCTGCGACAAAAATGAAATGGGCTAAGTTCGCTTAGCTCCTTTATCTCTGTGTCGCAATGATTTCTCAAACTTTAAATCAGCGCAAAAGTAAAAAGTCCGTTGTGACACAGGGTCCTAGGGGACTTCTCTATTATTAAACTCGATTTTCTTTCACGGGAAAGGGGCTGTATGGCCGTATGAATGCAATAAAAAAGCCCGATATGCATTACACATATCGGGCTTAATCAATCAGTTATTAAAGCAGGGGATGCCTTAATAATGATCTTTTTTGAATTACTCTACAGTTACTGACTTCGCCAAGTTACGTGGCTGGTCAACGTCTGTACCACGTAATACAGCAACGTGATAAGACAATAGCTGAACTGGTACGCTATAAACAATTGGAGCTAGCCATTCGTTTACTGCTGGAATATGCACAACGTGCTGACGGTCTTTTTCATTGATTCCGCTATTTTCATCAGCGAAAACAAATAACTCACCACCACGTGCCTGAACTTCTTCCATATTTGATTTTAGCTTATCAAGCATTTCATCATGTGGAGCAAGAATCACGATTGGCATTTCACTATCAACGAGTGCTAATGGGCCGTGTTTTAACTCGCCCGCTGCATAGCCTTCAGCATGAATATATGAAATTTCTTTTAGCTTTAATGCGCCTTCCAATGCGATTGGATAATTCGTACCACGGCCTAAGAATAAGCAGTGATTTTTTTCAACGAATAATTCAGACAAACGCAAAATTTCTGGATCATGTTTAAGCGTATCAAGAATAACTTTCGGGCTGTGCCATAGCTCACGTGTAATTTCTTCAAGAATAGCAGGACTAATACGTTGTTTAACTTGTCCAATTTTCAAGATTAACAACATAAGCGCAGCGAGCTGAGTCGTGAACGCTTTAGTTGAAGCAACACCAATTTCAGGACCAGCAAGAGTCAATAAGTGATGATCAGTTTCACGAACCATTGAAGACGTAGCAACGTTACAGATAGTCAAAGTCTGAATATCGATATTGTTTGCTTTCGCACGCTTTTGAGTTTCACGTAGTGCAGCTAAAGTATCAGCAGTTTCACCTGACTGTGAAATACAAATATAAAGTGTATTTTCAACAATTACAGGTGTGCGATAGCGGAATTCACTCGCGATTTCAACTTGGCAAGGCACGCCAATGAGTTGTTCAAACCAATATTTCGCAATCATTCCTGAGTGGTAACTTGTACCACAAGCGATGATTTGTACGCTTTGAATTTTGTTGAAATCTGCTTCAGCATTTTTCAAGAAATCATCACGTAAGCTATTGCCATCAAGCGCTTGAGAAATCGTTTGCTTGATTGCTTCTGGTTGCTCATAAATTTCTTTGAGCATGTAGTGCTTGTATTCACCTTTTGATGCGCTACTTACGGTTGCATCAAGCTCTCGTACTGGACGTTCAACGCGTTCGCCATTTGCAAATACTTCAATTGAAGTACGTGTAAGACGGGCAATATCACCTTCTTCTAGGTACATAAAGCGGTTCGTCACTGGTAAAAGTGCGAGTTGGTCTGAACTGATAAAGTTTTCGCCAATACCCACGCCAATGACTAAAGGTGAACCTTCACGTACAGTAATCAGTTCATCTGGATAATCGCTGTGGATAATACCTAGCGCGTAAGCACCTTTAAGCTGAGGTACAACAGTTTCAACAGCATCTAAAAGGCTATCTGTGCTTTTTAGGGCTTCAGCAACTAAGTGTGCAACAACTTCAGTATCTGTTTGAGAAGTAAAAACATAACCTAAAGCTTGTAGGTCGTCTTTTAACTCTTGATAGTTTTCAATGATACCGTTATGTACAACAGCAACCTTACCAGACATATGCGGGTGAGCATTGTTTTCAGTTGGCTTACCATGGGTCGCCCAACGTGTATGCGCAATGCCGATAGCCCCTGTAAGTTGGTGTTCAGCAACTGCATCTGCAAGATTGATGACTTTACCTACACGGCGCTCACGTAAAATTTGTTGATTATTCAGTAAAGCAACACCCGCAGAATCATAACCACGGTATTCAAGACGTTTTAAACCTTCAATTAAAATCTCGGTTACACAACGCTCTGCAACGCCTCCGACGATACCACACATACTTCAATCCTCTTATTTTTTAACCTTTTGGGGACGTTGATAATTTGCTTTTGAAATTTGTTGCGCACGTTCAAAGGAGAGACTTTGTTCGGCTACATCTTTCGTAATCACAGAACCCGCACCAACTGTTGCGCCATTCCCAATGGTCACCGGAGCAACCAGCGAGCTATTAGAACCGATAAAAACGGCATCGCCAATAGTGGTTTTGTGTTTATTTGCACCGTCATAATTACAAGTAATTGTACCTGCCCCAATATTTGATTCAGCACCGATTTCTGCATCACCTAAGTATGTGAAATGGTTAGCTTTACTACCTAGTCCAATCGATGTGTTTTTAACTTCAACAAAGTTGCCGATATGCACTTCATTTGCCAATTTAGCCCCTGGGCGTAAGCGTGCAAATGGTCCAATTTGAGCATTTTCGCCTACAACTGCACCATCAAAAACGCTATAGGCTTGAACTTTAGTACCTGCTGCAATTTTGGTGTTCTTTAAAATACAGCCAGCGCCGATTTCTACAAAATCACCAAGCTCACATTCACCTTCAATAATAACATTGATGTCAATACGAACGTCTTGTCCAACTTTTACAGAGCCACGTAAATCAAAACGTGCAGGATCAAAGAACATGACACCTTGCTGCATGAGCTTTTTGACTTGTTCTTGCTGGAACTGGCGTTCTAAAGCTGCAAGTTGTAAGCGGTCATTAACACCTTCAACTTCAAAAGCAAGCTCTGGTTCAACAGAGGCAACTTCTAAGCCATCTGCAATTGCCATTGCAACGATGTCAGTTAAGTAATATTCGCCCTGTGCATTTTCATTTGAAAGTTTAGGCAACCACTCATGAAGTTTTGCGTTGCTAACACAGTAAATGCCTGTATTAAATTCTTTAATTTGGCGTTGTGCTTCATTTGCATCTTTATGTTCAACAATGGCTTGAATTTTGCCATCTTGGCGCACAATACGGCCATAACCTGTTGCATCATCTACAGTAAGCGTAACTAAGCCAATTCCTGTCTGGGTCGATGCATCTAATAATTTTTGTAGCGTATTTGCATTAATACATGGCACATCGCCTGATAAAATCAGTGATACACCTTCTTTTGGGAGTACGGGTAAAGTCATTTGTACTGCATGACCTGTACCAAGTTGTTCAGCTTGCTCAACCCATTGAACATTTTCTTGGGCAAATGTTTGTTGTACGCGGTCACCACCATGACCATAAATCGTAATAATATTTTTAGCTTGTAATTGTTTTGCTGTTTGAATGACATGCCCTAATAGTGGGCGACCAGCTAAAGGTTGTAATACTTTAGGAAGCTGAGAACGCATACGCGTTCCTTTGCCAGCAGCAAGAATAATGACAGTAGTTGACATGTATAACTCTAATGATTAAGTCAAATGGATAATAATTAGTGTACAAAGAGCAGCCCATACACCGGCAATAATATCGTCAAGCATAATACCAAAACCACCATGCACCTGACGATCAATAACACGGATAGGCCAAGGTTTCCAAACATCGAAAATTCGAAATAATATGAAGCCGACGATCACCCACATCCAGTTCATTTGTTGTAAGTAAATGAGAGGAAGAAAGGTAATAGATTGCCCTGCAAATTCATCCCACACAATTCGACCATCATCGTGTACGTTTATAACTTTTGCAGTTTGACCACAGATATAAATCCCGACCAAGGACATGATAATCATCGCGATTAAGCTTAAGTTAAATCCAAGCGATAACCAGATCGGAACAAAGAGTAGGGCAAAGGCAGAGCCAAAAGTACCAGGGGCTTTAGGTGCGAGACCAGATCCGAAACCAACTCCACAGAAAACGATGCAGCGGTTGAACCAAGACATGTCTTTAAAATGAATCGGCGGCTTATGCAAAGTGTTGGTATCCATGAATTTGCAATGGGTAATCTGAACCCAAATGCTCAAAAGTTAGTTGTGTTTGCTCAACGATCTGTCCGATCATTGTAATCTTAATGTCTAGTTGTTTTTGCAAAAGTTTTTCATAATTTTGCGGTGTTATTGTAAAACATAATTCGTAGTCATCACCACCAGCTAGCGCATATTGCCAGCGCTGCTGTTCTGGTAGTTT
The DNA here is from genome assembly GCF_053345265.1 of Acinetobacter sp. M5A5_2a. NCBI lineage: Bacteria > Pseudomonadati > Pseudomonadota > Gammaproteobacteria > Moraxellales > Moraxellaceae > Acinetobacter > Acinetobacter sp. M5A5_2a. Next base: position 400,242 of record NZ_JBKEZV010000002.1, on the reverse strand, counting down.
TTCTAGCGTTGAATCAATCGGTAACTTTTCTAAAAGTAATCGAGCACCGACCTTTGAAGCTTTTAAAATATGGCCTAAATCTTGGGCTAATCCATCAGAAATATCAATCATGCTAGAAGCAAGACCCTTCAGCTGTTGTCCTAGCTGACAACGTGGTGTTGGGTAGTCTAGTCGTTGTTGTAAGGGATGACCTAGGTGTTGTAAACCATAGGCTGCATCTCCAACTTGACCACTCACACAAACATAGTCACCGACTTTTGCGCCTGAACGTAACACAGCTTGTCCAGCTTCAATCCAACCCATTGCCGTGACAGTAATGGTGAGATGTGGACCTTGGGTCGTATCTCCACCAATGAGAGCAACACCAAATTGATTACAGCAGTCATAGATTCCCTGACTGAATCCTTCAAGCCATTCATGGTCAATGGTAGGTAAGCTTAACGCAAGTAAAATACTATGAGGTTTAGCACCCATGGCAGCAATATCTGAAAGATTGACAGCCACACTTTTCCAGCCAATTGCATGGGGAGAGGTATCAAGAGGAAAGTGACGACCAGCAACTAGTGTATCTGCACAGATCACCAATTGTTGATTTTGGGGAGGGGTGATTAAGGCTGAGTCATCTCCAATACCTAAGGTGACATCCGTATAAGATTGTCTGTTAAAGTATTGGTCAATAATAGAAAACTCAGCCATATCAACTTCAAACCTATTAGTTTGCTTGTTGTTTTTCAGCACTACGTAGTGTTGAACTTAAACGATCTAAAACGCCATTAATGTATTTATGGCTATCTGCTCCACCAAAGTGTTTGGCGAGTTCAATGGCTTCATCAAGAACTACACGATAAGGTACTTCTAAATGATCACGTAACTCGTAAGCACCTAAACGTAAGGTTGCGAGCTCTACACCATCAAGTGCACTAAGTTCACGGTCAAGTACCGGAATTAACAATGCATCAAGATCTTCGCGCTGTGCAATCACTTGCGTTAACAGTTCGTGATAGTAATTTAAGTCTACCTTGTGCATCGCATTTTCAGCACGGGTACGTGCTTCAATTTCATGTACAGGATTGTGACTCATTTGCCACTCATAAATACCTTGTACAGCAAAACGACGTGCTTTGCGTTTTGCTGCATAAGCGGCTTGCAGTGTTTGAGACATGCTTTAAATTGCCTTTAATAAATTAACCATTTCAATTGCAGTTAAAGCAGCTTCGCTACCTTTATTACCTGCTTTTGTACCTGAACGTTCGATGGCTTGCTCGATGCTATCAGTAGTTAATACACCATTGATGACAGGCAAGCTGCTTTCTAACGCCACTACACCTAAACCTTTTGCACATTCACCAGCAACGAAGTCAAAGTGTGGTGTGCTACCACGAATAACTGCGCCAAGTGCGATGATTGCATCAAACTGGTTTGATGTAGCTAATTTTTTAGCAACAATCGGGAGTTCCCATGCGCCAGGAGCATGAATAACAGTAATGTTATCTTCATTTACACCATGACGTTTTAATGTGTCGATTGCACCATCCAATAAGTGTTCAACAACAAAACTGTTGAAACGACCCACTAAAATCGCATAACGACCTTCGCTTGCGAGATGTAATAAACCTTCAATACGGCGAATTGCCATAGCAACCTCGATTATTTCGTTGTGATTTGATCAGCAGTGACATATTCCACTACTTCTAAATTAAAGCCAGATAAAGCATTGAAACGTAATGGTGAGCTAAGAAGCTTCATTTTTTCAACACCTAAGTCACGCAAAATTTGAGCGCCTACACCAATGGTTTGATATTGATGTGAAAGTGCTGCATTGGATTTCACCGGTTTTGGTTTATTTAAGTCATCCAACGCTGGTCCCAAGTCTTGCAAATGATCTTGCCCGATCCAGACTAAAACACCGCGATCACTCGCTGCAATTGTCTGTAGTGCACGGTCTAGATTCCACGCAGGTTCACCATCAGCCTTATTTAGCTTAAGCAAATCGCGAATTGGACTGAAACCATGTACACGTACTGTTGTAACACCTTCTTTTGGCTCGCCTTTGACTAAAGCCAAATGGATGTCTGGGTTACCAATCTCACGATAACGATAGAGTTCAAATGAACCATATTCTGTTTGAATGGTTTTTTGATCCAGACGTTCAACCGTTTGCTCATTGGTCATGCGGTAGTGAATCAAGTCCGCAATTGTACCAATTTTTAAGCCATGCTTCTCAGCAAAAATTTCTAAATCTGCACGGCGTGCCATTGTGCCATCTTCATTGATGATTTCACAAATGACAGAAGCTGGTTCAAGACCTGCTAAGCGTGTTAAATCACAGCCCGCTTCAGTATGACCTGCACGGTGTAGAACACCGCCTGGCTGTGCCATTAATGGGAAAATATGGCCCGGTTGTACAATATCACTTGGCTTTGCATGCGCTGCGACAGCAGCTTGAATTGTATGTGCACGCTCTGCTGCTGAAATACCAGTCGTAATACCTTCAGCGGCTTCGATTGATAAGGTAAAGTTTGTACTATGCTGAGCACCGTTTTGGTCAACCATCAACGGAAGGTTTAACTGCTTACAGCGCTCACGGCTTAACGTTAGGCAAACTAGACCACGTGCATGGGTAATCATGAAGTTAATATCTTCAGGACGAACATGCGTTGCTGCAATGACAAGATCACCTTCATTTTCGCGATCTTCGTCATCCATCAAGATAACCATTTTGCCTGCACGAATATCGGCGACAAGATCTTCAACACGACTCAGCGGCATTCGCTTTCACCTTTTTTTGTCGTTAGACAATTTCTATTTAATAAATTTTGCATAGTTTACGCTGTTTAGAGAATTTTGCCTATGATTCTGATTTATCCAAATTTGCAACGAGATAGAATAGATCCAGCTTTATTTATACAAATAAATCATAAGAAAATGGAATAATTAAAAATAAAAACGATGAATTTAAATAAAAAAAACCTAGCCAAAAGGCTAGGTTCTGATATGCGCACTTATTTTTTATGAAGCTGCACTGCTTGGACTATCATTTTGTGGGATTGATTTTTTCCCCATCAAAATCTCAGTTCGGATATTTTGAGCAAGTTCAGCACACTCTGCATTCATGCCATTGATCATAAAGGCATGACGAGTCATGACATTACTTGGGTTTGGCATTGCAACAAGTTGATAGCTGTCTTGAATTGCCTTGAGTTGATCATTCTCAAGATATAAAGCAGATTCTTTCGCATGAAGATGCTGTGCTAAACGTTGAGCAGCTTCTTTCGCATCAATTTGCATCGCTTCTACAGCATTACAAGTTGCACTACGCGTTTGCAAAGCAAAGCGTTTATCTTCGCGGTAACGTTTATATAAAACGTCAGAGAGTAATTGGAATACGGTTCCAACCATAAGCAGACACTCTACAGCGTGAGTATGCGAGGTTGAAATCGCAAGTGTAGCGCCGTCAGCATTAAATTCATTTACGACTTCAATGTCCGCTAACTTTAACTGGTAATGCTTAACGCATAACTCAATACTCTTGTTTAAAAAGAGCTGACAGAGTTTAAAGTACGGAACAGATACCGATTGGTTAACACTGCTTAATAACTGTTTAGGGTCATAAAACTGAATATTGAGTGCCAACATATGTTGGTCAGCTGAATCTGCTGTTTTCTCTGGCTGTGGACGAGCCGCTGGTTTACCTTTGGCTTGTTGCTGAGCTTGAGCAACCAAGGTTACTGTATTTTGTTTTTCTAAAGCCAATGCCTGAGTTAACTGCTGAATTTCATGTTTTAAGCGGTTTTCTTCGTTAATACGTGCCAAATATTCGCTACGGGTTGGGCGAGCAATGGCGCGATAGGCAAGCCATAATAAAACATGCAAAAACAGAGAAGCTAAGATTGCCAGCCATTGAGTGCGGAGAATTTCCCCAATACTTGGCTGAATAAGCGTAATCTCGATAGAACCCACTTTCTTTTCATTTTGCAGCGCATCGCGAGCAAAAATCTCACCTTGGCGAGTTTTCGAAATTCCGCTCGTTGCTAACACTTGTTTATTGGCATCAAGAATGCGAATAGACGCAACGCTTGGATTGGTCGCATAGCGATTGGCAATCAGAGCTAAAGACACCGTATTGGCAGGTTCAAGCTCAGATAAGCTGTCTGCAACGAGCTGACTGGTCATGAGCTGACCTTGACTCGCACGGTTTTCATTGAGCTGGTGTGTCGTTGCAATCACCAATAAAAAGGTATGCAATGCAAAACTAACGATCAGTAGGCTAGCAAATAGCCCTTGTCTAGGCGCAATCAAGTTAAACTTCCAAGGCAATTATATTGAAATTCGATTATGATTCTTACAATAGTTGTCACTCAGACTAGAGTCAATTCATGCGAGAAATCATTCTTATATCCTTTTTAGGACCAGACCAACCAAACCAGTTTACCCGATTAATGCAAGTACTATCCGTACATTCATTGCAAATACTGGATGTAGGTCAGGCTGTTATTCATAATCAACTCACATTGGGCATTGTAGTCGCGTCAGATAATGAAACTGCGACCGCATTGGCAATGAAAGAAATTCTGATTTTAGCACATGATATTGGCTTAACAGTGCGCTTTAAACCAATCACAGGCGCAGAATACGATCAATGGGTAGGTGAAGGCGGTCGTACTCGTTATATCGTCACGGCTTTGGCACCTGAACTCACTGCTGCCCACTTACAAGCAGTTACACAAATTGTGTCTAGCCAAGGCTTTAACATTGAAACTGTTACCCGATTATCAGGCCGTGTCGACTTTGAAAAGGATAGCGCATTTCCACGTCGTGCATGTGTACAGTTTGGTTTAAGTAGTGGTCCAACTTTAGACGCACAAGCCATGCGTGCAGCATGTTTACGTCTTTCAAGCGAATTAAATATTGATGTTGCTGTTCAAGAAGACAACGCTTATCGACGTAACCGTCGTTTAGTTTGCTTTGATATGGACTCAACACTCATTGAACAAGAAGTTATTGATGAGTTGGCGATTGAAGCAGGGGTAGGCGCACAAGTTGCTGAAATCACTGAAAGAGCGATGCAAGGCGAACTTGATTTCCAGCAAAGCTTCCGTGCTCGTGTTGCATTATTAAAAGGGCTAGATGCTGCTGTTTTACCTAAAATTGCAGAGCGTTTAACCATTACTGAAGGTGCAGAACGCCTCATTTCAACATTGAAGGCGCTTGGCTATAAAACAGCAATTTTATCGGGTGGATTCCAATATTTTGCTGAATATCTACAAGGTAAACTTGGTATTGATGAAGTTCATGCCAACATTTTAGATGTGCAAGATGGCTTTGTAACAGGTGAGGTTAAAGGTGCGATTGTTGATGGCGCACGTAAAGCTGAGCTATTACGCGAACTTGCGAATAAAATGGGCATTTCTTTAGAGCAAGCCATGGCGGTAGGAGATGGTGCAAACGATCTACCTATGCTTGCGATTGCGGGCCTAGGTGTTGCTTACCGTGCTAAACCTTTAGTTCGTCAAAATGCAAATCAGGCCATTTCAAGTGTTGGTTTGGATGGTGTGCTGTATTTGCTGGGCATGCATGACAAAGATTTAAACCGTGCTTAACCTATAGGGCTAAGCTTTAAGCGCTACTTCAGAGTAGCGCTTTTTTTATGCAGAATCGTTATAAAAACAAGCATGTTATGCTCAAATCATGCACAGAAAAAAGGCAATAAAAAAATCTGAAAAAAACTTATTTTGGTCCTTAAAAACAGCATATTTTTTTGTAATGACACGCCAGAATTGATGCCATATAGGGAATCGAACTTTTTTAATTTTACAAAAATGTAATGACAAAAGAATGTTGCGACAAAGTGTGTCGCATTAAGAAATAACGGGTCTTTTTTTCTAAAAAAAAACATCCATAATGCATCCTAAGCTTCAACACAAATTATGAATTAAAGTTGTTTTTGGAATGAGGTCGGGTTTTTAAGACCGAATCTTTTTAGACGTTTTCATTAAGACGGAGGTTTCTATGGTAACAGCGAATTTTGCCGCTATCGCCGGATTCAGCTTGATCGCTGTCGCGCTTGTTGCTGTTTTCTTTTCTCCTTACCGTCGTTGGCTTGGTTTTATGCTTGCAGGGATGTTCTTTTGGGGGCTATTGGAAGTGGTCCGTTTTGGAGTTCAAGTCACTTTTGAAATGCCAGTCACATATAGTTATTTAACTGCACTAAGTCTAGCGATGGTAATGGTTACATTTATTTTGTTACGTGAGGATAAACAGGCACAAAAGGCTTTGGCAAATCGCCAATATATAGAACACACGCCAGTATATGAAGATGATCAGCAGCAATGTTCTAGCCGATAATTAAATTGTTATCTAACGGTAAAGAGGTATGCACAGCATGCCTTTTTTATTTACGAAACGTGATTTTTATTATACAAAGCATTTATTAAAAAATAGCCAGTTATGCTACGATACGTGGGTCTGTTGACGTTTCATCTAGATTGCGTTGCCAGCTAAAAATTATCAGTTAATGCACAAAACACAGGCAATGGTATGTCCTTACTGAGTTTTGCTCTAAAGTTTTCATAAAAATACAATAGGCGTGAATGTTCATGAAACTTTCTTCTATACCTGTAGTCAAATTACCTCTCGTTGATGTCAGTACAGACCCGTTAGATTTATTGGTAGCAGGTTTAGTGCTGCGTATGAAGCAATTGGCACGTACTAGCCCTAAGTTTATTGAATTGATTCATGACCGCGCATTCCGTATTCAGATCGGTACGGATTTAGGTGTTGCACGTCAGATCATTATTAATAATGGACAGATTGACACGGTTGCAGGCGCACCTGAAAAAGCTGATTTTATCTTGCAGTTTGCAGATAGCGAACAGGGTGTAAAAACTTTGATTAAAGGTGACCCAACAGCATTTATGACAGGTATGCAAAACGGCAGCATTAAAATGGAAGGTGACTTCAGCCTACTCGTTTGGTTTAACCAAGTGGCTAGACTCATTCCACCTAAGTTGCCAAAACCAGTTAAAGATAAAGTACGTCAGGCACGTGCTTTTATTAAAGAGAAAACTGGTCGTTAATCACCAGATATAAAAAAACTCCCGATTGGGAGTTTTTTTATATCTAAGCTTCGACTTCCAAGTTAAATGTAACTGGACCATCATTAATTAAATGAACTTTCATATCGGCTGCAAAAATGCCAGTTTGAACTTTTTCAAATTGTGAATGGGTATATTCAACCAGCTGTTCATATAACGCTTTGGCATCTGCTGGTGGCATGGCTGGACCAAAATCTGGACGTAAACCTTTTTGGGTTTGAGCCATAAGGGTAAATTGCGAAACAAGCAGGATTCCACCATTTGCTTGAGAGACATTCCAGCCCATTTTGCCCTGTTCGTCATCAAAGATACGATATTTTAAAATCTTATCAATAAGCTTTTGGCCAACCGCTAAAGTGTCATCACGGCCGATGCCTAAAAAAACCAATAAGCCCTGTTGGATTTCACCGGTAGTCTCACCGTCAACCACCACTTTAGCTTCAAGAACTCGTTGTATTAAAGCACGCATAGTTAAAGCAAATTTCTGCAATTGATTGAATTGGCGTAGTTTAGCAGAAATTAAATTAAATGATTTTTAAAAGGAAATTTCACGGAGCTGCAACAATGGTCTAAAAGCTCGCAATTCATTTATAAAAATATGCTTTAATGCTAAGAAGCAAGCGAATAATCACTGACTATGTCTCCAATTATCCATTCTTTACTAGATACAGACTTGTACAAATTTACGATGTTACAGGTGGTTTTGCATAAGTTTCCGCAAACTCATAGCGTCTATCATTTCCGCTGTAGAAATTTAGAAGATACTGTCTATCCACTAGTAGATATTTTGGATGATTTAAATCAGCAACTCGACTATTTATGTAGCCTTAAATATAAAGAAGATGAGCTTCAATATTTACGTAAATTACGCTTTATCAAAAGTGACTTTGTTGATTATTTAGAATTATTTCAACTGAAGCGACGCTTTATTCAGGCCAGCATTGATGCGGAAGGTCGTTTGGATATTCGTATTGAAGGTCCTATGGTCCAAGCCATGATGTTTGAAATTTTTGTATTGGCAATTGTAAATGAACTTTATTTTAGCCGTATTAAAAACGATGACGTATGGGCTGAGGGTGAACGCCGTTTACAAGCCAAGCTTGAATTGGTTCAGCAATATGAAAAAACTCAAAAACCGAATGACCCACCATTTTTAGTCTCTGATTTTGGTACACGTCGCCGTTATAGCTTCGTATGGCAAAAACATGTTGTGGCAGCCTTTCATAAAACAGTGCCAAATGTATTCCGTGGTACAAGTAATGTGTTGCTTGCTAAAGAGTTAAACATTACTCCAATTGGAACCATGGCCCATGAATTCCTACAGGCTTTTCAGGCACTTGATGTACGACTGCGTGACTTTCAAAAAGCTGCTTTAGAAACGTGGGTACAAGAATACCGTGGAGACTTAGGGATTGCTTTGACTGACGTTGTTGGTATGGACGCTTTCCTCCGAGATTTTGATCTGTATTTCGCCAAACTATTTGATGGCTTACGCCATGACAGTGGTGACCCATATGAATGGGGTGATAAGGCCTATGCGCACTACCGTAAATTAAAAATTGATACCAAAACCAAAATGCTGACTTTTAGTGATGGCCTTAATTTGCCAAAAGCATGGGAATTGCATCAATACTTTAAAGACCGTTTTCAGGTCAGTTTTGGTATTGGAACTAATTTGACTAATGATATGGGACAAAAGCCGCTCAATATTGTGTTGAAACTAGTCGAATGTAATGGTCAGTCGGTTGCGAAAATTTCTGATAGTCCCGGTAAAACCATGACTGATAACGATACTTTCTTAGCTTATTTACGTCAGGTTTTTGAAATTGAAGAACTTGAAGAAGTGGTTTAAGTATTAAATAGTCTCGCTATTTTGTATTTTTAAAAGTAAGAATGCTTATATCTGATTTTCTGCTAAAGAGTTGCATAAAATCAGAGTTTGTTAGATATAAGCTTATGCTAATATGAAATTAAGCTGGTATAAAAAGAAACCATGACGATGACACTCCCGGATTTTAAACTCGATTTATTAATAGAAGCAGAAGAATTAGTGCCTTATCTAGGCAATGAATATATTCGCATTGTAGATTTGAGCCGTGCTTCTGTGTACGAGCAACTTCATATTCCGCATGCTATTCACTTACAACCTAAATGGTTAGTGTCTCAACACGAAGAAGCCACTGGCATTTTGCCAGATGAAGCAGGTTTACAAGCACTGATTGAGAAATTGAATATTTCACCTAATCATCATGTTGTGGTCTATGACGACGAAGGTGGGGCATGGGCTGGGCGTTTAATCTGGAATTTGCATTGCTTAGGATTTACGCGCACTAGTTTAATTAATGGCGGTATTCATGCATGGTTAGGAGCAGGATTACCAACTACAGCAGAAGTCGAAAAAGTTTCTCCTGTTGCAGACTTAATTCAAATTGATTTATCACACACTGCTCAGTTTCGTGTGAACTATGAAGAATTACGAAAACAAGTCGAACAAGAAAATGTTCAATTATGGGATTGCCGAACGAGTGATGAATATAGTGGTGTCCGTTTAGCAGCGCGACGCGGCGGTCACATTCCAAATGCCCTCCATTTTGAATGGAGTACTGCACTTAATCGTCAAAATCATCTAAAATTGCATCCGCTTGAACGCACGCGGCAGCGCCTTGAACAATTAGGGTTTGATTTACAGCAACCCGTAGTTGTGTACTGCCAGTCACATCACCGTTCCGGTTTAGCCTATATTTTGGCTAGACTCTTGGGCTGGGAAGCAAAAGCCTATGATGGTGCGTGGAGTGAATGGGGCAATCGCCTCGATAGTCCTATTATTACTGGAGAATCACCGTCGTGAGTTTCACATCTCGATTAAAAAAAGAATTATTTATTAAGGCACAAAATCTTGTTCCGCAGCATCAATTGAGCCGTGTGGTAGGTAAAGTTGCTGCGAGTGAAAATCCAGTTGTGAAAACTGCTGTTATTCATGCATTTAAAACCAAATATGGGATTGATTTATCGATTGCTGAACAAGGCAATGCACTAAAATATAAATCTTTTAATGACTTTTTTACTCGTGCTTTAAAAGATGGTGTTCGTCTGGTTGACGAAAATGCAGATAGCATTGTGTCACCTGCTGATGGTGCAATTTCTCAGATTGGTAAAATTACTGCGGGTGAAGTATTTCAAGCAAAAGGCCAAAGCTTCTCTGTAGAGAAACTCATTGGCGACCCACAACTTGCTCAGCCATTTCAAGAAGGCGAGTTCGCGACAGTCTATCTATCTCCACGCGATTACCACCGTGTACATATGCCGTTTGCAGGTACATTAACTGAAACGTTGTATGTACCAGGTGAGCTATTTTCGGTAAATCAGGTGACTGCTGAAAATGTACCGGGACTATTTGCCCGTAATGAACGTATGGTGTGTTTGTTTGATACTGAACTTGGCCGTATGGCTGTTGTTTTAGTAGGTGCAATGATTGTTGCTGGTATTGAAACTGTGGCGACAGGTAAAGTGAAACCTTCAGGTCGTATTGAATTACAGCATCATCAGTTAAAACTAGAGAAAGGTGCTGAGCTTGGACGTTTTTATTTAGGTTCTACCGCAGTTATTTTATTTGAAAAAGATAAGATCGAATGGGAACAACGTTTTAAAGCTGAGTCTGTAGTTGTAATGGGCGAGCGTATGGGACATACAGTTTAATTCGTAAATAAGATTTAAAAAAAGGGAGCTTAGCTCCCTTTTAAATTATTTAGTCCAACCATATTTTTTGAAAATAGTATTGCCTTGTTGAGACGATAAAAACTCTACAAACCGTTTAGCTTCAGCATCTTTTAAACTATGTTTGGTTAAGGCAACACCTGTATCGCGATAGACAACTAGTTCTTTCTCTATAGGTATAATTTGTCCGATATCAAGGTTACTAACTCCCCAAATATTAAAAACTAACCAAGCATCATAGCTACTATTTTCTTCCCAGTTTTTCTTGGCAATACCTGTGTTGGCTGCATAGGTGGCAATATTTTTTCGAACAGATTTGGTTAATTGAATATTGCCTGTTCTACCAGCGATATCCTCCCACATACCTACCTGACCTGCGCCATGCGTAACTAAAACCTTAAGGCTGGGTTTAGCTAGGTCTTTAAATCCTTTAATATTTTTAGGATTTCCTTTGCGCACTAAAATGGCTGCAGGACGTAAATACAAAGGTTCTACCGAGTCTTTTAGAATTTGCTCAGAAAAAGTATTTTCGAAATCAGACATCATGGCTTCGGAACCACTATATATAATATCGGCATCTAGTTTCGCTTGGTCAGACCATTGAGAAGTAGGGCCAGATGTTACATGGACAGCTATGCCCGTTTTATTGGTGAATTGTTTGGCGGCTTCTTTCATTGCTGGTGCTGGCCCACCAGGACCATATACCTGAATGTCTGCAAAGCTATAAATCGGTAGAGAACCGAGAGTAAGGTAAATCAGGTACTGTATAAATTTATATTGTTTTGACATTTTAATCGCTATAGTAATTAAGAAAATATCAGCATATATTTTTTACTATTTAAATTGGATTGATTTTTGCAACAATATTTATAATACGTTTCTTTAAAATATATTTTAATTAAATTTTAAGTGATTATGTTTAAATGTAAGTTAGTTTAAATTGAACATAAATGTAGATAATTTTATGGTAATTTAGATTTTACAAATTGATTATTTAAATAGATATAATGTAAATAATAGAGGAGTAATCCCTTGATTAGAAAATGTAATTCTTTTTTAAAAATTTTATTTAGCAGTGCTTGTTTGGTGTCTGGCTCTGCGATGGCTGCTCCAATTACAGATTTGAGTAAGCAAATTGTGAGCGAAAAACCGGGTTCAATACTGTCTCTAGAACAGCAAGCTGTGACGGATTTATTTCCTCATGCAGATCAGCGCTTATTGGTAAATTATCGTAGTCGAGGTATTCAGGGCGAACCTATTGTTGCATCGGCTTTTATTTTATTACCCAAAGGCATTCCTCCAAAAAATGGCTGGCCTATACTCGCTTGGGCACATGGTACGACTGGAGTCGCCGATACCTGCGCGCCTTCGGGTGATTATGTGGGTGGGCCAGTTCATTCATACCAAGAAGTTGCTTCTAAAGCTTTAGATGGTTGGCTTGCACGTGGCTATGCAGTTGTTGCACCTGATTATCAGGGCTTAGGGACACCGGGTGGGCATCCCTATATGAATGCAAAGAGCCAATTGCATACGGTAGTAGATGCAGTGCGTGCATTACATTTGCTTAAGCCCAAGAGCTTTAATAAACAGTGGTTGGTGATGGGCCACAGTCAAGGCGGGGCTGCGGCAATTGCAGTGTCTGCCTATGGTCAAAAAGATGCGCCCGAACTAGATTTAAAAGGGGCGATAGCGCTTGCTCCGGGTGGCTATCAATATGAAGGTATTGCAGAATATGTGCAGAGTCATCCAAACCCAGAACCTAGCGTAGCTGCTTTCTTCCCGATTGTGCTATTAGGAGCACAAGCAGCAGAGTCGAGCATAGTTCCTGAGAATTTAGTCAGTCCAGAAATGAAAGCGGTGCTGACCCAAGCGCGCAGCCGCTGTTTATCTGAACTTCAATCTGATTTAAAGAAATCTCCTTCTAGTATATTTCGATCTGATGCTGATTTAAAACCTCTCTTGGCTTATCTAAAACAACAGTCGATTGAAAATATGGTACCTACCGTACCGTTAATGATTGTTCAGGGTTCTAAAGATCATTTAGTCGACCCGAGAGGGACATATGCCTATTATCAACAGCTATGTAAATTAAAAAAACCAACGGTATATCAAACGATTGATGGTGGAGATCATCGTGATGCACTACGCCAGAGCAATACTTTTGCTACTCACTTTTTAAATGTAATAGAGAAAAACCAAAGTAAATCCTATTGCTCGATTTCTAAGTAAATTGGTTTAAATGCTAAAAAAGCCGACTTTTCATGAGCCGGCTTTTTATATTTGAAGGGGTGACTTTAGGTCAGGTTATACAGTCTTTCTTTAGGGAAAACTGCAGTAAAATCAGCCTTCATATTCACGTCCATTTTTGCGCCATTTTCCATCAGCACCTTTATACCAGTCTGGGGCTACAGCTGGGCCTCGTGCTCCTGAGCCTTCTCGTGACTCATCTATAGAATCAATTTTATCAATGTACACTGTATTTTCTTGGCCTTCATAAACTCTGCTGCGCAACAGTATTGTACGGTGCTTCCAATCAATACTTTTAAGTTCTCCCTGTTCACAAGTTTGATTTATTGAACCACCAAAATGTCCCCAAACCATTAAATACTTGCCCATACGGATGCGTCTTAATTGATCATCAATAGTTTCTATATAAGGTTCGTCTTCGATTGGCTCAAGTGACTCAATTTTATCAAAAGAGATTAGTCCAATTGATTCACCTTCTATGAATACGCGAATTGATACAAGAATAGTCTGTTGATCTTTATCAATATGAAGAACTTTTACTTTTAATGATTCTCCACTTTTTAAACCGAGAATAAAGCAATCAGTTATTTCTGCATTATTCGATATTATTTCTACTGGGTTAATAGTCATTTAAGCCTCGCTTAATTATTATGTTAGCTGTTCTTATGGATTAAGTTTTTTGTAGCGAGTTAATAATACTAATTTTATTTAAAAATGAAAGTTATTTTTAAAACTGTTAAATAATTAGTTTAAATGGTGTTTTTTATTTTCATCATTTTTTAAATTATCAATGACATTGATTATATATATTGTATAAATTGAGTGGTTTTATTTTTTTAAAGTACATTTAGTATATCTATTTCATAAATTCTAATCTATGAAATAGATATGAGAAAAAAAGAAGATTTATTAAATAACTTATATAGACTGACTATAGATTATATTTGATATTATCAATGACAAAAAATTAAAATCATGTCCATAATAACTTATATATACAAAATGGCTAAGTATCTTTCACTGCGTCTATTTAATATCCACCCTTTGTGTGAAATGAATACTTTTTAAGCCATGTTATATAGTCTTTCTTTAGGAAAAACTACTGTAAAAGTTGAACCTTCATTTTCTTTAGACTGGACATCTAAATAAGCGCCATGTTGCATTAATACATGCTTCACAATGGCCAAACCTAAACCTGTACCGCCTGTTTGACGACTACGGTCGCTGTCAACACGATAGAAGCGTTCAGTCAGACGTGGTAAATGTTTCGGATTAATTCCAATGCCTGTGTCTTGTACACTAAAGTAGGCATGTTCACCGTCGTCATGCCAGCCAATCGTAATGGTTCCACCTTTGGGCGTGTATTTGATGGCATTGGTAATTAAGTTACTAAACGCGCTGGCGATTTCCATGTCAGAACCAATCAGGTCACAGTGACTATCAATATGTAAATTGAGTGTATGTCCATAATCGGCATTGTAGGCCTGAGCATCATCAAACAGTTGATTCATTAAACTCGGCATTTCAATAATCTGATTTTTTGCAATTTTCTTATTATTTTCTAAATTCGATAACAGTAGTAAATCATTCACCAAAGCATTCATACGTTTGGTTTGTGACTGCATCTGATCAAACGCACGTTTCCAGCGTGGACTAATATCTTCTTGATCGGTAAATGTCTCGATATAACCACTAAGTACAGTTAATGGTGTACGAAGTTCATGAGAAATATTATCTACAAAGTCTTTACGCATTTGCTCAAGGTTGTGCATACGAGTAACGTCGTAAGCCACCAATAAACGGCTTTCTCCACCAAATCGTGTGAGCTTGACCTGCACATATCGGTCATCGTCAAAACTCGACTGTAATTTAATACCATCGGGTGCCTGATCAATATTGTTAAAATATTCAATAAAGGTCGGCTGGCGTAAAATCGTTAATAAATTTCGACCACGGTCGAGAGGGCTGATACCTAACAAACGTTCAGCAGCAGGGTTCCACCATTCAATTTTATGTTGATCATCAATGAGGACAACAGCTTCGGCAAGCGCCACTAAAGAAGACTGAGCGCGGTCAATTAAACCGACCATTTCTGCTTGAACGATTCGTTCCTGACGCTGGGCACGGTAAACATTAAACAATAACGCTCCCCAAATCCCGTTTAGGTTTGGAGGAACGTCATAAGGTTTATTTGCAATCCAGTCATTGACCAGATAAAGCGAACGCAACTGGAGTGTAAAAAACACCACAAAGGCGATAAAAATACAGCTCCAGAAATACCCAAGGCCTAAACCGACTAAACCGGCAATAATTATAAAAAATAATAAAAGCCGTAAATCTTGTTTGGCAAACGTCCATAAACTACTGTAGCGGGAAAGCTTTTGTTCACGTACCTGTTCGGGGACGGGGTAGGGTTCATACATAAATCTTGGTTAACCTGCGGCTAAATCTGCACGTGTTGAGAAGCGGTAGCCAGTTCCACGCACGGTCTGAACAAATCGGTCAACACCAAAAGGTTCTAAAACTTTACGCAAACGACGGATGTGCACATCGATAGTTCGATCTTCGATATATACATTACCGCCCCAGACCTGATCGAGCAACTGGGCACGTGTATATGCACGCTCTGGATGGGTCATAAAAAACGCAAGTAAGCGATATTCAGTTGGGCCCATATCTAAAATACTGTCGCCAAAGCTGACACGTTGGCTCACAGGATCAAGAATTAAACCATTGGCGTCAATCATTTTTTCGCCACTTAATGCATTTGCACGACGCAGAACCGCTTTAATACGTGAAACCAGTTCACGTGTTGAGAAAGGCTTCGTCATGTAATCATCTGCGCCAGCATCCAGACCTTGTACTTTGTGGTCTTCTTCTCCGCGAGCGGTAAGCATAATTACTGGAATTTCTGCTAAGTTCTCATCACGTTTTAAGCGGCGACATAAATCGACACCACTTACGCCTCCAGGTAACATCCAATCGAGCAAGATAAGCGCCGGACGTTGGTCGACGATAATTTGATGAGCCTGTTTGGCATCTTCTGCCTGCAAACATTGAAAGCCTGCCATGTCCAAAGAAGTATGGATCATTTCACGAATAGGAAGCTCATCATCGACAATTAAAATATAGTCATCTTTCACAGCGCAATATCCTATAGATTTAACGGTGAACCGTTTTGTAGTTATGACAGGCTTATTACAAAGATTAATTATGACAATTTCATTGCAGAAAAGTCTATAAAATTGAATTTAGCAATAATTTGTGACAAAAGTAAGGCAAAGGTGTGACCGAATGATGACATGAAAGCTTAAATATTCTTAAAATCATTCAATAAGTTATCACCTTTAAAGCTGAACTGGTTTTGTACATTTTAGAGTGTCAAAAAACTTTAATATTATTTTGAAACCTTGGCCAATAAAGATAAGAAAACAATGCGGCATGCGGTTAAAACCTGTTCAAGAGACTGCTCAAAGCCTCCCATGACCCATCGAATTGCAATTTGAGTAACATATCCATTTAAGCCAGTTGCGATTAGAGAGAGCTCATTTTCGTTGTGTTGGATTTGTGGCATGGTCAACATAACAAAGGCCTGAATCATTCGATCAAACTGTGCAAGAGTTTCTTGAATGGTGGCCTGATTATGTAATTCTTGTACCAAAACTGCGTCAACATAGACAATGCGAGCTAATCTCGGGTCGTCTTTTAATGTCGTCAGCAGTGCCCTTAAACCAGCATCGACCATTTTTTCTGGATCTGGTGTCGCTTTAATGACAGCTTGCATCAGGTTTTGCTGCAATTCTTCAATCATTTTTAAAAAGATGGTTTGAAATAAATCTTCGCTCTTTTTAAATGATTCATAAAAATAACGTTCTGTGAGTTTTGCTTCTTGGCAGACATCCTTAACCGTCACGGAAAAAAAGCCGAGTGTTCCATAAGTCGCAATGCCAGCTTCAATCAGTTTTTCTCGGCGTGCCTCTTTACGTTCAGATAGAGATAACCCTTTGAACTGACGTTCTTTACTCACAGTTTTTGTTTTCTTTTTACTGGTTGAGTCGTTTGTCGCCATAAATAAGTCGTTTCCTAAAGATTGGTTTCCTAATTTATAGGTTTTAGCCAAATATGCTCACTATGATAAAGCTCTCAGCAGAATTGTGCCATTCTATCTGAAATTACAGTGTACTATATTGACAATGGATATTGTCAAAATTATATTAAAGATGTCTAAGCTGCACATGCAATGAACCGATTGTGCAAATATCGAAAAACAAAGGATGGACAATGAAAAATTTTAAAAACAAAGTCGCTGCAATTACGGGCGCAGGTTCTGGCATTGGGCAACAACTCGCAATTCTTTTGGCAAAACAGGGCTGCCATCTTTCATTGAGTGATATTAATGAGAAGGGATTACAGCAAACCGTTGAGCTTTTAAAACCGTATAGCACGATTACTGTGACGACCAAAAAGCTTGATGTTTCTGACCGTGAAGCGGTAAAGCAGTGGGCCCAAGAAACTGTTCAAGATCATGGGTCAGTTAACCTGATTTTCAACAACGCTGGCGTCGCTCTAGGTTCAACTGTCGAAGGTGCGACCTACGAAGATTTAGAGTGGATCGTTGGGATTAACTTCTGGGGTGTAGTGTACGGAACGAAAGAGTTCTTACCGTTCATTAAGCAAACGCAAGATGGCCATATTATTAATATTTCAAGCCTATTTGGTTTAACCGCTCAACCAACTCAATCTGCTTATAACGCAACTAAATTTGCTGTGCGCGGTTTTACCGAGTCATTGCGTCAAGAGTTAGATATTGAAAAAAGTGGCGTAAGCTCTTTGTGTGTACATCCGGGTGGAATCCGCACCAATATTGCTAAATCTGCAAAAATGAGTGATAGCTTGAATAGTTTGGGTATGGACCCGACTAAATCGATTCAAAATTTTGACAAGTTATTACGTACTCCACCTGAAGAGGCTGCTAGTCAAATTTTACAAGCAGTATTAAAAAATAAACGTCGTTTATTGATTGGTAGTGATGCAAAAATTCTTGATGCATTCCAGCGTTTGTTCCCAACTGGATATCAACGTGCTTCTACCATTGTGACTAAGTTAATGAAATAATTTCAAAGTCAAAAAAAGCCATCAAATGATGGCTTTTTTTATAAGAATTGATTGGTTCTAAATAAGAACTTTGATCTTCTTTTTCTTCCAGATGAATTGGTAATAGAGCCCTTGAATAATACACAAACTGACAAATGCCAAGGCATAGGCAACCCAGATTCCTTTAAGGCCCCATATTGAGCTAAACCAGTAAGCACATGGAATTTCAATAAACAAAATAGCGGAAATATTAAGTAGCATTGGAACGGTCACTGTGCCGCTGGCACGCATGATCGATGCAAAAATGGCACCCGCACCAAAGAATAAAATTGCCCAAAGTACAATAAATAAAAGTTGTTGGCCCAGTACCACCACGGTTGGGTCGGTAATGAATAAAGCCATTAAATATTTTGAAAATAGATAGCCAAGTCCAATTAAGGTACCCGTAAATAAAAAGTTCATGCCTAAGGCAGTACGAGTCACACGAGATAACAATTCAGATTTACCTGCACCAATCGCTTGTGCAGCAAAAATTGAAGCTGCAATTGAGATTGATAAGGCAGGGAACTGGATGTAATTGAGCACCTGATTTACCGCACCATATGCTGCTGTAGCATGTGAACCATAATGGTTAACCAACCCGACAATAACCAACCCAGCCATTGAGGTGGTAATCATTTGAATACCGGTTGGGACGCCTAAGCGCAAAATGATTTTGCTCAGTTCTGGATTGTGACGGATATGTTGCAGAAGCTGACGATTCGGCCGAAGTGGATGATTTTTCTTATTTAGATAAATCGCAAGAAAAATCAAAATAGCCACATAACCCGTGATCGTTGCAATTGCTGGAGCAATAATTCCCAGAGCTGGTAAGCCAAAATAACCTTTAAGCAATATCGGGGTAATCACCAAACCAATAACGCTAGTTAAAGCAAGGGCAAGCAAAGGTGTAGTACTGTCGCCTACACCACGTAAAATTGAAGTATAGATAATATAAACAAACAGAAGCGGGCTGCCTGCCAGCATCCACTGCACATAAGGTAAAGCCAGATGCATCACCTTGGGGTCAGTGCCTAATAACTCTAAAATATCGTGGGCAAAAAACACACCAATAATCGCGGTAATTACTCCACCAATCAGTGTCATAAAGAGGGTAGAACCCACCACACTTTGGACTTTTTCAATATTTTGCGCGCCCCATGCTTGCCCTACTAAAACAGTCGTACCTGTTGAAATCCCGATAATAAAAGCGAGTAGCAAAAATAAAATAGGGAAAAAAACAGAGACGGCAGCAATTGCATCTACTCCCATCATTTGACCAACAAAGATGGTGTTAATAGTTCCGGACAAGTTCTGCAAAATATTGGTTGCAATCAGGGGGAGCAAGAAAACAAAAAATGTTTTCCATAGATTTTGCTGATGAATTAAAGACTGTCTTGGTGGCATGCATTCTCCATCGCCCATCTCTTTGATGAGCGGGGCAGATATCCAACTTAGCATAGTTAGAGCAAATGGCTTGTAGTGTTTTTACTATGCTAAGTGGCTAAATTTATTAACATTGATTCAGAATTTCTCCTGCTTTTTGCAATGTCTCATCATTTTTAGCAAAGCAGAAACGAATCAAACGCAAAGACTCTGGCGCTTGCTTGTAGAAAACCGAAACCGGAATAGCCACAATCTTATGTTGTTCTGCTAGAAACTGGCACATTTCAACATCGTTTAAGTCGGGTCTAATTTGACTGTAATCGAGATTTTGGAAATAAGTACCTTGAGACGGATTTAGCAAGAAACGGCTATGGTGAATCGCCTGATTAAAATGATCTCGCTTAGTTTGGTAGAACTGTGGCAGCTCTTGAATATGTTCTGGATGTTGCTCCATATATTGCGCTAGAGCAATCTGACAAGGTGTCGTGCCACAGAAATTCGCATATTGGTAAATTTGGCGGAATAAACGCATTAACTCAGGTGAAGCGACACAATAACCTGTTTTCCAGCCTGTTACATGAAAGGTTTTTCCAAAAGAACCGATCACAAAACTACGCTCTCTGAGCTCTGGAAAATGCAATGCACTAAAGTGTTGTTGACCGTCAAAGACCAGATGTTCATAGACCTCATCAGATAAAATCACAATATTTTTATCTTGAATCAGTTCAATGAGTTCTAACCAATCCTGTTTATCCCAGATGGTACCTGTTGGATTATGGGGAGTATTCACCACAATCATTCGAGTTTTATCGTTAATCAGATCTTTAACCTGTTGCCAGTTCACCTTAAAGTCGGGTGCTTCAAGAGCGATATGAATGGCTTTACCACCAGCTAACTGCACGGAAGGACCATAACTGTCGTAACTTGGGTCAAAAATAATAACTTCATCGCCCGCATTAATGCATGCCTGTATGGCACAAAAAATTGCAATGGTTGCGCCGGGAGTAATGGTAATTTGCGTGACAGGATCTAGTTGAAGTTGGTCGCGTTGCTGAAATTGTAAAGC
The DNA here is from genome assembly GCF_053345265.1 of Acinetobacter sp. M5A5_2a. Lineage (NCBI taxonomy): Bacteria > Pseudomonadati > Pseudomonadota > Gammaproteobacteria > Moraxellales > Moraxellaceae > Acinetobacter > Acinetobacter sp. M5A5_2a. The sequence goes on along the minus strand of NZ_JBKEZV010000002.1, from coordinate 379,602 downwards.
AAGCTGTTCACGTAAACCGAGAATACCATCGCCAGGTGGATATTGATTATGCCCAGCCAAAGTCGCCTGAGATAAGGCTTCCAGTAAGGCTGGTGGTGCCGGAAAATCTGGAAAACCTTGTGACAGGTTGAGTGCACCTAGTCGATGTGCCATTGCCGTCATGGTGCTAAAAATCGTCACGCCTTGAGTGGCCAATTTTGACTGTAGCTGTAGCATATTGTTCTCTGATTAAAAATATTTAAAGTTATAAAATTGATTCAATCACTGCACGAATTACACCGAGTGTTAAACCAATAAATGCCCCGACTACAACGCCGTTCACACGGATCATATGTAAGTCGCCACCGACTTCGTTTTCAATTTTCCCAATCATTTCGCGCGAATCCCATTCATGAATGCGTTCGCTGACATAGCGGATGATTTTATGGCTATATTGGTCTGTAAAATTCAGCGCAAGGCCTGTCATTTCTTTGTTCAATACTTCACGCACTTTGGCATTTTGAACAAGATTTTCACCCAGTTGTTGAATAGCAGCCCGAAGGTTCATTGCAATACCTGAGTCTTTTTTCATTAAATCTTCTTTAATGGCATCACACAAAATGGTGACAGCACCACTGATGAAGTTTAGGACTTGAGGACTGTCTAAAAGAGCATCTTTACCGCTGTTTAGGCGTTGGCTGGCAGCACTGTCTGGTTTTGCTAGCTCAAGCATGAGCGAGTGGGCAATGGTTTCAATTTCCTGTCGCCATGGGTGTTCATGGTCTGCCAGCATCGATTCTACTTTTTCAACGAGTGAATCGATGGTACGTTGTTGAACATCAATACCGATCCAGCTTGCACCTTTTGCAAGTGACCATACACCCAGTGCTTTAAACATTTTTCGGGTTAACTCACGGGTTTTATCTGGGTTTTGTACCACCCACTCATGGGCGATATCGAGTCCACGCTGTAAAACGTCTTGGTGGAAGTCATTTTCCAATACTGCGCGGAGCATTTCACTTGCGAGTTTATTGACTTCGGTATTACGCACCCACTGCACACTATTGTTTTGCACAAAGTTGGCAATTTGATCTTGGCTAACAAACTCAAAAATTTTCGGAACAGTTTGCTGAATAAGCTGTACCACTTGCGTATTGTTTTGTGGACTTGCTAACCATTGACCAATTGCGAGGCTTAAGTCAGTTTTTTCTAAGCTACGTTCGACCACTTGAGGCGAAAGAAAATTTTCCTGTACAAAACGGCCCATTGACTCTGCAATGCGAGCTTTGTTGCGCGGAATAATCTCGGTGTGGTCGCGTAAAAACTTCGGAATTGGTAACTTACCAAATGGGTTCCGAAATAGAACTGTAATCGCGTACCAGTCGGCTAAACCACCGACTACACCGGCTTCTGCCCCTAACATTAAAATGTGAATAAAACCTGTGTACTCTGGCAGAAAACGGTCGGCTACCATCAGTGCAACCCACAGCACAACGACAATAATAAGCGCTAGAGTGGCAAAATATTTGCTACGTTTAAGACTGGGCACGTGGTGGACTTCTTCTGCCATGTTCATAAATTTATCCTATTCATTTTTGTTTTACTGGAGGCTCAGGCGGTGGCAACAGCTCTCCTGTCGGACTCAATCCATATTTTTGTCCGATTGATTTCAAGATCAAGGTTGTATCAAAAGCATCCTGAGGAGCCTGCTTCTGATCCCGATAACATTCAATAGTATACGACACTTGAACAGGATCGATATTGACCACTTGTGGGTAATCATAGAACGGATCATGCCAGAAACCAGGGTAACGACGACCATAACCATATGGGTAAAAACTTGGAGCAGATGGGTAAACCACGGCTTGACGTGGTGGTTTCTGACTTTGATTACTTGGGTCATTTTGCACTTTAAAAAAGCGGAAGCCTTTTTGTACCGTCGTTTGTGCTGATTTTACCAAAGTGATTTCTTCAGCTGCGCCATAACTCATATTCGGGTCGGCTTGAAAACTAATCCGAAAAGTTTGGGCATTTAAAGGATATGCTGAAAACTGACCAAGTTGATCAAAGGTTCTTGGTTTACTTGGCGTCGTTGCACAAGCAGTTAAAGTTAAGGCAGTGCCTAAGGCTAAACAAAGAGAGAGATATTTCATGATGAACTCCCAGCTGAGTATTAGAAAATAGATGACTCAGCGTTAAAAATTAAGAAGTTTTAAAAACTACTGTTTGGTTCTAATAAAAATTCGGTTTCCTCTGGAGTGGAGACACGTCCAAGAATCGCATTGCGATGAGGATAACGACCAAAGCGATCGATAATCACTTTATGCTTTTTCTCAAAGCTTAAGTTAATTTCATTGCCGAGGCGTTGAAATAGTTTTAACGCAAATTCATGGATCAATTTTGATTCACTATGCATAAACGGCATATATAAAAAAGAGCGTTGCTCTGGATTAAGCTGTGCATCTAATTGCAAGCTAATGGCTTCTTGTGACAAAGCTAATGCCAAGCTGTCGTAAGCAAAAGATTGTGGTTGATCACGATAAATGTTGCGAGAAAACTGGTCTAGTACAATAATCTCTGCCAGACGGCCTTCAGCCGTTTTTCGCCAAGACCAAAGTTCTGCTTGAGTTGCCTGTCGATGAACGTCAGAAAAATTTTCACAAATCTTTTTGTCAAAATCATCACTTTTTGCAAACCAAAGTGAACGGTGTTCAGGTGAAAACCAGAAGTTTAAAATGTCTTGATCGTTCATGATATTGACAACTCTTTAGCAATTATTCTTCAATAAAATCACAATTCTTTCGTGTCTTAAATAACAAGATTGTGATAAAAATTGCCAAACTGGAATGATGTGATTATATAAGTAACCGTATCATCTCACGATTTTGTATATAGTGATCTTTAATAAGCGAGCAAATGCATGAGTCAACCCACTACACCATCTCAATCAGTTATTCCTGCTTGGGTGGATTCGTCGCTACTACAGGGCATGTTACGTGGAATAGAGCGTGAAAGCCTACGTATGCAAAGTAATGGGTTCTTATCGCAAGAGTTACATCCAAAAGCATTAGGTTCAGCTTTAACACATCCGCAAATTACGACTGATTATTCAGAAGCATTAATGGAGTTTATTACTTCTCCAAAGCCAACCATTGGTGAAGCTTTACATGAGCTCACAGATATCCATGCGGTTGTGCATCGTCATTTAGAAAATGGTGAAAAACTTTGGCCGCTATCTATGCCATGTATGTTAGATGACAATGAAGAAAGGATTCGTCTAGCGCAATATGGCACTTCTAATATTGGTCGTTTTAAAACACTATACCGTCGTGGGTTAGGAATACGTTATGGTCGTCGTATGCAGACGATTTCAGGTGTGCATTACAATTTATCTTTTCCAGATACGCTTTTTGCAGAGTTGCAGGCTCATGAAACTGACGAACAATTAAAATCATTAAGTTTGCAGGATTATCGTAGCCATCGTTATTTTGGTCTTATTCGTAATTTTATCCGTTTAACACCACTGGTTATGTTTTTAGTGGGTGCGAGCCCAACAGTCTGTCGTTGTTTCTTAACCGGACATAAACATCAGTTGTTGCCTTTAATCAAAGGTTCATACTATTTACCGTATGCTACAGCTTTACGTATGGGGCGATTGGGCTATCAAAACTCAGCCCAAAAAAGCTTAGGTATTCATTACAACAATTTATGTGGCTATTTGGATGGTTTACAAAAAGCTGTTCATTCTCCTTACCCACCATTTAGCCGTTTAGGGTTAAATGATGCTGCTGGTGAGCCGTTGCAAATTAATGATCATGTTTTGCAGATCGAGAATGAATATTACAGTCTCGTACGTCCAAAACAGGTGCCTCAAGCGGGTGAAACGCCGTCTCAAGCCTTGAAAAATCGAGGAGTGGGTTATGTTGAGTTACGTGCTGTTGATGTAAACCCATATTCGTCAATTGGCGTTGATGAAACGACAGCCGGCTTCCTTGAAGTGTTAGCACTTTATTGCTTGTTAAGTGATAGCCCAGAGCTGTTAGGCCCTGAGCAAGATTTGATTGAAAAGAACCAGACTGAAGTGGTGAATCGTGGTCGAGCGCCGAATGCAACCATTACAGATTTAAACGGGTCTTATCACATCGAAGATTGGGCACGTTTGTATATTGCTCAGATGCAAGGTTGTGCGCAGTTACTCGATCAGACCTATGCAACAGAACTGTATGGTTCTGCATTAGCGATCATGCAAGCACGAATTGATGAAGTTGATGAAACTTTGTCAGCCCATGTTATTGACGATACGTTAAAGCATGGTGGAACTTGGAGTTTTGGTAGCCACATGGCTCAGTTACATGCTGAAAGTTATGAGGAGCATGAGCTTAGTGTGGAAACCTTGAAACATTTTGAGCAATTGGCTGCACAATCTTTACAGCAGCAAGAACAACTTGAGCAAGATACTCAGGTCAGTTTTGACCAATATCTTGAACAATATCGATAATAAAATGAGGTTTTACATGCGATTAAGTTACCGTTTGGTGAGTGGGCTACTTGTTTTAGCAAGTATTGTCGGCATGTCTTTTGCGTTGTATCTGGAACATGTAAAAGGTTTGGAGCCATGTCCGCTCTGTATTTTTCAACGTGTTGGCTTAATGGCAATGGGCCTTGTGGCACTGATTGCATTTTTGCATAACCCTGTTTCCAATGCAGTTAAACGCTTTTACGCATTTTTGGCTGGCATTGCAATTTTATGGTCAGTGGGTGTAGCAGGGCGTCATGTCTGGCTACAACATTTACCACCTGATCAAGTACCAAGCTGTGGTCCGGGTTTAAACTATTTAGTTGATGCCTTACCAATGAAAACAGTTTTGCAAGAAGTATTGTCAGGTTCAGGTGAGTGTGCAGCTATTGACTGGACCTTTTTAGGTCAGTCTTTACCAGTTTGGTCATTGGTTTATTTCCTTTTGCTATTACTGGTCTGTTTATGGCAATTGTTCCGTTTTTATCCAGTGTTTAAGACTGCTAAAAAGTAAGTTTAAACAGATTAAAAAAAGCTCAATATTATGTTGGGCTTTTTTTATTGTTTTATAATTAATCAAACTATAAAAAAACAAATTGAAAAAAAGCATAACGATGTAGACAGATAGTTCTGTTTTTTATAAAGTGCAGCCGTTTATATATCCTTATGATTATAAAAAAATGCTTTTTAATATATTTAATGTTTTGGAAAAAATAGGGTTAAGTGCACAGAAACGCGCGATTCACGTGCAATTTTCTAATGAACTACTCAATAACCAAGTTTTTTTACAGCGTATTGAAGGCCAACATCAGCTAAATGGGGGAGTTGAAGCTGAGTTAATTTGTCTTTCGACGAGTGCCCAAATTGCATTGAAGCAGTTTATAGGAGTGCAAGTTGCTGTTGATCAGGTTACAGATTCTGGACAATTGTTTCGAACTACAGGAATTGTGACTGAAGCCAGTTATGGGCAAAGTGATGGTGCTTTAACGCTTTATAAGTTGACGTTAAAAGACGCGACAAATTTATGGCATAAACGCCGTAACAGTCGTGTTTTTATGAATAAAAGTATCGTAGAAATTACCGAAGTTCTATTCAAAGAGTGGCAAGAAAAAAGTCCACTTTTTGCGACTAGTTTAAGCCTAGACCTGAGTGGGTTAAGCCAGAGTTATGATACTCGTCCATTTATCATGCAGCATAATGAATCCGACTATGACTTTCTTACGCGTTTATGGCGAAGTGAAGGCGTGAGTTGGTTAGTTGATGAATCAGAGCTTTTTGTTCCTCATTTTACTGCTCCGGTACAGGCCCAAAAGCTTAGATTAATTGATGATAATAACCAGTACCAAGCTTTAGCACGCCGTAGCATTCGCTATCACCGCAGTAGTGCAACCGAATATCAAGATAGTATTACGGGTTTTGTTGCGGTGCGGAGTCTGCAACCGACTGCGGTACATGTGCAACGCTGGCAGCCCGATGCCTTATCACAAGAAGAAGGCGCTGGTTCCGTCATCACGACCCATACACATTCAGATAACTTTGATTCAGCGAGTTTAAGCCTTGAGCAAGCATGGCACATGAGTCCTGCTTGGATGCAAGATTTAAAAGGTGAGGATCAGGCTACTGCTTCAACTAGTAATCAGCTAGAGAAACTGAATCAGCAATTTAATGACATGTATGCAAGTCAGGCCAAATACTTTAAGGCTTATAGCAGTGTCCGCGATAGCCAAGTCGGCTATTGGTTTAATCTCCGAGAGCATCCTGAAATTGATCAACATGAAGGGGTTGATCAAGAGTTCCTGATTATCGCTAAAAATTTCTACAACCAAAACAATTTACCAAAAGATCTACATCAGCAAGTTAGTCAGTTACTAACTCAAAGTCGTTGGGATAAACATGGTTATGACGATATTGAGCGTCAAGGTAATGAGCTGACTTTAATTCGCCGTCAAATCAAAACGACACCTGAATATAATCCTGAACAACATCGACCAATTGCCTACCCACAAAGAGCAAAAGTCGTAGGGCCAGAGGGAGAAACTATTCATGTCGATGAATGGGGACGTATCAAAGTACGTTTTCTATTTACCCGTAGTGATGATCATGGACATGATGGTGGGGCAGGTAGCAATGACAACGATACAGATTCAGCTTGGGTCGATGTACTGACTCCGTGGGCGGGTGAAGGTTATGGAGCACGCTTCTTGCCGCGTATTGGTGAAGTAGTGGTCATTGACTTCTTTGATGGCAATATTGATCGTCCATTTGTGACGGGCCGCATCCATGAAGCGCAGCGTTCACCAACCAAATTTGATGTGAAAGGACAGCTTCCTGATACTAAAAAACTCAGTGGTATTCGTAGTCAGGAAGTTAGTGGCAGTGGGTTTAACCAATTACGATTTGATGATACAACAGGGCAAATTAGTACCCAACTACAAAGTAGCCATGCAGCGACGCAACTGAATTTAGGTAACTTAAGCCATCCGAAAGAACAAGCGGCGAGCCAAGGACGTGGCGAAGGCTTTGAGCTGAGAACAGATGCTTGGGGGGCAGTGCGTGCAGGTAAAGGCATGCTCATTAGTACTTATGCGCAAGAGCAGGCAATTGCAGATCATTTAGAAGCTGCACAAGCACAATCCTTACTTTCACAAGGCTATGAAAGCATGAAAATGCTCAGTGAAGTTGCAGCCAAGCAACAAACTGATGCTTTGAACGTGATTAACCGATTACCCAAATTCATCCAATCACTTGAGCTAAAAACCACGGGGCAGGCTTTAAATAGCACGGTAAATCTATTTAAAGAAGGGATTAATAACGACCCTATTCATGCGTTAAAAGATTGTGGTGGCTTTATTGAAGACATTGGTGCACTAGGTGGCGATGCAAAAGGAGTTGTAGATGAATTTAATACTTTCTTTAGCGATGCTAAAGATGCGGTAGAGAATTTAAAAGCCTTTATTGAAAATGTTGAAGAACATGGTGCTGACATTGTTAAAGGCAAACTCGCAAGCATTAAAGATCGAATTCATCAAAATCCATTTGAAAGTCTTAAAGAGGTCAGCAAAGTCTTAGGGAATGTGGAGACCAAAGACTTTGATTTGATGAGTGTATGCGGAACTTTTAGTAAAGGTAGCAAATTGGAAGTATCACCATCAAAAGCGTTGAGTTCTTTACAAGGCTTTATGGAGGGTTATACCCAAGGTTTAGAAAGTAGCTCGGATGCGAAACAGCAAGAACAAGGCAAAATCTTTAGACAAGCCCTTATGTTATTAGCATCGCCAAATGGTATTGCTCTAACAACACCTGAAAATATTATTCTGCAAGCTTCGCAAGATATTGCCGAAAGTGCTAGTGGTTCAATTAATTTAAGCGCACAGAAAAATATTATTGGGCATGCACAAGACAAAATTAGTCTGTTTGCTGCCCAAAAGGGTTTAAGTGCGTTTGCCGCTAAAGGACCAATCAAAGTACAAGCGCAAACGGAGGGTATTGAAATGCTCTCAAGAAAAAATATTAAAATTCTCTCTGTTGAAGATAAGATTGAAATAATTGGACAGAAAGAAATTGTATTAAATGCTGGCGGTAGTCAATTAACAATTTCAGATAAAGGAGTTTTTATTAATACACCTAGATTATTTCATGCTAAAGCTGGTCAGCATAAATTTGATGCAGGTGCTATTGTAAATTATTCTTTTCCAAATTTACCAAGTATGTATTATGGTAATTTTAATGTTAAGGATAAAAATAATAATCCTATAAGTGGTCAAAAATATAAGATGACTTTACCAAGTGGAAAAGAAATTCTAGGATTTACAGATGAAAATGGTAGTACAGTTACTGGATATTCTGGCGAAGATAATCAAAAATTAAAATTAGAAATTATTGAGGATCTACATCAAGATATCTGGTATCAACCGAAGTCTACATATGAATATGAAATAATTGATGATTTAGAAATACCTGTAAATTTTGATAAAGAGGTTGGTGAAAATGAATAAAATATATATGAGTTTATCGATGATTTTTATTTTTAATATAAGTGGTTGTGCTACAGTAGCTCAAAGTGCTCCTATATATGAGAAATATGAATCTCAAAATTTAAAATGTGGTGAAGCTAATATTAAAGTAATCTCTTATTGTTATGATCCTGAAAAAGGGCTTGAAGATAGAGGTAGTGGTGGTATTGTAAGAGAGTGTAAAAGTAGTGTAATTAATATAAATAATAAAAAAGAAATAAATATACCAGTAATGGCAGAAAGCCAAAAACAATTATTAAAAAAACAAGGATATGATTTTTCAGGAAATCTTGAAGAAGGAAAGTGGAGCTTGGTTAGTTTTGCATGTATTGAACATAATCAAAGTTCTTTTCTTTTATTAAATCAAGCTACTTCTAATAATATAAATATGATGGATCATAGTAAAGGATCATTGTGGGATAATCCAGTGCTATTAGATCTTAAGGGTAATATAATTAAAAATGGAAATAAGGAAATACTAAAAAATAGTAAAAAAGGAAAAGCAATTTCAGCTAATGCAGTTTATGGGACTGAATAATGGGTGATATTTATCAGTTACTAAAGCCAAAAAAAGGATATGCATATACTAAGGAGCAAATAATTGACGCCTCATTAGTAAATTTACCTATACCTACAGGGAAAAAGTTAAGAGGTAATTCTAGAGTCATTGGTGATGTAGATGAGGAAACCTTCAAAATTATCGTTGATACAATTATTTCTTTATGTTCTAGATTCAATTTAGAATACCAAGAAATAGCTTATACACTATTAATTTGTTTAGCTGAATCTGGTTTCAATCCAGATGCGGCCGCTGGAACCACAAGTGCATCGGGCCTCGCTCAATATACAAGATCAACAGCAGATGCTTTTAAATCAAGATCAAAATCAATACTAGGTTTTGAAATAGACATGAGCGGAACAAATGTCTTTGATGCAAATATAGGTTGTCATGGTGTTTTAGTCGCTTTTTTATTTAATAAAAATTTAGCCCTAAAATGGGGTTTTAAACCTGATGATGATAAATATTGGCAATTGATTTATATGCTTCATCATGATGGTCCTGGTTATTATGACGATGACCGAGGAAAAGAACGAGCATTGAGATTTAAATGGCGAAAAGATGCTGTAGATACTTATGAGCGGGTTTTTAAGAAAAATTTACTTTTATTAACGACTTTATTAAAACAAAAAGTTGAAACAAAGTTAAAAATTACTGATCATGAGGGTAAAGCAATTGAAAATAAAAATTATGTTATAGCTACAGTTAAAAGCTCTGATAGAAAAAAACCTACTCATTTGTCAATGAATAGAAATGAAAAGAAAGAGGTAAATGTAGTATTTGGAAAAACTAATTCCAATGGTGAGTCATCTCCAGTTCATTCGAGAATTGGAGATGAGATAATTACTCTTTTATTACCAGATAATTTTAAGAATTTAGTTAATACAAAATCAGCGGGCAATTATGTAGTTAAAAAGGGAGACACTTTAGAAAAAATTGCAAAAAGAAATGGTACTAGTGTCGAGCAGCTTGCCAAGGATAATAATTTAAAAGATAAAAATAAAATATCTATTGGGCAACAACTTAAAGTAAACTCTGATGTAAAATATATAGTAAAGCAAGGAGATACTTTAGAAAGTATTGCAAAAAGAAATGGCACTACTGTTGAGCAGCTTGCCAAGGATAATAATTTAAAAAATATTAATAGAATAGCCATTGGACAAGAACTTAGAGTACATAAATTCCTAAGACATAAACCATCTAATAGTGCTCTAAAGGATATTTTTGGTTCTTTAGGATTAGATAATATAAATTTAGATTTAATAACATTTTCCAAAAATCATACAGCTAAACCTAAAGGTAGTTCTAGTAATACAACTAGTAAAAGTAAATCAAATTTAATAGAGTTGAGAACACCGGTAAGTGCTGAAGCTGTAAAGCCTAAAAAACAAACTAAACCTGTTATAGAACAAAATAAAACGCAATCAAACGGGAATAATAAGACTGTAAAAGTAGATGTAACAGATGGTATGGCTGTTATTTATACATTTCAAGATACTGAATATGGGCCACATGATGCACCAAAGGTCGGCTATACAGTTTTTTATGATCACTTAGGTAATAAATTATACAGTTTTAAAACTGGTAGTAGAGTATCAAGTAAATCTAAAAAAAATGCAGATGGCCCTTTTAGTGGTTTCTATACATATATTGCTGGAGGAAAGCGAAATAGTAAGTTGGGAGCTGCCTATGGAACTACAAAAATTATGACAACAGATAGCCGTGCAAGATGGGTACATGGTGGGGGAAGTGGTTTAAGTGATCCATATGCTGAAAAACAAGGTTGGAGAGTCACTATGGGTTGCACAAGAGCGCAAAATATAGATGTTGAAAATTTGGCAAAAAAAATTACAGAATTTAAAAAGCAATATCCTAAAATAAAGATCAAATATATTCGAGATAGTAAAGGAACTTATCCTAAATGAAGAAACAACTTAATTTTATAATTTTTATTGTTTTAATGATTGGATTTATTGAGGTTTCATATGCGGATTTTGGTTTTATTCAAGATAAGGATGGGTACGTTAATGTACGGGGAAATTCAAGTTTAAATTCTAAAGTTACTTCCAAATTAAATAATAATGAAATTGTTTCCTGTGTTATGGATGAAGGGATAAATAATTTTTGTTTAGTCAATGCAAGTAATGGAATAACTGGATTTGTTTATAAAAACAGAATAAATAATTTTAGTGGTTACAATTCTATTAAATTGTCTCAATATTCTAGAGAAAAAGTTGTTTATAGTGATAAAAATATAATAGTGGAGGTGTATACAAGAAAAGCTATTTTAGATCCTAAACTTTATAAAGCTTATAAAGGGGAATATAAGTATTTTAATGGTAAAACATTCTTTGGTACTGATGGTAGTCTACCTAATAATGATTTTTTACAACTTGATAAAATTATAATTAAGGATAAAGATAAAAAAATAGAAATTGGTAAAACAGATATAGAGCAATATTTCTTCCCCAAAAATGGTATGGATGGTGATAGGAATGAACTTGCTGATTTTAAAATATATTATTTAAATAATAATATTTATATTTTAAATACTTTTAATAATGGTGGTGCAGCAGCTTACAATATTGTTTTAAATATAAAAAATGGAAAAGTAATTACCAATAAAGCTTGGAGGGTTGAAATTTAAAAATATTTTCTTTCTTCTACAAAAGCTAATTAATTAGAAAAGCCCAACAAAAGTTGGGCTTTTTTTACGTCTCTACAATTCCTTCTAAATCTTCGAGAGTATAGTTCGGCATATCAATAATATGAGTTTGAATACCTTCTTGCACATAATCATTCGCATGAGGATATAACCAACGAGTGATTTGTTCGGCAACGCTCGAATGATACTGAATTTCAAAATGATTTAAGCCATAAAACACAGCTTTATGTGAATCAGGAACTTTGAGCTGAAAACGTGGATTAGGATGTTCACCCAGCGCACTTTTTACACTCACCAAGTAATCACCAATCACAGTAAGCGCTTTATTGCGTACTTTTTCAAACTCGAGTGTTCCTGCCACTAAAAAAGTATTGATATGGGAAGGTAGAGGAGCTGGTGCACGGTTATCATCCATCATGCCAATTCGGGCATCCATATATTCCCAATCGTCATCACGAACACTACCGTGGCGTAAGTCTAAAATACCGTTACTGCGAATATTAACCAGTTGACCAAGTAAACCTACAAAAGGGAAAGCCCCAAGTTTATCTTGTATGGTAAAACCAAAACGCTCCAAGACCGCGCCATGATGTGGGGAACCAATACATACCAGATTCTCAACCATATGAATCCATTGGTACATATTTTGTTTGCCGTAGAACAAAGCACTGCGAGAAACCAGTCCACCCATACTATGGCCAATCACATCAATGCTGGTAATTCTTGGATTATTTTTTACGAGATCTTCTAATAAGTTGGAGAAACTGCGTCCATTTGCTGAAATACGTCGACCTGTATTGTAATTTAAATACAGCATGGTGTTATGGTCACGCTGGGCTAATAGACGCTCTCCAATTCCACCGTAATGTGCATTTGACCAAGTCAGATGGTTCATACACAAACCGTGAACCATAATTACAATACGGCCTGCAAGCTCACCTTGCTGTATAGCTCCGTAGTGATCGTATAGCACTATCGGTAGGGCAAGTGGACTATGTTGCTTAAGTAGGTAATCCCCAAAAACACCATTCAAAATTCCCACCAAAAAATGTAGGCTTGGGGTGAGTGGTTTTTCGTGAAGTGTTGGATATTTTTCAATAATGCGACGCAAACCAGGTGCTAAAAAATAACGACCATATTTTTGTAAAGCGCCATAAGAAAATTGATATGCCTTTTGTACAAATGGTCGTTTTTGAAAGTTTTTAGCGTTTTGTGTGCTAATACCAAAAGCATTTTTTAAGACTTCAATATTAATAACTTGTATTAATTCATGTACACCATTTAAGCTGGTGCTGAACAGTTGAGCTAAACCTTCTAGTACGTCTGCCTGACTAGGTGGCGTACGATCCCATTTACAATAAGTTTCATGTAGTGGTGTTAAGCTCGGCATATCTTTTCCCCATATACGTTATAACCGACGTTTTAAGCTGTACTTTTTATCAACGGCAGTAAACGTTTCCATCTTAGTAGTTTAAATAACACATTTTTTTAAAATACTGATGAATGGTTAGTTGAGTGGTTTTTCTTGTCTAACAATTGTGCTTTTCTATACAAACTGAGAACAAAATTGTGAAATTAGTCTCAATTTAGAGGGAAATATATGAATATTATCTACCTCCATGGTTTTAATAGTAGCTCTCTTTCGATTAAAGGATTGAGCTTAAGGCAGTATTGTAGCGAATTAGGGATTAATGTGCATTTGCCAAACCTCAATAGATCTCCAGATCAGGTGGTTGAGCAAGTTTCAGAGCTTATTGAAAGTCTGGATGATGTTGCACTTGTAGGTAGCAGTTTAGGTGGTTTTTTTGCGACATACTTTGTCGCGAAATATAATATTCCGGCTGTACTGATTAACCCTGCTATGCAACCATGGAAGTTGTTTGATGAGTTATTTCAAGTTGAAAGCATGCCCTATGTGGTGAATGATCAATGGTCGATTGATCATGTTCAGCTACGACAGTTGCAGCAACTTGAACTGAAACAGCCTGAAAATGCCGACAAAATACTCGTCTTATTGCAACAAGGCGATGAAATTTTGGATTATCGTCAAGCACAACGCTATTATAGTGCTGCAACGCCATCCTCATTGATTTTGACGGATGCTCATGGCAATCATGCTATGGAAGATTTTGAAGAAAAATTACCGTTAGTGATCGAATTCTTTGCGCACACCATCAAATAAGGAAAACGTACAACGTGACACAATATACGGCTCAATCGCTTGAAGTCCTTTCCGGTTTAGACCCTGTTCGTCGTCGTCCAGGGATGTATACCGATACGACTCGACCTAACCATTTAGCTCAGGAAGTTATTGATAATGCTGTTGATGAAGCATTAGCGGGTCATGCCGACAAAATATGTGTCACGGTTTATAAAGATGGTTCATTGTCGGTTGAAGATAATGGCCGTGGTATGCCAGTCGATATTCACCCTGAATATGGCCAATCTGGTATCGAAATCATTCTGACCAAGTTACATGCTGGCGGTAAATTCAGTACCGATAACTACCAATTTTCTGGTGGTTTACATGGTGTGGGAATTTCAGTTGTAAATGCTTTATCAACACGTGTTGAGGTCGAAGTACAACGTCAGGGCAACCTCTACCAAATGGCATTTGAGCAAGGGGAGCCTGTTGCGCCTTTAGCCGTGCTAGAGGGTAAGGCACCAAAACGTGCGACAGGTACGACCGTACATTTTTGGCCTGAAACTAAATATTTTGATAGTCCGAAATTCGCTTTAAAAGCCCTTAAACATAATTTAAAAGCCAAAGCTGTTTTAGCAGCAGGTTTAAAAATTATTTATATCGATCAAATTAACGATGAAAAAATTGAATGGCAATTTGAAAATGGCCTCGTCGATTATTTGATGGATGAATTGCAAGACCGTGAAATCTTGCCAAATCCAGCTTTTGTGAGTAGTGGACAAGCCGATCGTGCGGCGTGTGAATTTGCAATTTGCTGGAATGTAGAAGGTGGTGAGCAGGTTCAAGAAAGTTACGTGAACCTAATTCCAACTGCACAAGGCGGTACTCATGTGAACGGTTTACGTTCGGGGGTTACCGAAGCGTTACGTGAGTTCTGTGAGCTGCGTAACTTGTTGCCACGTAACCTCAAACTATCCGCAGAAGATGTCTGGGATGGTGTGAACTATATTTTATCACTCAAGTTCCAAGAACCACAGTTTTCAGGTCAAACTAAAGAGCGTCTTTCTAGTCGAGAGGCATCTAATATTGTTTTAAATATTGCCAAAGATGCTTTTTCACTTTGGCTGAATCAACATGCTGAAATTGCCATGCAATTGGCAGAAATGGCAATTTCGAAAGCGGGGCGTCGTTTAAAAGCTGCTAAAAAAGTTGAGCGTAAAAAGATTGTTTCTGGCCCTGCGTTGCCGGGTAAATTGGCTGACTGTGTTGGGCAAACCCGTGAAGACAGTGAACTCTTTATTGTCGAGGGTGACTCGGCAGGTGGTAGTGCCAAGCAAGCACGCGATAAAAACTTTCAGGCCATCATGCCAATTCGTGGAAAGATCTTAAATACTTGGGAAGTTTCTTCAGATGAAGTGTTGGCTTCTCAAGAGGTTCACGATATTGCGATCGCAATTGGGGTAGACCCAGGTAGCGATGATTTATCCGAGCTACGTTATGGCAAAGTTTGTATTTTAGCCGATGCGGACTCAGATGGTTTACATATTGCCACTTTGTTATGTGCGCTATTCGTTAAACACTTTCCGACACTGGTGGAAGAAGGCCATTTGTATGTGGCGATGCCACCATTGTTCCGTATCGACATTGGTAAAGATGTCTTCTACGCCTTAGATGATGATGAGCTCGAAGTCATCTTGAAAAATGTGAAAGGCAATCGTAATCCGCAAATTACCCGATTCAAAGGATTGGGTGAGATGAATGCGATTCAGCTACGTGAAACCACGATGGATCCAAACACACGCCGCTTGGTGCAGCTCGACCTTGATGATGCTCATTTTACGGCAGGTTTACTCGATAAATTACTTGCCAAAAAACGTTCAGCAGATCGTAAGCAGTGGCTTGAGCAGAAAGGTAACTTAGCCGATATCACCGTTTAAAATAGAATTAAAAAAATCCCCGCTTAATAGGCGGGGTTTTTATGTAAACCTAGATTATTGGAAATCACCACAACGATTGCTGCCATCAAACTAAAATAGACAGATCTGTATATTTTATTTTAGACAGTAATTTTTATAGCGTGTGGAAATTGAAAAACATCACAATTCGCTCCGCCTCCAATTCGATCCACTACTGCAAAATCACTCGGTGCTTCAAAGGTCAGCAAAGGATGATGCCATGTACCTGCCCGATAATTTATGCTTTGTTTTCCATTTGAAACGAATGCGCATAATTTTGAAATATCGGGAGTATTCTCGTCCAAAGCAGGTGCCACAATAATTAAGAACTTTTGCTGTTGTAATGGAATAAATGCCTGAGAGCCTTTCGGATGACGCTCTAGCATTGAAATTTCCAGAGGTAAAACGCTGGTCTTAATATTACGGAAAATACTGATTCCTGCTTTTGCTTCACCTTCAATTTCTGTTTCAACGAGCGCGTGGTATCGCTCGGTGTGTGCATCATTAATATGGAAAAAGTCATGCCCGTCACAACAAATGACTTCTCCGAATGGCTGAAAGCTCTCAATGGTTAAAGGCTGAATTTGGACATTATTCATGATCATGACTGGGCAATTTTCCCCCATAAACGTACACGGCTAATGCCGCCATCTGGAATCATGTTGATACGAATATGAGAGATTTTTTCATGCTGTAAAATCTCATTCACATATTCATGAATATGGTCCATTTGCATAGGTTGAGCTTCAAGTAAATAAGCCCAGAACATACTCTGTGGAATTAATTGTGCATCGGTTGCATTTTCAAGGTAAACCGCCTGAATGGATACTTGGGCAGGGAAATTACCTTTAAAGTGAGCTGTATCAATTTCAAGCTTATCAATTTTCCCGCCTTTACCTAGAGCAAGAATACACCAGTCATAACCTGGTGCTCGGCGGCGTTTGGTTTCCCATCCATCGCCCATGTTGATGCCACGGCCGGGATTAATCAAATTGCGCGGATGTCCAAAATGGGCATCGCTATAGGCAACTACGCGGCCACCATTTTCGAGGGCTAATAAATCGAGTGTTTGCTCGCTATCAGTCACCTGAATATGAACATCACCATAGACACGTAAACGGGCAATACCACCATCTGGGAAAATATTGAGGCGTATATGAGTGAAAAGTGCATCATTATTGACCATAAAAATATGATGCTGGCTTGGGCCTAGTTCAGTATTTCCTAAAAGACTCTCCCATTTTGCCCCTGTAAGGTCACCATTTGGTGCATAACAAGCTTCTAATGATGCAGAAGCGGGATAATTTCCTGTAAAAAAGCTGGTATCGATATCAAGTGCACTGATTTTCCCACTTACACCTAGTTTTACAATGCACCAGTCATAGCCCGCATGACGCTTACGACGCGTTTCCCAACCGTCCATCCATTTGCCGTTATCATCGAATTTATCTTCAACAAAAATAGGTGCATCAAATTGCAGCATACGCTTTGCTTCTGCAAAGAAATCATCTGAACACTCAATGACTTGTGCACCAATTCGGGCATCTGCCAAATTGGTTTTCGTATTCAAAATTTCAGGAAGTTCAAAAGCTGGAGCGTGCAGTGTTGCCATAATGGAGTATCCGTATTTCTTGTTAAAAACATGATTTTTCATTTAAAACTGCCCTAACACTGAGCATGTTAAGACGAGTTTTACACGTAAATATATAAGCATGGTGCATGCCAGTTTTGTGGAAAAGCTAAATAAATTTTGAACGATGGCATGTTTTTAGCATAAGCACCCTATAGGTGAATATCTATAGGAGAGTGTTATGAATGTGGTGATTATTGGTGCGGGAATGGGAGGTCTAACCACAGGCATTGCATTAAAGAAATTTGGTCATCAAGTTCGTATTTATGAGCAAACAGAGAAGATTCTTCCTGTGGGTGCTGCCATTTCATTGTGGTCAAATGGCGTAAAATGTTTGAACTATCTTGGATTAACCGAGAAAATCGCCAAACTTGGTGGACAAATGGACGACTTGGCCTACGTAGATGGTTTAACTGGAGACGTGATGACACAATTCAGTTTATTGCCATTAATTGAAGAAGTAGGTCAACGGCCTTACCCAGTTGCACGCTCAGATTTACAAAATATGCTGATGGATGAGTTTGGCCGAGATCAAATTTATTTAGGCAAAAAAATGGTCAGTCTTGATGACAAGGCTGATTTTGTTGAGGTGCATTTTGCTGATGGTAACTCAACACAAGCTGATTTAGTAATTGGGGCAGATGGTACTCACTCAATTACACGGGCCTATGTGTTGGGCCAGCAAGTACAGCGCCGTTATGCGGGTTATGTGAATTGGAATGGTTTGGTTGAAATATCTGAAGACTTAGCTCCAGCACAGCAATGGACAACTTATGTGGGCGAAGGTAAGCGTGCTTCTCTGATGCCGGTTGCAGATGGGAAATTCTATTTCTTTTTAGATGTGCCTTTACCAGCAGGTTTAGAAAATAATCGAGATGAATATAAAAAACTTTTAAAACAATATTTTGCTGATTGGTGTTTACCAGTACAGCAGCTCATTGAACGTTTAGACCCGCAAAAGACCAATCGGGTAGAAATACATGATATTGAGCCGTTCACCCAGTTTTATAAAGGTCGCGTGGTGATTTTAGGTGATGCTGCGCACAGCACCACACCTGATATTGGGCAAGGTGGCTGCCAAGCCATGGAAGATGCGATTTATTTAGCGCGTTCTTTGCAAATTAATACTTTAGGTGTCGAAGACGCTTTACGTCGCTATCAAAACAAACGTAATGAACGTGCCAATGAGTTAGTACTTCGTGCGCGTAAACGTTGTGATGTGACCCATATGAAAGATGAAAGCGTTACTCAAGCGTGGTATGCAGAATTACGCCGTGAACAAGGTGGACATATTATGCAGGGGATTATTAGCAATATTGTGGGTAATCCACTCGATTAAAACAAAAACAGCAAGGACTTCACCTTGCTGTTTCAAGCTTCTAAATCATAATTTTAGAAGTGGTATTTAACCAATGCACTGACGTTGTTTTCGTCTCGTCCTTGAAGGCCAAATTTGTTATTCCACACAGAGTGCTCGATACCTAGGTATAGACGTGTATCAGGAGAAATGTGTTTACCAACATTCCATTTCCATTGTGTTGTCCAGTTTAACTCGCTGGCATGGTCGCCTTCAGCAGTTGACCAGTCAAGGAAACCATCTACCAAGAAATCTTCAGATGCGATTTTAAATGGAATACCATAAACGAACGTCATTTGATAATCGTCATCAGTGTTCTCATTATTTGCACGGTAGAAGTTTAAATTCGCATATTGGAAATATGGGATATTTAAGTCGACAGCAAAACCATAAAGGAAATTATCGAAGTTGTTGCCGTCTTCACTATTGCCTTCCCAAGTGGTACTAATTAACACATCTTTGATTGGGCCATACGCCAGTTTTTTACCTGATATTTCACCTAAGCTTAAACGTGGTGATAACTCGAAGTAAGTACTCTTGTGGTCATTTTCACCACGCATACGGTCCATAAAGAAAAATACATCAGCGTATTTAACTTTCGCTGCATATTCCAAAGTAAGGGTGGTTTCTTTGTCATCTACAACTTCATAGTTTTCACCATAAAGTCCAGTCACGCTAAAATCTTGCCAGATTGGTTTTGCCTGAACCATGGCAGTTGCAGATAACAAGGCACAAGTCGCCGCAAGTTGCTTTAATTGCATTTAAATGATCTCCCCCCAAATAAAGCACGCTAAGGATACAGTGTCTTAAGCAAAAATGAAGCCAAATTTGATCAACGGTTAAAAAAAGGCCCACCGAAGTGGGGCGCTAAAAACTAAATCTTTAATGTGTATTTCTGGTATTTATTGTTTGGCTTAAATGAGGGGTACGCGAGCTGCGAAATATAGGTAAATGATTAAATAATAAATTCAACAAGATAGCAAAGATACAAGTTGAACTAATGCCCGAATGGAACAAAGTTTGTACCCAAATTGGGAAATGAGCATAAAATTCATGGTTAATAATTGGGATCATCCCTGCCGATAAAGCGGTCGCGACAATAATTAAATTTTTCTGATCGTTATAATCTATTTTTGCCAAAGTGCGAATTCCACTTGCTGCAACCGATCCAAATAAGACCAAACCTGCACCACCAAGTACGGGCATTGGAATCGCGGCAATCAAACGACCCATAATAGGGAGTAGACCCAAAGTAATCAGAATCACACCGCCTGCTGCTACTACGAAGCGGCTTTTTATACCTGTAATCGCAACCAGTCCAACATTTTGGGCAAAAGCACTTTGCATAAACGAACCAAAGATAGGGGCGAAAGCACTTGAAAACATATCTGCACGGACACCATTGGCGATACGTTTAGCATCTACTTCAGTTCCTACAATGTCTCCGACAGCAATAATATCGGCTGTGGTTTCCGTCATAATGACTAAAGTCACAATCAACATTGACAAGATTGCGCTGAGCTCGAAAGTCGGTAAGCCAAATGCAAATAAGTGTGGAAATTGCAGCCATGCGCCTGAGCTTACCTGACTAAAATCACCAAAGCCCATAAAGTAGGCGAGGGCAGTACCAGCAACAATAGCCAATAAAATCGATAAGCGACGAATGCTTGCTTGCGGCAGCATATTTAAAACAATCACAATGCCTAAGGCCAGCAAGGCCAAAGAGATATTTTCTACGCTACCCCAGTCGGGTGCTTTATTGTTACCACCCATCATCCAGCGAATCGCAACGGGTAATAGAGATAAACCAATAATTGTGATGACGCATCCCGTTACAACAGGTGGAAAAAATCGAATAATTTTAGAAAAATAAGGCGCAAGACATAGGCCAATCAGAGACGCAGCAATGACCGCACCGTATACAGCAGGTAAGCCACCGCCCGTGGTGATAATTGCGACCATGGTTGCAACACCTGCAAAAGACACGCCCTGAACTAAAGGTAATTTTGCACCTAGATATTTGGTCCCAATTGTTTGAATCAGTGTTGCCAATCCACCTACAAATAGTGCAGCTGCAATTAGCATTCCGACTTGTGCTGAGCTTAATCCAGCCGCTGTTCCAATAATAAGGGGCGGTGCAACAATGCCACCATACATGGTAAGCACGTGCTGTAACCCGTAAGCAAAACTTTTGGATATTCCTAAATATTCATGCTCTGGAGAAATCGCATTCTTTTGCCGATGGTTCATATTTTTCTCCTCGTTATATTTGAGTTAGCTACCACGATAAGTGGAGTAAGCAAACGGGCTAATCAGTAAGGGAATGTGGTAATGCTGATTAATGTCTTCTATAAAAAATTGAATGCAAACACGCGGGAAAAAAGTTTTGACTTGCTGCAATGAAAAATAAGGGGCGATTTCGAACTCAAGTTGATAAGCACCCTCTGTAAACTCTTTTATTCCAAAATCACTCACACGCCCATCTTGGTTCGTGGTTGCGGTCGCAATCAGTTCATGGGTTTCTGCATGAAACAACTTCACTTCTACGTGTGCAGCTGGTTTGCCTAAATTCGTATCTAAAATATGAGTGCTGATCATGCTTGTATTTCCTGAGATAGACGTAAGAGGGCAATCGCTGCGAGTTGCTCATGTACAATTATTTTTTCGATAGCTAAGTCATGTTGTAAACGTTCATGTAGCTTTTTTAAAATCTCATCGCTACTGAGGCCCGCTGCTTTAATTAAAAAAATAAAGCCAAACTTTTGTTCATAATCGAGATTACCTTGCAGCAGAGCTTGCTGCGTTTGTTCATCTAAAGAAATGCTGGCTTGTTCTTGATTTGAAAAATATTGCTCTTTTGCATTGAGTTGCTTTTTTGCCTGCCGTTCACCAATTTTTGGGTGAGTTGCTAAAGCTGCTTCTATCTCTTGCCATGACCACATTTGATTTAAATTTTCTGCATATTCCAAAAGAGATGTTTTTGATGAATAAGGCCGTTCTAAGATGATTTTTTCGGCCCATGTTGGAATGTGGACACAGTTTTTTAACAAAGTCTTGAGTTGTTCGGGTGGGGCTTGATTAAACTCGGCTAAAAACACTGTTATTCCTAAACTCATTGTCGTGATATAGAGTTTTAGCAATAACAGTGCCAATAGCTGTTAATGAACAGTGGAAGAATTTAAAAAGTTAAAAATCAATTATTCAGTTATGTGATTTTTATACCAATGTTCAGCAATATCCTGACGACGGCATACCCATACGCGATCGTGCATTTGAATGTAGTCGAGAAATTTTTGTAAGGCTTTAAAACGACCCGGATGCCCTAAAATACGGCAATGCATTCCAATTGACATCATTTTTGGTGCAGTTTCACCTTCTGCGTACAGCACATCAAAACTATCTTTTAAATATTGAAAAAACTGTTCTGAATTATTAAATCCACCCGGTGAACAGAACTTCATGTCGTTACATTCTAAAGTATAAGGAATAATTAAATGAGGGCGGGATGCACCCGCAGCATCGGTAAGTGTGGTCCAAAAAGGCAGGTCATCACCATAATAATCAGAGTCATATTGTATTTGTGGGAACTCTGCAAGTAACTGACGCGTATTGGGGCTGTCACGTCCGGTGTACCAACCTATCACTTTATTTTCAAACAAGTTTTCTAAAACAGATAGGGCCTGTTCCATGTGCTGTTTTTCTACTTCAATATCGGTATCTTGATAGTGAAGCCAGCGATAGCCATGAGACACTACATCATAATCAGCTTGCTTAATGGCTTCCACAATATAGGGATTGCGGGCAAGCGCCATTGCAACTCCAAAAATGGTCATTGGAAGCTTGCGCCGTTCAAACTCACTATGAATGCGCCAAAATCCAGCACGTGAACCATATTCGTACATAGAGTCCATCGACATGTGTTTAGCTGGGTAGCTTGCAGCACCAATAATCTCTGATAAAAACTGTTCCGAACCCTCATCGCCGTGCTCAATATGTTTTTCGCCACCTTCTTCATAATTAAGCACAAATTGCACAGCAACCTTGGCATTATTAGGCCATTTAACCTGTGGGGGCTGTCCGTGATAACCGAGTAAATCACGTGAATAAGGAGACTTCTGAATTTGCTCAATGAGCTCGGCACCAGATAGATAAGATTCGGTCACGATTGCTCTCCTTTTGTTCAATTTTTCATAAATATTTAAAAAATCAGCTTGCATATTTTTATAGATGGACTGATATTGAAGATATGAAGATCTTCAAAATAAATTAAAAGCAGTACGTTTAAGTCAGGAGATAACAAACCATTACACCATCAAAATGTACAATTGAAGTCAGTTCATGCATGCTTAAAACATGCCAACATAAAAAAGTTTTGCATAGAAAAGATCCACAGTAAGAAAGAGAGGATGGTATTTATGAATATAGAAATCCGCACAGATAAAAACATCCATAATAGCGAACGTTTAATTACTTATGTACGTGCAGAACTTACTCAAGAATTCCAACGTCATAGCGAACGTATTACGCATTTCTCGGTTCATTTTAGTGATGAAAATGGGGACAAAAGTGGTGACAAAGACATCCACTGTATGATTGAAGCACGTCCTTCAGGTTTGAAACCAGTTGCAGTGCACCATAAAGCAGGAAATATTGATGCTTCAATTCATGGTGCAATTGAAAAATTAAAACGTAGCCTCGAACATACTTTTGAGAAAAAAGAACACCCGAGAGGTGGGCAACCAGAATTCATTGATGATGAAGTTTAATTGAAAACGGTAAAAAGCCCTTCGGGGCTTTTTTTATATCTGATGAAAATAGAACTATTCACAACATTAGGTTTGCAATGCAATGCAATCAACCTCTAAAATCTGGAGAAGAGATTAGGCATAATAGCCCTAATATATTTTTGAGAGATGGTCATGTTAACCACCCAGCAGCAAGCTTTAATTAAAGCCATAGAAGAATTAGAACTCGCGCAAGTGCAAAAATTACTTGCTGAAGGACTTGATCCGAACTTTATTGATCCGGAACAGGGGCCACCTGTATCAATGATCTGTGACGGAATTTTTAAATGGTGGGAAAATGTATCGGAAGCTTATGAAGCAGGTACACCATTATCAAAAGAAGAAAAGCAACAAGCGTTGCAAGTTTACCTCGATATTCTTGAAGCTTTGATTCAGGCTAAAGCCAATGTACATCTTTGGGATGCAGAAGAGTTTTACGGTCCGTTATGGGATGCTGCAAGCTCGGCATGTGCTCCAGCTGTCCAACGTTTACTCGATGAAAAAGTTGATCCAAACTCACGTGATGAAGAAGGACTCACTATTTTATCTTCAATCAGTCAGTTGTTCTTTGATTGTGAATTTGATGAAATAGATTGGTCAGAATCGCTTGAAGAAGAGCGTGAAACATTAGAATTATTGCGCCGTCATGGGGCTAAAATGACAAAAGAATTAACTGCTTGATTGGATATTAAAATGAAAATAGTACAAATTTTAACTTTTGCTCTCACCACTGTTGCTGCAGGAAGTACTTTTGCCGCAGAGTTCTCGTTTGACCGCCCAGGGGCAGGAATGGGGACGGGTATTACCCCTGTAGGGAATTTGGCTTGGGAGCAAGGTTTACCTAGCGCAACTTATACAGAGTCGACTGTTGATGGTGTTAAAGAAAAGACTGTAACTGTAAATGAGGATATGTTGTTCCGTACAGGTTTGGGTCGTGACTTAGAATTACAGTTAGGATGGCAGGGTCCAGCATGGACTCAAACCAAACGTGCGGGTAAAAAAACTGACAATTCAGGTTTTGGTGACGTAAGCATCGGTTTAAAAAAAGCGATTGATTTAAAAGATGACAGATTGTCTATGGCGGTGTTGGCTGAGGCCGTCATTGCAACCGGAAATGATGAATTTACGGCACATGACGACATTTATAGCCTTACCTCTGCGGTAGCTTACGAATATAGTGATTTAGTGGGTACTTCAATTACCATGCGTTATGAAGTGCAAAATAGTGATTGGGCTGTAACAGCAATCCCAACGATTGATTATAAAATCGCAGGTAAACTTTCAGGATATTCTGAGTTTATTTACCGTAAGGCTGAAAGCCAAGACTATGAATATGGTCTAGGCACAGGTTTAGTTTATGCAGTCAATAATCGTACTCAGCTCGATGCAAGCATAGGAGTCGATTTGAACGGTCAAGACAAGAGCTATAACGGTGGCTTAGGCGTGGCATTCTTGTTCTAATCAAAGCAATTTAAATTTATGTTAATGAAAAAGCTTATACATCAGGGAATTCTTTATTTTCTAGCAGTTATTGTTTGTGTATTTAGCCAGTTGGTTTCTGCGCAAGATAAGTTACTGTCACCCGAACAAGCTTTTTCATTTTCGGTTGAATCTTCTGAGCCGCATACTGCGAGTTTATCTTGGCAGATTCAGCCAAATTACTATCTATATCAGCATAAATTTACCGTACAACAAGGTACTCAACCTTTAGCTTTAAAGTTACCTAAAGCAATTGCTCAACATGATGAAAATTATGGGCAAAGTCAGGTTTATTATCATCAAGTTAATTTTAAAATTAAGACAAAGCCTTCAGAACACTATAGTGTGACTTGGCAGGGCTGCGCCAAAGACCGTATTTGTTACCCGCCGCAAACCATTGAGTTTCAAACCGATGCAGATGGTTTAGTGGGTGTGCAGAACCAAGCAGGAACAGCGCCAAAAAGATTACTGGATTTAGCAAATACACAAGCAGACGCTTCTTCAGAAACTTTAGAAAAAGAGCAGAGTACACAAACGGCTGTTGATACAACTACACCACAAATTGCACAAGATCAGATCTGGTCAGCGAAGTTAATTGAACACTCACTTTGGTATGGGATTTTATTATTTCTAGGTTTAGGCATGCTGCTCGCATTTACGCCATGTTCTTTACCGATGCTTCCTATTTTAACTTCGTTGATTATTCGAGAGCATAAAGGTTTAAAAGCTTGGGTGATTGCACTTACTTTTGTCTGTAGTATGGCATTAGTTTATGCAGGCTTGGGTTTAATTGCTTCTTCGGCAGGCTTAAATTTCCAACGCTGGTTACAACAGCCTGCGACTTTAATTGCTTTTAGTTTGCTGTTTATAGTATTTGCTCTGAACCTATTTGGCTTGTTTGAACTTCGTTTGCCGCAAACATGGTTAAACCGACTTGACCGCATTCAGTCCATGCAACAAGGCGGCACTTTGATTGGTGCTGGCGTCATGGGTGTGGTTTCTGCGCTCTTGGTGGGTCCTTGTATGACTGCACCTCTGGCTGGAACATTATTATTTATTTCTCAAACACAAAACCAATGGCAAGGAGCTTTGCTTCTGTTTTGTTTGGGATTTGGGATGGGGATTCCCTTATTACTCGCGAGCATATTAGGTGCAAAATTTTTACCTAAAGCTGGTGACTGGATGCATCAGATTAAAGTGATTTTTGCTTTCCTCATGTTGGGTTTAAGCCTTTACTTTATTCGTCCTTTATTGCCTGATTGGGGCATGCAAGTACTTAGTTTAGTATTAGGACTCGCTTTTATCGCTTATGCTGTTTATCAGTTTTTCTGGAAAAAAGGGCAGCTACAATGGCTCTATGCGATTTTATTGTTAATCGTTACACCTTTTGTAGCCTATAACCAGTATCAACATATTCATAATCGAAATTTGCAAAGTTCTGACCATATGGCCGAGTGGCATATTGCAACTACAGCAGCAGATTTTCAGAAAATTTTAGCGGCTGCTCCCGCTGATCGGGCTATTGTAGTTGATGTTTATGCAGACTGGTGTGTTGCCTGCCAACCGATTGAACACCGTATTTTAAAAGCACCCGAGGTTCAATCTGCTCTTGCGCCATATTATTTAATTAAGCTTGATTTGAGCCATTATGATCAGTCGCATGAGGCTCTACTCAAACAATGGAACATTTTAGGGCCACCGACCTATTTATTCTTAAGCCCAGAGCAAAAAGAAATTCGTGCGTTGCGTTTAACTGGTGCCTTTAGCCAGCAAGAACTTTTACAGCAGCTCGCTAGTTTGGCAAAACTAAAAGAATCATAGCGTATTAACAGCCTCAGTCTGATGAAATGTACGTACCTGATTACGTCCTGAGGCTTTTACGGCATAAAGCACTTGGTCTGCCTGCCGAATAACAAGATATGGATCCTTTGCAAATGCTGAACTACTTATTCCAAAACTTGCACTAATATGAATGGGATTATTTTGAGTACTAAAAACTGGCAGTTCTTCTAGAGCATGGCGGCAGCGCTCAGCAATTTTTTCTGCTTGAATAATATCGGTATGGGGGAGTAATAAAATAAATTCCTCTCCACCAAATCGACCAATAATATCTTCACTACGCAAGTTTTTTGACAGACATTGAGCAATTTCAATTAAGACCTGATCTCCTTGATGATGTCCGTATATATCATTAATTTTTTTAAAGTGGTCGATATCAAGAAGTACGACCGCATAATCAAATTGCTGTTGATGCATTGACTCCAAATGAGTATTTAAACTACGCCTGTTTAATACATTGGTTAATGGGTCGAGTTGGCTTAGGCGTTGAATATAAGTTTCGCGCTGACGCCATTGGGTGAGTAATATTTCAAATAAAATAAAACAAGCCAATAAAATGGGCATAATAAAAAATGCCATACTCCCTAACCAAAAGGGGTTAGTTTGAGCACGTTGCATATCAATAAGATTAAATAACGGCGCATAAGGTAAAGTACCTCTCATACTTAAATAAGTACATACCGCTAAAATAATGGTGGCAGGTATCAGGGCGCTATAAACAATTTTTCGGTCGAATAACACGAGTCCCACACCAATGGTACCGACATAGCCAACCATGGTTGCAGGGCTAATGCTGCCAATTAAATATCCATCGTGGCATAGCATGAGTGCAAAGAATTGCACGCTAATAAATGGAATTACTTTTTGAGCCCATTCTTGGTTTTTGTAGAGGTAGCAAGGAATAATTACTAAGACTAATACAAATAAGGTGAATAGATGTAACCAGATTTGCGACTCAACGAGAGGTAAATTTGTCCATTGCCAAACACTTGGCGTAATTAAAATATAACCTTTCCATAAAATCCAACTAAAATTCATTACAAAGCTAAGTGTGAGCATGAGTGCGCTTTTTTGTAATGGCGTCCAGTTAATGATGTGATTATTGTGGATGAAATCGATTATCACCTGTTTTGTTTTATGTATGGGATGAGTGATTAAACGAATTTTCATAATAAGTAAGGGCTCCTAAGTACAGATGCCTCTTTTGTTAGACTATCCTAAAATTGGATTGTTTAAATAATTTATATTTTAAACATAACATGATTTTGAATTTAAATATGATGACTTTTTATAAAGAAAATAATGTGAAAAGTTTTATTCACTGTTCACATCATTTATAGATAAATTAAGTTTTATCGAGTTCATGAGCAAATTCAGCAATATCTGCCAAAGCTTGTTTTGCTTCATCAAACCATGCATTAAACATCTGGAAGTTATGCCACATACCTGTATAAAGTTTGAATTGAACTTTAACACCTGCATCTTCGGCTTTTTCTCTAAAGCGCTTGGCATCGTCTAATAATATTTCTTTAGAACCTACTTGAACTAAGGTTGGTGGTAGGCCATGCAAGTCATCGAAAATAGGCGAAACACGTGAGTCATCGGCTGCAATCTGATTGCCAATATAATGTTGGATCCCTGTTTGCAGGGCTTCAAGCGAAAGCAGTGCATCATGTTTCTGGTTAAATCTTAATGATTCGCTTGTCAGTGTTAAATCTAAAAAAGGCGACAATAAAATAAGACCACTTGGCATGAGCTCAGGTTGTTCTTTTAAGCGTAAACAAAGTGCTAGTGCTAAATTCGCTCCGCATGAATCACCCGATAAAATAATATCTTTTGGCTGAACACCTTGTACAACTAAAGATTGATAGATGTCATATAGAGCTTCGGTTGCCTCAGGGTATGGGTGTTCAGGCGCAAGTGGATAGTCCACATGAATAACTTGCATTTGGGTGCGAGCGGCCAAATCTGTCATAAAAGCATGGTGTGTTTTGACACTGCCAAGAAAAAAAGCACCGCCATGAATGTGAAAAATCAGTTGAGTAGCATGATCTTGCGGTTTGATTTCTTCACCTTTAATGCCTGCCAGCCGAATTGGGCGAACAGAGACATTTTTTTGTCGTGGAAAAGCACGACACATTTGGTCTAAAACAGGACGTAAGGCAGTAGGCGGTAAATTTAGCTGACTTGGCTTGCGAATTGTTGTTTTAAGAAAAGTTTCTGTAAAGTAATATTTCCAAACATTTGATATATTCATAGAGCATCCATTTTTATGCTAGTTTCTTGTTTTCTTGTAAATTTTATTTTGCAAGATTACAAGGTTACACGAAACAGTCACATTCAAAAATTGCAATATCTTTGCGACTTCTGAATACTAAAATCTTGAAAGACCCAAGGATATTACAAAAATGAAAAAGATTGCTTTAGCTTTAGGACTCATTGGTATGGCTGCATTTGCCAATGCGGCTGATACACTCAATGGAACGGTATGGAAAACAATTGATGATCAGACCAATAAGCCAAAAGCCGTAGTTAAATTTACGGAACAGAAGGATGGAACCTTAACTGCAACCATTCAAAACATTTTGACACCAGGCGAAGAAAACGTTTGTACAAAATGTGAAGGTCCGTACAAAAACAAACCACTTAAAGGTGTCACCATTGTACATAATTTAAAAAATGTAGGTGATAACAGTTATGAAAACGGTACGATTTTAGATCCTAAATCTGGCAAAACTTACAAATTGAAAGGTGAGTTAACAGATGGCGGTAAGAAGCTTAAATTACGTGGATATATTGGCGTTTCTGCACTTGGTCGTAACCAGACATGGATTCGCGCTAACTAAAAGTTTTATTAAAAAAACGAGCCAAATGGCTCGTTTTTTTATGCTTGGATATTTTGATATATCGCTTCATCAAAACCGACGATAAAACCTTGGGAGGTTTGTAAAACTGGTCTTTTAATTAAACTTGGTTGAGCAATAAGTGCTTCAATAAGATGGTCTTCACTGCTTAATGCACGTGTTTGTTCTTCTTCTGATAGCTTGCGCCAAGTGGTTCCTTTTTTGTTTAGAACAATGTCTTGCCCAATTTCTTTTAACCAAATTTTTAGGGTATCTACATCAATCCCTTGTTTTTTATAATCATGAAAATCATAGTTAAGCGCTTTGGCTTGCAAAGCATCAAATGCTTTTTTCATTGAGTTACAGTTTTTGATTCCATAAATTTTTAACATTTTATCGGACCATGTCAAAAAGAGAGAGCACACAGCCTAACCCAAAAAGCATTTGAGCACTACTTTATACAGATACTTTTAAAACAAATGAAAAATTATGATTAATCGAAAGAGAAATGTCATGTTATTGTCATAAGACAAAGCGATAATGAGCTTAATAAGAAGAAGTTAAAACTAAAAGAACTTAGCGCAAAAAATAAGAGACTGAAAAAGAGAAAACCCGCATTTAATCATCCTGATCATGCGGGTCTCATTTCAACGTCCAATGTCACATCCTTGCAAATAAACTTATCATAAGTTTATTTTATCTTCCTACGGCGTCCTATCCTTTTGCGTCATCCTGACTGCTTCCCTGTGCCGTGCAGCTATAATGCCGTTAAAGTTGTGTAAGAAAAATACTCAAAAACGACATATGCTGTAAGCTAAAACGACAATGTAAGTGAACAACTGTTCACTTATTCTTGAATTTTATAGTCGATGATAACGGGTGCATGGTCGCTAAACCATTGATCTTTAAAGACCCATGCGTTAGCTACACGTGTTTTCCAGTCCGGTGAACACGCTTGATAGTCAATACGCCACCCTACATTTTTTGCGCGAGCTTGACCGCGATTTGACCACCATGAATAAAGTTCTGCTTCTGCTCGAACTACACGGAAGGTATCAACATAGCCAAGTTCATCATAAATATGGTCAAGCCATGCACGTTCATGCGGTAAACACCCAGATGATTTTTGATTACCTGACCAGTTTTTAATATCAATCCGTTTATGAACAATGTTGTAGTCACCACAAATGATCACTGACTTATTTTCATCACGCCATTGTTTCAAGATTCTCGCGTATTCACCTAAAAATAAATCTTTACGTGCTTGCGCTTCTTCACCACTTGAGCCTGAAGGTAAGTATAATGATGCAATATGTACTGGATGTGACAAACCTAAATCGAATTCAGCAGAAATAAAGCGACCTTGACTGTCAGCCAGTTCAAACCCTAAACCATCTTTAACAGAGACAAAGGGTAGGCGGCTATATATGGCAGTTCCTGCGTAACCTGCACGCTCTGCTGGAAATAGATGGGTATGCCATCCTTCGGGTCTAAATTTTTCAGTCCATTGTTCATGGGTAATGCGGCTTTCCTGCATGCATACTACATCGGCATCTGATTGTTCTAACCATTCAAGTAAGCCTTTCGTCACCGAAGAACGCAAGCCATTTACGTTAATGGAAACGACTCGAAGAATTTTTACATCACTTGGATACTGATCCTTTGGTATCATGCGAAAATTTAACCTCAATTGTGAATTTGGAGCACCTCATGACAACGCCTGTGTCATTTAACCCGCAAGCATTTATCGAACTCGCATTATCACGCGGTGTGCTTAAATTTGGTGAGTTTACTTTAAAATCTGGACGCGTGAGTCCTTATTTTTTTAATGCAGGCCTACTCAACGATGGTGAAGCTTTATCTCTTTTGGCACAAGGCTATGCCGATAAATTAACACAATGCCAAAATGTTGATGTTATTTTTGGACCAGCTTACAAAGGCATTCCGTTTGTAGCAGCGACTGCTGTTGCCTTGTCGCAAGTACACAACAAAAGTGTGCCATGGGGCTTTAACCGTAAAGAAGCAAAAGATCATGGTGAAGGTGGTGTTTTAGTTGGTGCTGCGGTTGAAGGTAAAAAAGTCTGGATTATTGATGACGTAATTACCGCAGGTACAGCCATTCGTGAAGTCGTAACGATTTTGAAAAATGCTGGTGCAACTATCGCTGGTGTTTTAGTTGCGCTAGATCGTCAAGAACGTGGTCAAGGTGAGCTTTCTGCAATTCAAGAAGTTCAAAAAGAATTAGAAATTCCTGTGCATGCGCTGATTACTATGAAAGATTTAATGGATTATTTAGATGCGAAAGGCGAAAAAGAAGCACTAGCAAATATGCAAGCTTATCGCGAAAAATACGGTATCTAAGAGTTAGGTATGGAAAAGGAAGCTATGGCTTCCTTTTTTTATAATTTAATTATTGAGTTGATCTAATGGCATTGGTTAAATGATAGTCGTGGGGCCTGAAAAATTATAAAAAAACCGTTCTAGTGCGCTGAACACTTGATCTAGTACAAGGAAATAAAAAAAATTAATTAGTGGTAAAAAATGAAGACAAAAAAGCTTTTATTTCTTTTTCTACTATGCTTGGCTGTTCCCAAGGCGTCCAGTGTCCACAATCGTCAAGTTCAATCACTTTTGGATTAGGAATGATTTCTTTATATCTTTGTGCCATATGTTCACCAGAATTGGGATCTCTTTTTCCATTGATGAGAAGCATAGGAATTTGACTGTTGATTAATGCACCTACCAATCTATCTCGATGTTTAAAACGTTCGAAAATTGCACGGTTCAATTGAACTAAACTTTTCTTTCCTTGATTGATATTTAAGAGTTGATACCATTGTTGTAAATCTATATGGCTTGGCTGACTCTTTTGATCAAACATATTTTTCATGTTTTTTGAGAAAACACGAAAAGATAAGAACGATGTAATAATATGTCCAACAAAAGAAGCCATAAGTATTTGGATAAGGCGGGGGCGATAAACTTCAGGAAATAAACTACCATTCATAAAAACAGAAGATTTAATCTGAAATGATAAAAGGTTCTTCTGCTGTCGGTCGAGTAATTCCTGAATGATTCCAACGCCCAAATCATGGCCTATCAAATGAACATTCTGTAGATTCAATTTTTCAAGCAAAGAAATACATTGATCCGCATGATCTTGAACAGAATACCCATATCTACTAGGTTTATCAGAAAATCCTAGCCCAAGCAAATCGATAGCAAGTAGTTGGTAATTCTCTTTTAAAGTATCCCAGATCTTTGCCCAATCAAATGAACTAGTAGGATACCCATGGATAAGAAAAATTGTTTGAGCATCTGGTTTAGGTGAAAACTTATAGAAGATTTTAAAATTATTAAAAGTTAAATAATTTCCTTCTTGTTTCCAACTCTGTAATGTGTAGTTCATTATTTTTCCTTTTTTTGTTAGCCTTACACTGTAAGGTACATTATTAGGTAATCATTTTTATGTCAAATCAAACTAAGAATCAAAAAAAATCAAAAGCTAATTTGTCGAAAGATTTGATCATTCAAACTGCTTTAGAAATGATAGAAGAACAAGGTATAGAAAGCTTCAGCCTACGTAAACTCGCTCAAAAGCTGGATTGTGAAGCGATGAGTATTTACTATCACATGAAGAATAAAGAAGAAATTCTTGATCAGATTGTAGATTTTTTAATTACAAAAATTACGTTTCAAAGCCAAAGAGATGATCCAAAAGAACAATTAATGTATGTAGCAAAACAATGGAGAACATTATCCCAAGAATATCCAAATTTTTTTCCTATCTTAGCTATACACCCATTGAATACAGATATTGGATATAACTTTATGAATGGTATTTTATTAATTTTTAAAAATGCCAACCTAGCTGTAAAAGATGCCAGTTACTTTTTAAGAATTTTAAATTACTACTTGATTGGAATGGGTATTGATGAAGCGAAAGGATATTACCTAGCAAATAAAAATCTAAAAATTGATAGATATCCTTTGTTAGAAGATGCTAAATCATATTGGACGCAAGAAGATCAAGATGAAATTTTTGAGTTAGGTTTAAATATGCTTCTGACTAATATGTTACATAAGAATTATATTGAGAGATAAAGAGGTAGAAGATATATGAAGTTATTGTTAGGTGTATCGGATTTCACATAATGGTCGTTATGCAAAATGCTCTAATTTAAATATTTTTCCACCTTTGAAAACAGCAAAAGCCGATTTTGTAATATGTCAGC
Organism: Acinetobacter sp. M5A5_2a; assembly: GCF_053345265.1. Classification (NCBI taxonomy): domain Bacteria; kingdom Pseudomonadati; phylum Pseudomonadota; class Gammaproteobacteria; order Moraxellales; family Moraxellaceae; genus Acinetobacter; species Acinetobacter sp. M5A5_2a. The sequence goes on along the minus strand of NZ_JBKEZV010000002.1, from coordinate 345,605 downwards.
TGCTTTTTTAAGCGGTTTTATCACTTCTAGTCAATAAAGTGACCTGTTCGAAATCTTTTACATTCTACTTCGTACACTTCAACGTCATGTCCAACTTGTCTTGTTGACCTTGTTCAGTCATTACCCAAAGGCGAAAAAGAAGCGCTAGCAAACATGCAAGCTTATCGCGAAAATACGGTATCTAAAAAGAAAAAGGCATACCTCTAAATAGGGTATGCCAATTTATATTTTTACTTAGAACTGATAGTTCAAACGCAATAAAACATTACGTGGTGTGCCCGGCATGCTGTCTGAACGCCAATACTCTTTATTGGTTAAGTTGTTCACTGCAAGTGTGATATTCCATGGGTCTGCACTATAGCCAATTGCTGCATCGACGCGATTAAAGCCTTCCATTTTTACTTGATTATTAATATTTGGATAATAAGATCCGACATAAGTCACACCCATTTCGGTATACCACTGTTCGGTTGGTAAATAGCGAATAAATAAATTACCTGTATTTTTTGATGTGTTGGCTAAAGAGTTGCCTTCTTGTTCAGGTTTTTGTTTGTCTTCTTTTACTTTCGCATCTGTGTAGCCATAACCACCGCGGACAAAGACATTATCTAGTACACGGCCAATAAAACTAAATTCAAGACCACGAGATTGATGCTGACCGGCCGTTGCCCATACTTCTGGTTCTTCATTAGGCTTTGGTTTATAGCGGATATTATTTTTACGAATATCAAAGACCGAAAATTGAGTATTTAAACGACTATCTAACCATTCGCTTTTTACCCCAACTTCGTATTGCTCGTTATATTGAGGCTCTTTATCCATTTTTGTGACATCAGTGCTTCCAGTAACTTGGTTAACACCCATTTGTCCACCAAATGGTGCAAAGCTCTTAGAGTAAGACGTATAAAAACTATGTTCAGGAAGCGGTTGCCATACCAAGCCAACATTCGGGCTAAAGCTGCCATCTTTTACATTACGGTGTTCATTAGTTAATTTGTTGGTGGTTGAAAAGTCGAAGTAATCGTAGCGGACACCCATCATCAGTTTAAGTTGGTCATTTAGACCAATTAAATCCTGAATAAATACGCCATAAGTTGTGCCTTCATTATAGTTGTGCTGTCTAATTTCTAATGGGCCATTGCCACGACTATATTCACGTTCGCCCGTGAATGGATTAACGTAACCATAAATGGCTGACCCATTTTGAGTTTTATTGGCTAGACGTGGCTCTCGCTGTTCATAAGTCCAGTCTGTACCCATCATGATTTGATGTTCAAGCGAACCTGTTTTGAACTTGCCCTTAATATCAAATGTATTGGTGGTGGTCTTATTGCTGGTTTGTTGCCAGTAGTAAATTTGGTCGATGTAACCTTTTTTAGTACAAGACTCATTCTTTGAGTTTTTTCCATCTAACCCACAATAAGTTCCAAAGTAAAAGTGATCAAAGTTCTGTTCTGCTTGTCGGTAACTTGCTGCCCAGTGAAAGTTCCAATCAGGTGCATATTGATAATCCACATCAGTACGCACAACTTGCAAAATATCATCAACATAATCGCCGTCTTGGGCAAATCCTGTTTTGATCGAAGTTCCCGCAGGCAAGTTTTCATATGCTGGACCACGATCAGGCACACGACCTAATTTGTCATAGGTATATTGTGTAGTCCAAGTAAGCGTTCCATCATCATTTTTATACGTAAAACTTGGTGAAAACATCTCAATTTTATTTTCAATACCAGAGCGGAAGCTATCTGTCTCGCCATATTCTCCCGTAAGGCGTACTGCTAAATTGTCATTAATGACTTGGTTGATGTCAGCAGTGGTTCCATAGTTATCGTATGAACCTGCATAAGCGCCAACTGAACTTTTAGAGTCAAAATTGGCGAATTTACTCACCATATTCACAACCCCGCCACCAGCACTACGGCCATATAAAACAGAAGCGGGGCCTTTTAAAATTTCAATACGCTCAATATTGGCAGTACTACGGCGTACTTGACCACTTTCACGTATACCATCACGGTAAATATCACCTGTATCAGCACCAAAACCACGAATGGTAATGCCATCACCACGCATATCGTAATTGGTAGATACCCCTGGGGTACCTTGCAGCATAACGCTTAAATCATTTGATCCATAAATTTTATATTTCTGAACATCAATGGTATCAATGGTTTGAGGGATATCTTTTTTGTCTAAACCGTTACGTGTGACATTGGCCTTGTCATAGTCGATATAGCTTTTAATTGGGTCTAACTCACTCATCGCCTCAATTTTTATGGTGGGCATGGTCGCTGCAACTTTCGAGGATGAGTTACTAGAGTCTTCAGCGTATACACCTTGAATATTCAAGATCATTAAACTGAGTAAGCTGAGCGGGAACAAACGCTTAATTGGGGGAGATGATGTAGAAATTCTTAACATAAAATAAAATCAATTAACAAAAATAAAAGTATTAATGATAATTATAATCATTTCTTTGTTTAGAATAAAAGAACTATTGTCTTTAAAATTTATGAGATTGCTTTTTTAAGTCTTTATTTTGAAGGGGTGTAGCGATTGCTCAAGCTAACAAGGGGGAGTATTGGTTAGCTTGAGTTATTAATTTGGATTAAGAAGATGTTTTTAGAGATGAAAGGAAATGTTTGAGTTAAGCATTATTTTTGAGAACATCTAAAATATCCATTTCTGGATCATAATTCTCGTCAATCGTTTTGCAAATTGCTTGTCCAACAATCACATGTGTGCCATTAAAGGTCATGCTGGGTGCTTCATATAATTCCCAGCCGTGATTCAGTGCTTTAGTTACTCGTGCACAAAAAGCAGAGTCATCAGGGCCAGTTAAATAGCGATAAAGTTTCATCTTTAGCCTTTAAAAATAATATTTTATGGTCATAGTTTAACTGAATTTACTTGAGTTCTAGTTAATGGAATAACAGATAACGATTTACTGAAATTAAGAAAAACGAGTGAAAAATCTCAGCTATACTCATGCTAATTTAAATTTTATGAAGAGCTTGAGCATGCGTGTACTTGTCGTCATGGATCCGATTGAAACCGTAAATCTTAAAAAGGATTCAACCATGGCAATGTTGTGGGCGGCGAGCCGTCGTGGACATGAATTGGGTTATGCATTACAACAAGATTTATATATCGATCAAGGTAAGGCTTACGGTCTAATCTCGCCATTAAAAGTATTTGAAGATTACAATCATTATTACGAATTGGGCGAAAAGAAAAAAGAATCTATCGCGGCTTACGATGTGGTATTGATGCGTAAAGATCCACCGTTTGATATGAATTTTGTCTATACAACTTACGTGCTTGAACAAGCTGAACGCGAAGGTTCATGGATTATCAATAAGCCTCAGTCATTGCGTGATTGCAATGAAAAGCTATTTGCAACGCAATTCCCAGAGCTGCAAGTACCTACACTTGTAACATCGCAACAAAGTTTAATTCGTGAATTTCTTAAAGAACATGGCGATGTCATTGTGAAACCACTTGATGGTATGGGTGGTACGGGAATTTTCCGTTTATACCAAGACGGTGTAAATATTGGTTCTACTTTAGAAATGCTTACAGAGTTAGGTACTCGTCCAATTATGGCTCAGCGTTATATTCCTGAGATTGTAGAAGGGGATAAGCGTATTTTGATGGTAAACGGTGAACCTATTCCTTACTGTCTAGCTCGTATTCCACAAAATGGTGAAGTGCGTGGTAACTTAGCGGCAGGTGGCTTAGGTCAAGCGCGTCCGCTGACTGAAAACGATAAACTGATCGCAGCTAAAATTGGCCCTTTCTTGCGCGAAAAAGGTTTGATTTTTGTTGGTTTAGATGTGATTGGCAATTATGTCACTGAAATTAATGTCACTAGCCCAACATGTATTCGTGAAATTGATGCTCAATTTGGTACATCAATTGCCGATAATCTGTTTGATGTATTAGAAGCGGGTCGTACGACTTAATTATTTATTTCAGGTGATTTTCAGCGGTATTTATGGGAAATCACCTGAAAATATATGAATTAATAAAATCACAATATGAAATACGCTAGTGCTTTGTAGGCATATTTTCAAAAAAGCACATCTTTCTGTTATAAACGAGTGAAATTAGCTTTTCGTTAATGAAGCTTTAGGATTAAAATAAACGGCTACAAAAATAGATGACAATTTCCATTGTTTTTTGAGTTGAAGAATTAGACCGTGACCGATTCACAGCAAAGCAAACCTAAACATGTCATGATGATGGCTGCCGGTACAGGTGGACATGTTTTTCCAGCCCTCGCCGTAGCCAAACAACTTCAACAACAAGGTTGTCAGGTTTCATGGTTAGCCACGCCAACAGGTATGGAAAATCGTTTATTAAAAGATCAAAATATTCCAATTTATCAAATTGATATTCAAGGTGTTCGTGGGAACGGTGTGATCCGTAAACTTGCTGCGCCTTTTAAAATTTTAAAAGCGACTTTAAGCGCAATGCGCTATATGAAACAGCTTAAAGTTGATGCTGTGGCGGGATTTGGTGGTTATGTTGCGGGGCCTGGTGGTTTAGCAGCACGATTGTTAGGTATTCCAGTACTTATTCACGAGCAAAATGCGGTTGCTGGTTTTACCAATGCACAGTTAGCGCGCGTTGCTAAAGTCGTGTGTGAAGCATTTCCAAATACTTTTCCTGTTAGCGAAAAAGTTGTTACAACCGGAAATCCGGTACGTCGTGAAATCACAGATATTTTAAGCTCTAAGTGGCGTTATGATGCGCGTGAGCAAGCGGGACAACCTTTAAATATTTTAATTGTCGGCGGTTCTTTAGGTGCAAAAGCGCTTAATGAACATTTACCGCCAGCGCTCAAAAAAATACAAGTTCCACTCAATATTTTTCATCAAAGTGGTCAACAACAAGTTGAAGCAACTCAAGCACTTTATGCAGATGCACCATCCAATTTAAAGGTGCAGGTTTTGCCGTTTATTGAAGATATGGCAAAGGCTTATAGTGAAGCTGATTTAATTATTTGCCGAGCTGGAGCATTGACGGTGACGGAAGTTGCAACAGCAGGCGTGGCCGCAGTTTTTGTACCACTTCCTATAGCAGTTGACGACCATCAAACTGCAAATGCCAAATTTCTGGCTGATATCGGCGCTGCAAAAATTTGCCAGCAATCGACTATGACACCAGATGTTTTAAATGAATTGTTCACTTCGCTGATGAACCGCCAATTACTTACAGAAATGGCAGTTAAAGCGCGTCAACATGCCCAACCAAATGCGACTCAGCATGTGGTTGATCTTATCCAAAAAATGTAATCGGATTTACTATGTCTCCATCAACAGCTGCGAACCAAGCAAAAAAACTGATTAAAGTGCCTGAAATGCGCCGTATCAAACACATTCATTTTGTGGGGATCGGTGGTGCTGGGATGTGTGGCATTGCAGAGGTATTGGGTAACCAAGGTTATAAAATTTCTGGTTCAGACATTAAAGCATCTAAGACTACAGAACAATTAGAGCAAAATGGCATCAAGGTTTATATTGGCCATCAAGCGGAAAATATTAAAAATGCCAATGTACTTGTAGTTTCTACAGCGATTGATCCAGAAAATCCAGAAATCAAAGCAGCGATTGAACAACGTACTCCAATCGTACGCCGCGCAGAGATGCTAGGTGAGCTTATGCGTTACCGTCATGGTATTGCTGTAGCTGGTACACATGGTAAAACCACGACGACTAGTCTTTTAACTACAATGTTGGCTGAAGAAAACCTTGATCCAACTTATGTCATTGGTGGTTTGCTTAATAGCACAGGTGTAAATGCTGCACTGGGTGAAAGTCGTTTTATCGTGGCTGAAGCTGATGAGTCAGATGCGTCTTTCCTTTATTTGCAACCGATGGCAGCCATTGTAACGAATATCGATGCTGACCATATGGATACCTATGAAGGTAGCTTTGATAAATTAAAAGATACGTTCGTACAGTTCCTTCATAACTTACCATTTTATGGTTTGGCTGTAGTTTGTGGTGATGACGCCAACATTCGTGAAATTATGCCACGTGTAGGCCGCCCAGTTATTACTTATGGTTTTAATGAAGATAACGACATTCGCGCAATTGATGTTGAACAAGATGGTATGCGTTCACACTTTACGGTGTTACGTAAAGGTCGTGAGCCGCTACGTTTAACCATCAACCAACCGGGTATGCATAACATCTTAAATGCTCTAGCTGCTATTGGTGTTGCGACTGACGAAGGTGTTTCTGATGATGCAATTAGTCGCGCTTTAGCAGGCTTTAGTGGTGTTGGTCGTCGCTTCCAAGTACAAGGCGAATTCGAACTTGCCGATGGTAACGTTAAGCTAGTTGATGACTATGGTCACCATCCGAAAGAAGTAGAAGCGACTATTAAAGCTGCTCGCCAGAGCCATCCAGATCGTCGTTTGGTTATGTTATTCCAGCCACACCGTTACTCTCGTACCCGCGATTGTTTTGATGACTTTATTGAAGTTCTTTCTCAAGTCGATCAATTATTATTACTGGAAGTTTATCCTGCCGGTGAAAAGCCTATTGTAGGTGCTGACAGCCGTACTTTGGCGCGTAGTATTCGTTTACGTGGACAGGTGGAACCGATTTTGGTCGATCCGGTTGAAGGTAATTTGCAAAACATCATGCAAAATGTGTTACAACCAAATGACTTGTTATTAACGCAGGGTGCGGGTAACGTTGGAGCAATTTCAGTAGAACTTGCACAACACCATTTGTATGTGAAATAAACAAAAATATTGAATTATCGGGTTAAGGATTTAAACGTGTCAAATGCTACAAAATTCGGCAAAGTTGCCGTGCTATTTGGTGGGAAATCGGCTGAGCGTGCTGTGTCTTTAGATAGTGGTCAGGCAGTTCTGGATGCTTTATTGCGTTCAGGTGTTCAGGCTGAAGCATTTGATCCGCAAGACCGCAGTGTGACTGAACTTGTAAATTATGATCGTGCATTTATTGTACTGCATGGTCGTGGCGGTGAAGATGGCCAGATTCAAGGTGTACTTGAATGGTTAAATCTGCCTTATACCGGAACAGGTGTACAAGGTTCTGCGATTGGCATGGATAAAGTCAAAACCAAGCAAATCTGGCAAGGTAGCGATTTACCTACAGCGCCATATCGCATTATTACTAAAGATACAGATTTAGATGCGGTTATTGCTGAGTTAGGCTTGCCTGTCATTATCAAACCTGTACATGAAGGCTCAAGTGTGGGCATGAGTAAGGTTGAGAAAGCAGAAGACTTTGCTGCTGCAATTGAAAAGGCGACTCAGCACGATGCTGTTGTGATGGCAGAAAAATGGATCACAGGTCGTGAATTCACAATCTCGTTCTTAAATGGACAGCCTTTGCCGGTTATTCGTTTACAACCACCAGCAGACGTTGCTTTTTATGACTATGAAGCAAAATATGAACGTAATGATGTTGAGTACGGCATTCCTTGTGGTCTAAGTGAGACAGAAGAGAAGAACCTGCAAGCATTGTGCTTACGTGCTTTTCAAGCAGTTGGTGCTGAAGGCTGGGGCCGTATTGATGCGATGCAGGATGAGCAGGGTAATTTCTGGCTTTTAGAAGTAAACACTGTGCCAGGTATGACCAGCCACTCTTTAGTTCCAAAAGCTGCTCAAGCTGTTGGCTATAGTTTTGATGAATTGTGTGTTGCCATTCTTGAGCAAACATTGGAAGGTACGGCTTAAATATGGCACAACTTCCGGCTTCCATGCGCCGTAAACGTGCGGCCATCACCTCTATTCATGATAAACCGCCTACACGTAAGCAGAAGCTTGCGAATGCTGGTGGATGGGTGCTGTTGGTTATTGCTTTTGTAGTGCTGGCAGTCGGAATTTATGGGCTATATAAAGTTATTACAGATGCAAAAGTTGCAAAGCTAGAGGTTGTGGGATCGGCGTCTTCAGTTGAAACACAACAAGTGATGCAGCATGTTGCTCCAATTATAAAAGCGAATTATTTCACATCTGATTTAGAGCAGATTCGTGATAAAACATTAGAAATTTCGTGGGTAGACCGAGTTGTGGTATCTCGTGCCTGGCCCAATGGTATTCGTGTTCGTGTCATGCCTCGCCATGCCATCGCCCGTTGGGGAACAGGTCGCTTGTTAAGCGATGGAGGCGATGTATTCAGTGAGGCAGAGCCGACAATTCATCCTGAGCTTCCGTTACTACATGGTCCGGTAAGCCAGTCGAAAATGATGATGCGACGCTATAATGAAATCAATCAATTATTCCATCCCGCCAATTTGCGCCTAAAAGAGTTATATCTGACGGAGCGAATGACTTGGTTTATGCAGTTTGATACAGGTTTACGAATTATTGTTGACCAAGATCAAACAATGAATAAGTTGCAACGTTTAAGTCATCTGGCACAATCTGACTTAAAACCGGTGTGGTCGAAAATCTCAGCCATTGATTTGCGATATCGTAATGGATTATCTATTCAATGGAAGAACGCAACACCACCTAAAATTGTGAATGGTCAGTTTGTTGTAACGATTGATGACACAAGCATTGCAGGTGGAACAAAAGCAAAGCCATAATACGTGGCTTTAAAATAGGCAATTTGCCTGGTATTAAACAACAAAGAAATGGTATGAGTGATGAATGAAGCTGTTCCCTCAGTTGTTGCGATTGACATTGGGACGCATAAAGTTTCAGTTTTGATTGGAAAAATTCATGCGCCGGATAACATTCAAGTTATCGGTATGGCAACTGCTCGCAATCGTGGCATGAATAAAGGAAAAATCGTAAGCCTCGATAAAGTCATCGCTGCGATTAAAAATGCTGTTGCTGAAGCGGAAAATATGGCCGAATGTCGCATTCATAGCGCATGGGTATCGATTCCGAGTACCGAGTTGCAAAGTTTTTATGCCTCTGGCCGCACACCAGTTGCTAATCCAGCACATGTTATTACAACAAATGAAGTCGTGCGCGCGTTAGAATTGGCAAAAGCAAGTCATGTGACTTCTGATTACTATTTAGCAAGTGCAGTGCCGTTAGGCTTTGAATTGGGTGATTCTGCTGAATGGGTGCAGAATCCAATTAACATGACTGCCCATAGTATGACAGGACATTATCAGTTAATGATGATGCCTATAGCGACTATGCAAAACCTTGATCGCGCCATGAAAGGTGCAAATATCGGGGTTGAAAAAATGGTGGTATCTTGCTTGGCAACCGCCGAGGCAAGTTTACTTAAAGATGAAAAAGAATATGGTGTTTGTCTGGTCGATGTTGGCGCAGGCATTACCAATCTTGCAGTTTATCTAGATGGACGTTTGGCTCTGGCACGTACATTGCAGCGCGGTGGTGAACACGTTACACGTGATATTGCTGCTGTATTGCAAACTACGACAGAAGAAGCTGAACGCATTAAAATTCTGTATGGTTGTGTCGATTTAAGTGCTGTTAAGCCAGATCACATGATTCAGGTAGAAGGAATTGATGGCCCTCAAACCATTAGTCGAATTGAGTTGTCAGAAATTATTATTGCCCGTTATGAAGAGATCTTTAGCCAGATTCGCGATGAACTCGAACACAGCGGCGCAATTCATGGTTTATACCATGGTGTAGTACTGACAGGTGATGCTTGTCAAATCGAAGGTATGGTGAGTTTAGCTCGCCGTATGTTGGGGGTATCTGCACATTTGGGCAATCCACCGTTACAGGTTTATGCTGATGATCAGCATCAAGCCGCGTTACGTCGTTCGATGTATGCAACAGCAGCTGGTTTGCTCATGTTTAGCCAAAGTGAGTTGCAAGAAGCTGTTGAAGAGCCTGAAGAGGCAAATGACCGTTCGGTATGGGAACGAATGGTAAATGGCTGGAATGCGTTTAATAGCAAGCTAAAAGCCATTTTTTAGGATGTATGGATTTATTGGTAGAATTGTTAGGAAGTTGTAAGAGAAAACCACTGTACTTGACAAGGTTTGTATTGCACAGCATTCTTAAAATTAGTTGTTTTTGAAAATCAAGGCAGTATACGGGCTGAAGTGACTGCCATAATGTATTAGGAACCCTAAAGGTCATGGCCTCATTTGAATTTATAGAAGATGAACTAAACGATGGCAACGGTCAAGCCCGTTTCACTGTATTTGGTGTAGGTGGTGGTGGCGGTAATGCTGTTCAACATATGGTGCAGTCTGATATTCAAGGTGTTAAATTCGTTTGTGCCAATACAGACAAACAAGCACTGGACTGTATGAATGCACCTTTCAAAATTCAGTTAGGCGAGCAAAGTACGCGTGGTTTAGGTGCTGGTGCTAACCCTGAAGTAGGGCAAGTTGCAGCAGAAGAAAGCCGTGAAATTATTCGTCACCATCTTGAAGGTACGGATATGGTATTCGTTACCGCTGGTATGGGTGGTGGTACGGGTACGGGCGCGGCACCTGTCGTGGCTGAAGTTGCCAAAGAAATGGGTATTTTGACTGTTGGTGTTGTAACAACTCCATTTAACTTTGAAGGCCGTCGCCGTTTAAAATCTGCTGAACGCGGTATTGAAGCGCTTGAAGCACATGTTGATTCATTGATTATTATCCCGAACCAACGCTTACTTAGCGTATATGGCGATATTTCAATGAAAGATGCTTATAAAAAAGCTGATGATGTATTGTTAAACGCTGTACGTAGTATCTTTGACCTTGTTGTAAACCGTGGTCACATTAACCTTGACTTCGCCGATTTGAAAACTGCAATGAGTACACGTGGTTACGCAATGATGGGTGCTGGTTTAGGTCGTGGTGAAGATCGTGCACGTCAAGCAGCTGAACAGGCTATTCGTAGTCCATTGCTTGATAACGTGAATATTATTAATGCTAAAGGTGTGTTGATTAACATTACTGGTGGTGATGATATTACTCTACGCGAAACTGAAATCATTACTGATGTCGTGAACCAGATTGTTGACCTTGATGAGGGTGAAATTTTCTACGGTACAGTATTTGATCCAGATGCGCGTGATGAATTACGTGTAACAGTGATTGCAACTGGTTTAACTCGTAATGCTGCAGACGCAGAACCGAGAAAACGTAATACAGTAAGTCATGCATCGACTCAATCAGCTCAATCTGTTGATGAAGATGACGTTCCTGCTATTAATAAGCGTCAAAATGCAGACAATGAAGTGAGTAGTAACGCAAGTTCTTCTCCACGTTCTTCTCCGATGAGTATTCAAGATTACTTGAAAAATCAGCAACGTAAGTAAAAAATTATTAAATTAAAAAAAAGGCAGTGTTTAAACACTGCCTTTTTTTGTTTTTGATCAATGACTAAATATGCTAACGTATAGCGGTTTTAAAAAAGAAGTTACAAAGCATGGTGAAACAACGTACTCTCAATCGTGTGGTAAAAGCGAGTGGAATAGGTCTTCATAGCGGTCAAAAAGTGATGATCAATTTCATTCCACATACCGTGGATGGAGGTATTGTATTTCGTCGTATCGATTTAGATCCACCTGTGGAAATCCATGCGAATGCTTTACTGATTCAAGAAGCTTTCATGTGCTCCAATTTAGTAATTGGAGATATAAAAGTTGGAACGATTGAGCATGTGATGAGCGCAATTGCAGGTTTGGGAATTGATAACCTTATTGTTGAGGTATCTGCGTCCGAAGTTCCGATTATGGATGGAAGTGCCGGCCCATTTATTTACCTGTTAATGCAAGGTGGATTGCGTGAGCTGGACGCACCGAAAAAATTTATAAGAATATTAAAACCAGTTGAAGCATTAATCGATGATAAAAAAGCAATTTTTAGTCCGCATAATGGTTTTCAGTTAAATTTTACGATTGATTTTGACCATCCGGCATTTGCTAAAGAATATCAATCTGCGACTATCGACTTTTCTACTGAAACTTTTGTATACGAAGTTAGTGAAGCTCGTACTTTTGGTTTCATGAAAGATCTGGATTATCTCAAAGCAAATAACTTAGCTTTAGGTGCAAGTTTAGATAATGCGATTGGTGTAGATGACACGGGCGTTGTTAACGAAGAAGGCTTACGTTTCGCTGATGAATTTGTGAGACATAAGATTTTAGATGCAGTAGGTGATTTGTATTTGCTTGGTCATCAAATTATTGCCAAGTTCGATGGCTATAAATCGGGACATGCTTTAAATAATCAGTTGTTACGCAATGTTCAAAGTGATCCGAGTAATTATGAAATTGTAACATTTGATGACGAGAATGAATGTCCAATTCCATATGTGAGTGTGACATAAGTCATTGTCTTTATTTGGTCATGTTATAATGTAACATTTTAAAGTGTGAATTTTGTCACATAAATATGGCTGAACTTTTCATTAAATATAGAGCTCGTCATTTTTTATTGCTTGCCAAACGTAGTAAAGCTTGGCTAAGCTTAGGGTCGCTCACAAAGTCGGCTGCACTACGTAACATTTCTTGTGTTTCCGGGGGAATGGGTTTAGATGGCTCAGATGAGGGTGGATTGGGAATGTTTTTATTTCTCAAGCGAACCTGAATTCTTTGTAGGTCTTTTAACCCTTCAAGTTGAGATAATTTAGATACATATTGGTTCTGTAAATAACTGAGTTGACTAATCATCGCCTGATTTTCACCAGTAATGATCAAAGAACCATTTTGATAACACACGACCTGCCATTGTTCCGGTTGGGGCAATAAGGGTTGGATAATTTTCGTAAGTCTTTGCCATTGCGCGACTTGCGTTGTTAGAAACGTAAGGTTTCCTGTTTTTATGTGTTTTCCGGATTGTTGAAAAACGTTATCGGGTTTAGACATGGGTCATTCTCGGATAGATTCTTGTCTTCATCTTAAGCGTTCATTTCAATCGATATCAAGGAAGAGATCATAAGGAACTTAAGTAAGAACAGTTTCAAGAGGTTTTTATGCACACGCGTCGTATTTTATTAGCGTTTTCACTTGCCGCTTCGGCAGCATCAGTTGCTTTTGCAGATTATCAAACAATTAACCAATCTACTGATTCAGATCGATTGGAACAACTATCAAAAACATTATCTCAAGGTTCATATACACATCCTGATGATTTAGATCTTCCAGCGAGTGCGAAAGTTTCAGTGACCTTACGCCAAAAAACGGTTGAGCTCAACAATGAGTCACTCGCTAAAAAATATGGCAATACGACAGCTAAGAACTCTTTCAATACCTCTTCTTCAAATGCTTATTCGTGGTTAGTTTCTCATCCTCTTCCTGATACAGTACGTGTTTCTTCCAACTTTGGTGGCCGTACGATGAGCGGTCGTGCCGAACATCATGGTGGATTGGATATGGCTGCTCCAAGTGGTACACCAATTTATGCTACAGGCCCAGGTATTGTAACTAAATCTGGTTGGGGCACTGGCTATGGTCAATATGTTGAAATTAACCATGGTAATGGCTATTTAACACGCTATGCGCATGCTTCGCGTTTAATGGTACGTGTAGGTGAACAAGTTTCGGCAGGTGAACATATTGCCAATGTAGGTTGTACTGGTCGCTGTACTGGTCCACATTTGCACTATGAAGTAGTAAAAGATGGTCAACGTAAGAACCCAACAACTTACTTAGCGATGCTTCCTTAAAAGCATAGTGAAAAAGGTTAAGGTTATTGAATTTATGAATCTGAAATTAACTTAAACCTTTTTTAACGTAAAGATTGTATAAAAAAACGCCATTATTGGCGTTTTTTTGTTATTTTGTTTAATGCTCGGTCAATGACTATTCATTCAGAAAATAATAGGCCCCCCTCACATTCACCCGTGGCAATAACTAGAGAGGGGTAAAACGTGGTAAAAATACAAAGTAGATTAAAGGACAAGGAACAGGTGAATTATGGCGTTTTACGGTGACTCCGATGCACAAGAAACCCAAGAGTGGCAAGATGCATTCGATTCAGTTTTACAACATATGGGAACTGAGCGCGCGGCATTCTTATTGGAAAAACTTTACCAACAAGCAATTGCCAAGCATGTTCCCATTCAACGTCTCAATACACCTTACTTAAATACAATTTCTGTTGAAGAACAACCTGCAATGCCAGGCGACCAAGATATGGAACGCCGTATTCGTGCATTGATTCGTTGGAATGCCTTAGCAATGGTACTTCGCGCGAATAAAACAGGTGATGATTTAGGTGGACACTTGGCGAGCTTCGCATCAAGTGCAACATTATATGACGTAGGTTTTAACCATTTCTTCCGCGCAAACAGCGATAACTTTGGCGGAGATATGATTTATTACCAAGGACATTGTGCTCCTGGTATTTATGCTCGTTCATTCCTTGAAGGGCGTTTGACTGAAGAACAGTTAAGTAATTTCCGCCGTGAAGTTGGCGGTAACGGTTTACCAAGCTATCCACATCCATATTTAATGCCGGACTATTGGCAATTCCCAACTGTATCAATGGGTCTTGGTCCAATCATGTCGATTTATCAAGCGCACATTCAAAAATATTTGATGAATCGTGGCTTGATCAAAGAAGAAAATCGTAAAGTCTGGGCATATCTTGGCGATGGTGAAATGGATGAGCCAGAAAGTACTGGTGCAATTTCACTTGCTGGTCGTGAAAAGCTTGATAACCTAATTTGGGTGGTTAACTGTAACTTACAGCGTCTAGATGGTCCTGTACGTGGTAACGGTAAAATTATTCAAGAATTAGAATCTTTATTCCGTGGCGCAGGCTGGCGTGTCATTAAAGTAGTATGGGGTCGTCATTGGGATCCGCTACTTGCAAAAGACAGCACAGGCGCTTTAAAAGCGGTAATGGGCGAAACAGTTGATGGTGAGTATCAACGCTATCAAGTGAAAGGTGGTGCATATACACGTGAGAAATTCTTTGGCAAGTACCCAGAAGCTGCGGAACTTGTAAAAGATTTAAGCGATGAAGACATCGATAATCTTAACCGTGGTGGTCATGACCCGTACAAAGTTTTTGCTGCCTATGCAGAAGCAATGACAGCCAAAGGTCAGCCAACAGTTATTCTTGCGAAAACTGTTAAAGGTTATGGTTTGTCTGAAGAAATTGAAGCGGTGAATAAGACTCACCAAATCAAAAAAATGCAGATTGATTCTTTGAAATATGTACGTGACCGTTTTAACCTGCCATTTACAGATGATCAATTAGAAGAGCTTCCATTCTATCGCCCAAGTGAAAACTCTCCTGAAATGAAGTATATGAAGGCGCGTCGTGAAGCTTTAGGTGGCTATTTACCTGCACGTCGTAAAGAGAGTGAAATTTTAGCGATTCCTGAATTATCTGTATTTGATGCAGTATTAAAAGGTTCTGCAGGCAAAGAACAATCAACGACCATGGTGATGGTGCGTTTAATTGCTTCTTTACTTAAAGAAAAAGCAATTAAAGACCGCGTAGTGCCAATCGTTCCAGATGAAGCGCGTACTTTTGGTCTAGAAGGTATGTTCCGTCAGCTTGGTATTTATGCGGCTCACGGTCAAAAATATACCCCAGAAGACCAAGAACAGTTAATGCATTACCGTGAAGCAAGTGACGGTCACATGCTTCAAGAAGGGATTAACGAAGCTGGTGCGATGAGCGCATGGGCTGCATTGGCAACAAGTTATTCAACGAATAACTTGCCAATGATTCCGATGTACATGTACTACTCAATGTTTGGTTTCCAACGTATTGGCGACATCGCATGGGCTGCGGGTGATGCACAAGCACAAGGTTTCTTGTTAGGGGCTACTGCTGGTCGTACCACATTGAACGGTGAAGGTTTACAGCACCAAGATGGTCATTCACATATCTTGGCGAACACGATTCCAAACTGTGTATCTTACGATCCATGTTTTGGTTATGAGTTGGCTGTAATCGTACATGATGGTTTACAACGTATGTATGTGAACCAAGAGCGTGTGTTCTATTACTTAACGGTAATGAATGAAAACTACGAGCATCCTGCAATGCCTGAAGGCGCTGAGGAAGGCATTAAACGTGGTATGTACTTGTTCGAAAAAGATGAAAAAGCAACTGTCCAATTGATGGGTTCAGGTGTAATTCTTCGTGAAGTGATCAAAGCTGCGAAAATCTTACGTGATGAATACCAAATCCATTCAAACGTTTGGAGTGTAACAAGCTTCAATGAATTGTCTCGTGATGGTATGGCGTGTGAAGAATACAACCGTCTACACCCACTTACTGAAGAAGTGAAAGAGTCTTGGGTATCTAAACAATTACGCGGTACAGAAGGTATTGTTGTTTCAGCAACAGACCATATGCGTGCGTATAGCGAACAAATCCGTGCTTATCTTCCAGATGGTCGCCCATTTGTTGCATTAGGTACAGATGGTTATGGTCGCTCAGATACACGTGCTAACTTGCGTAGTTTCTTTGGTGTTGATGCTGCACATATCGTTGTTGCTACTTTGAAAAAATTAGCTGACGAAGGTGAAGTAGATGCACGTTTAGTTAAAGATGCAATTTCTAACTTTGAGTTAGACACTGACCGTCCAGTGGCATGGGCTCCACAAGCACACCCAGAAGTTCAAGCAGTTGCTGAATACCATGAAACGCAAACAGGTGAGGGGAACTAAGCATGCAAATTAAGACCCCTGATATTGGCGTAGATAAAGCAGTTGTTGCTGAAATTTTGGTAAAAGTTGGCGATAGCATTGCTGAAAATGACAGCCTTGTTTTGCTTGAGTCAGATAAAGCCTCTGTTGAAGTGCCTAGCACTTCAGCAGGTGTAGTGAAAAGCATCTTGATCAAAGAAGGCGATAGCGTAACTGAAGGTACGGTATTGTTTGAACTTGAAGCTGAGGGTGCTGCACCTGTAGCTCAAGCAGAAGAAGTTGCAAAACCTGCACCAGCAGCTGAAAAAGAAGCACCTGCTACAGCTCCACAAGTTGCTGCACAACCAGCAGCTGCAACCACTAGCCAAGTGGTTGAAGTTCAAGTTCCAGATATTGGTGTTGAAAAAGCACTAGTTGGTGAAATTTTAGTAAAAGTTGGCGAGCAAATCGATGTTGAGCAAAGCATCGTTGTTGTTGAATCTGACAAAGCAACTGTAGAAGTGCCAAGCAGTGTTGCTGGTACTGTAGAAAGCATTCAAGTTAAAGAAGGCGATACAGTTAAAGAAGGTGTTGTGCTCATTAAAGTGAAAACAACATCTGCATCAAGTGCGCCAGTTGAAGCTCCTGCTTCTACAGCAGCCCCAGCGGCAGCGCCTGCACCAGTTCAACAAGAAACTGTAGCTGCGGCTGCTACTCAATCTGGTCCAGTTGATATTAACGTTCCTGATCTGGGTGTAGATAAAGCAGTTGTTGCTGAAATTTTGGTACAAGTTGGCGATAAAGTTGATGTAGACCAAAGCCTTGTTGTGGTTGAGTCAGATAAAGCGACTGTTGAAGTTCCAAGTACTGTTGCTGGCGTTGTGAAAGCGATTCACTTGCAAGCAGGCCAACAGGTTTCACAAGGTATATTACTTGCAACAATTGAAGCTGAAGGCCAAGCACCTGCTGCGGCACCAGCGGCAAAAGCAGAAGTAGCTCCAGCTCCACAGGCAGCAGCACCTAAAGCGGCAGCTCCTGCTCCGACTCAGGCTGTATCTGCTCCAGCGTCTGGTAGTGACAAGTTAACCAAAGAGCAAGAAGCCGAAAACGCTAAAGTATATGCAGGTCCTGCTGTACGTAAGCTTGCTCGTGAACTTGGTGTGGTTTTATCACAAGTTAAAACTTCTGGTGAACATGGTCGTGTTGTTAAAGAAGATATCTTTGCTTATGTGAAGACTCGTTTAACTGCACCACAAGCGGCTCCAGTAGCTGCGGCTGCACCAGCAGTTTCAGGTTTGCCAAAGCTTCCTGACTTCACTGCGTTTGGTGGCGTGGAAGAAAAAGTACTGACGCGTTTGCAGCAAGTATCAATTCCGCAATTGTCATTGAACAACTTTATTCCGCAAGTCACCCAGTTTGATTTGGCTGACATTACTGAGTTAGAAGATTGGCGTAATGAACTGAAAGGCAACTTCAAAAAAGAAGGTATCAGCCTGACGATTATGGCATTCATTATCAAAGCGGTTGCGTATTTGTTGAAAGAAGAGCGTGAGTTCGCAGGTCATCTATCTGATGACGGTAAATCAGTGCTCTTGCGCAATGAAATCCATATGGGAATTGCGGTAGCAACACCAGATGGTTTAACCGTACCAGTACTTCGTAGCCCAGACCAAAAATCAATTAAGCAAATTGCAGTTGAATTGGGTGTGTTAGGTCAAAAAGCACGTGATAAGAAATTAACACCGAAAGACTTACAAGGTGCGAATTTCACCATTTCAAGTTTAGGCGCAATAGGTGGTACAGCATTTACACCACTTGTGAACTGGCCGCAAGTTGCGATTTTGGGTATTTCACCTGCAACGATGCAACCGGTTTGGAATGGTAAAGACTTTGACCCACGCTTAATGTTGCCGTTGTCGTTGTCTTATGACCATCGTGTAATTAATGGTGCAGATGCTGCTCGCTTTACCAATAAACTTACGAAACTTCTTAAAGATATTCGTACTTTATTAATCTAATATTTTGAAATGAATTATTAAAACCTCGCTTCGGCGGGGTTTTTATTTTGATATTTAATTTAATTGGTTTTAGGTTAATCTAAAGACGAAGAAGGAAGTGTCGAGAGAGGAGAAATTTCTCGTTATTAGGTAAAGGAGAAATAATAAATGGCGGGTTTTTTAAAAATCATGGTACCAATCCTATTGATTGTATTTTTATTAATGGGGGTATGGATCAGTATTTTACACTTTCCTTGGGAATGGATGACCTATGTTGCAATGGGGTTGGAAGTATTTGTAGCAATGCTTATTTTGCCGTTTGAATTTCAGTCACAGCACATAGCAGGCATTAACAATTTGGGGTTTATTAACTTAAGTATTTGTTTAGCCTTACTATTGGGCTTGGGTCGGCTGTTGGTGTGGGCATGGATAAAATTTTTTGTTTGAAAAATAGAACTGCTCGAATATAATAAGCACATACTTCATTGGGGAGTAGCCGCTATTCATTTCTAAATGAATAGGTGATGATCAACATAATTGTTCAACAGAACATGGTCATCATAGCTTAAACGTCTCATCGTTTCCGAGTTGGCAAGACCTTTGATTTACCACTCTGCAGATATTTGGCTAGCAGGAGGGGTAGGTCATGGGCATTTATGCTAGCCAGAGAAACGACATGCAAGAATTTCTGATTTCTACCTCAATTGTTGCCCTAGCTGAAATGGGCGATAAAACTCAATTACTCGCCCTTTTACTGTCTGCACGTTTCCGTAAGCCAATCCCTATTCTCATTGCGATTCTGTTAGCAACTTTAATTAACCATGGTATCTCTGCTGTGCTTGGACAGTGGATTACTACTGTCTTGAGCCCTGAAATCTTAGTTTGGGTTCTTGCGGGCGGTTTTATTGGTATGGCGTTCTGGATGCTTATTCCAGATAAGTTAGATGATGAAACAGATAGCATTAATAGATGGCAAAAATTTGGTGTTTTTGGCGCAACCTTTATCTTGTTTTTCTTGGCTGAAATTGGCGATAAAACGCAGATTGCAACAGTGGCCTTAGCTGCTCGTTACGACAGTATTTTCTGGGTTATGCTGGGTACAACGTTAGGTATGATGATTGCCAATGCACCAGCTGTATTTATTGGTAATAAATTAGCTGAACGTTTATCTATCTCACTCATTCATAAAATTGGTGCGGCTATTTTCTTAATTGTAGGTGTCTCTACTTTGGTACAGCATTATTTCTTCTAAAACATTTAAAGCTGCCATAAAAAACGCACTCAATTCGAGTGCGTTTTTTTGTAGGTCGTTTTAGTAGTTAAATTTCACTGTAAAGTTAATTTGGCGTGGGTTGCCGAGCGTCACTAAATTCTCATTCAGCGCACCTGCATAGTAATCTTTATCAAATAGATTGCGGATAGCAAGTTGAACGCCCCAATGCCCAGCGTCATAGCCAGCTTCAGTGTCAAAGACTGTATAGCCTGGAACATGAACATCTAAGCCATCGACAGTTTTATACGTTTCACCGCGGAACCCGCCGCCTACATACCAACCAAGTTTTGATGCAGGATCAAATTTATAGCGTGCTGACAAGCTATATGCATGCTCAGGAATATTGTCGAGTGCTTTTCCTACATTACTCGTGTTTGCATCTTTACTAATTTCCGCATCAATTGTGTAGGTATATGCAGCCGTTAATTTTAAGCCTTCTAAAATTTCTGCGCTGAGTTCAGTTTCAACACCACGTGTTAACTGTTCGCCACGTTGTACTTTCTCACTCGTATTGATTGAATCATTGACTACAACATTTTGACGTTTTAAATCATACCAAGCGATAGCGCCTTGAATTCGTTGATCAGGACTTTGTAATTTCATCCCCACTTCAACCTGTTTCCCCTCTTCTGGTTTGAACGGATTGTTATTTACATCTGTACCACTGTTAGGAGTAAATGAAGTGGCATAGCTGACATAAGGAGCAACAATGTCATTAAGGGTATACATAAGAGAAGCACTACCTGTGAATGCTTCATCTGATTGTTTACTCGTATTGCTATTAACCAAACTTCTAGTTTGAGTTTGTGCCCAGTCTTGGCGCCCAGACAAGCTTAAAAGCCATTGATCATTGAGTTGAATACGGTCACGAATATATAAGCCTGCGTATTTTAAGCGGTTAATATCGTGGTTGCTGACAGGATTGGAACAAGTAACAGTTTGCCCATATACAGGAGCATATATGTTTAAATCACCTACATTACAACGGTTATTGGTGTAATCACTTTTTTCTTGGAAGGCATCTACACCTATATTGAAATCATGTTGCATACCATATAAATCAAACTGTTTATTTAAACGGTTATCGATGGCAAAACTTAAGTTATCAATAATTTGGTGGCGGCTGTTATTTTTACGGCTTATGGTGGTGTAGTTTTTATCTGCCCAAAAGTTACTACCTGTTCGAGCAAAAACAGCTGTGCCATCCATTTCAGTTTTTTGTACGGCAAAATTCTGATTGAAGTTCCAGCCATTATCAAAGGCATGTTTAAACGTATAACCAGTACGGTAAACATCGGCTTCATATTTACCGAAGTTAGGGTCGCCAATATATAAACTTCGGTCTATAGCGCCGTTAGGGTTATCTTTTAGAGTACCAATAACGGGCAAGCCTTGCTGACGAATATATTCGCGATGTTGATAGCTTGCGATGACAGAAAGGTCGGTGTTATCCCCTAAGTCAAAGTTGTAAGAAGGGGAAATATAGTAATTTTTAAAATACACATAATCTGTCGGGTCATCTTGGTCAGAGATACGACCATTTAAACGGAAAGCACCTTTTTCACTATTATTAGGACTATAGTTTAAATCGAAGGTACCTTCTTTAAGGCTGTAACTACCATAAGTCATACTAGCGCGTGCAAAGTTTTCTGCTTCAGGGCGTTTAGTGACTAAATTCACCATGCCGCCTGGAGCAACCAAACCAAAATTAATAGATGCAGGGCCTTTTAAAACTTGTACCTGATCCATACCTGATAGCTCAGTGGCAACAAAAGTATTTTGTCCAACTCTTAAGCCATCTACATAAACTGAATCAGAAGATGTCTGCCCTCGAATAACGAAATCATCCCAACCACGACGACCTAGTTTTCCAGCTTCTACTCCTGCAACACCTTCAAGTGCATCTGCTAAGGTTCTTGCTTGTTTCTGATCGAGCTGTTCACGTGTTACTACTGAAACCGACTGCGCAGTTTTAAACAAGGGCGCATCTGATTTTAAGGCAGAGTTTGCTTTCGTTGCGACATAGGGAGAGGTGGTTTCTTTTTGCGCCTGAATAGAAATTGTGGGTAGCACACTGGTCAAATTTTTTTGTTCTGCTGTTTCATCAGCATGACTTGCTGTCATCGAACTAAAAATAGCAACTGCTAACAATGTTTTGGAGCTTGAAAAATAAGGTGCTTGGTTCATGGGAGGCCTAGACAGCGCAAAAGACAAAAACTGATAATGAGAATTATTTTAATTTATTGTGAATTAATTTTAAATAACATTATGATTCATTTATAAAATAAGAAAAGTAAAAGCTATTTTAAAATATTATGAGAAAAATAAAGCAATTCATTGCAAGAATTATCGAATCCCTTTATTTTAGTATGGATATAAAAATATCTAATATTTAAAGTTTTTTTGGGGAATTGTATGGGGTTTGAAAAAACAACATCGCAGATATTATTTGATAATGGCGTACATAAATGTATTAGTTTTACCAGTTTGGTCAAAGGGGAAGGCATACAAGCCAATCAATTTTTAATTATTGATCATGAACGAGCTGCGGTGATCGACCCAGGTGGCGATTTGACCTATGTTCCGTTGACTATGGAACTTAATAAATATACGCGATTGAAAAATCTGGATTATGTGATGGCTTCTCATCAGGATCCAGACATTATTACTTCAATGCCGCGCTGGTTAGTCTATACCGATGCCAAAGTGGTCGCTTCTAAATTATGGGCACGATTTTTACCGCACCTCAATTCTGCATTCATGAGTGAACGCATGAAAGGGAATTGGGAAGATCGCCTAATTGAACTACCAGATCGTGGTCAAGTGATTCAATTGGGAGAATCAAAGCTTGTGGTGGTTCCAGCCCATTTTCTACATTCGGTGGGTAATTTTCAGTTCTATGATCCAGTCGCTAAAATTTTGTTTTCTGGTGATATGGGTGCCTCGATTGTTGAGGATGCTAGTCAACCTTTGAAAGATTTCGATACGCATGTTATGAAAATGAAAGCTTTTCACCAACGCTATATGTGTTCAAATAAGGTCATCCGTTTATGGGTCAACATGGTCCGTCAGATGGATATTGAAATGATTGTTCCACAGCATGGCAGCCCATTTATTGGTAAAGAAATGATTAATCAGTTTTTAGACTGGATTGAGGTTTTACCTTGTGGTGTCGATTTAATGTCAGAGCAAATTTTTAGTTGCCCTGCATAAATCTAAATATTATTTCTAATAATTAACCCAGATGAAGTTCTGGGTTATAAAAAGATAAGAGCTAGAAAATAGAGCTAAAAGTATAATTAAGTGGGAATTATTTAGAGTAGGCCGATATCTATTGCTGAAAAAGGCAAAGATAATATGAAAATTGCATTGAAATTTGTTTATAATAGCTCACGGAATTTACCAGTGAGATTGTTATGCTGACCATCGTTCAAGAAGCGCTAACCTTCGATGATGTCTTATTACTTCCTGCCTACTCTACTGTTCTCCCAAAAGATGTCTCTCTAAAGACACGTTTAACTCGCGGCATTCATTTAAATATCCCATTAGTTTCTGCTGCAATGGATACAGTGACTGAGTCACGTATGGCGATTGCGATGTCACAAAATGGCGGTATCGGGATTTTGCACAAAAACATGGATATTGCTGCTCAAGCTGCAGAAGTACGCCGTGTAAAGAAATTCGAAGCGGGTATGGTGAAAGACCCTATCACTGTAACGCCTGAAACTACAGTACGTGAACTGATTGCAATTACCACTGCTAATAACATTAGCGGTGTACCTGTTGTTAAAGACGGCAAGGTTGTTGGTATTGTGACAGGCCGTGATACACGTTTTGAAACCAATTTAGAACAACCAGTTAGCAACATCATGACAGGCCAAGATCGTTTGGTGACTGTGCGTGAAGGCGAGTCTAAAGAAAATATTCAAGCATTATTGCAAAAACACCGTATTGAAAAAGTCTTGGTCGTTGGCGAGAGCAACGAACTCAAAGGTCTCATTACAGTGACTGACTTCCGTAAAGCTGAGAGTTATCCAAACAGTTGTAAAGATGACCTTGGGCGTTTACGTGTTGGTGCTGCGGTTGGTACAGGTGCTGATACACCAAGTCGTGTAGAAGCATTGGTTGAAGCTGGTGTTGACGTAATTGTTGTTGATACAGCACATGGTCATTCAGCTGGTGTAATTGAACGTGTACGTTGGGTGAAACAAAACTTCCCTCAAGTACAAGTAATTGGCGGAAACATCGCAACTGGTGATGCTGCATTAGCATTGTTAGATGCAGGTGCAGATGCAGTCAAAGTTGGTATTGGTCCTGGTTCTATCTGTACGACACGTATTGTGGCAGGTATTGGTATGCCACAAATTTCTGCTATCGATAGCGTTGCTAACGCACTAAAAGATCAAATTCCTTTAATTGCAGATGGCGGTATCCGCTTCTCTGGCGATATGGCAAAAGCGATCGGTGCGGGCGCAAGTACAATCATGGTTGGTTCACTCTTAGCTGGTACTGAAGAAGCTCCTGGCGAAGTTGAGTTTTTCCAAGGTCGTTACTACAAAGCATATCGTGGTATGGGTTCATTAGGTGCAATGGCGGGAGCAACAGGTTCTGCTGACCGTTATTTCCAAGACTCAAAAGCGGGTGCTGAGAAGTTAGTACCAGAAGGCATTGAAGGTCGTGTTCCATATAAAGGCCCAATGGGTAACATCGTTCATCAAATGATGGGTGGTTTACGTTCATCGATGGGTTATACAGGTTCATCTGTGATTGAAGATCTTCGCCAAAATGCGAAATTTGTGAAAATTACTTCAGCAGGTATGTCTGAGTCACATGTTCATGATGTAACGATTACTAAAGAAGCTCCAAACTATCGTGTTGGTTAGATTTTGGTAACCAAAACAATGAAGAAAGCCGTCATTACACTGACGGCTTTTTGTTTTTGGTGTAAAGTAAATCTAACGAAAAGAAATATGGCGGAATTGCCATATATGAAGTGAGCCACCGCTGAAGTGGCGTAAGAATGAGATAAGCTATGAGTTATTTTGGAACGGATGGTATTCGTGGAAAATTTGGGCAAATGCCTATTACTCCAGAGTTTGCTTTAAAACTCGGTTTTGCTGCAGGGAAGGTATTAAAACGAACGAGTCCAAAAAATAAACCGCTCGTTGTATTAGGAAAAGACACACGTTTATCTGGTTATATTTTAGAATCTGCTTTGCAGGCGGGCTTAAACGCTGCTGGCGTATATGTTCATTTACTTGGTCCATTACCAACACCAGCAATTGCACACCTTACTCGTGCTTTGCATGCACATGCAGGTATTGTTATTTCTGCATCACATAATCCATATTATGATAATGGGATTAAATTCTTCTCAAGTGAAGGCAAAAAATTACCTGATTCATTACAAGAAGAAATTAACCTTGAATTAGAAAAAGACTTATTCATTGAGGACACTGCAAACTTAGGTAAAAGTGTTCGTGTAAATGATGCAAACGGTCGTTATATCGAATTTTGTAAATCTACTTTCCCTTACCACTTTGATTTAAATAATTTAAAGATTGTGTTGGACTGTGCTCATGGTGCTGCATATAGCGTTGGCCCTTCAGTTTTTCGTGAGCTAGGTGCAAAAGTCATTGCTTTATATAATGAACCAGATGGCTTAAATATTAATGAAAGCTGTGGTTCAACACATCCTGAACACTTGCAAAAAGCAGTGGTTGAGCACCAAGCAGATTTAGGTATTGCCTTTGATGGTGATGCTGACCGTGTTGTGATGGTTGATAAGTTTGGTAACTTAATTGATGGCGACCATATCCTATATATCTTGGCGACTCAGGCGCAAAATAAGCCAGCTGGTATTGTTGGTACGGTCATGAGTAATATGGCACTTGAAGTTGCACTTGAAAAAGCAAATGTTAATTTTGTTCGTGCAAAAGTCGGTGACCGCTATGTATTACAGGCTTTAGAAGAAAATGGTTGGGTGATAGGTGGCGAACCTTCTGGTCATATTCTAACTCTAGACAAGAGTACGACTGGTGATGCCATTATCGCCGCGCTTCAAGTTTTAACTGTAATGGTCGAGCAAAATAAGGCTCTCCATGAATTGGTTCAAGACTTTAAACTATTCCCACAAGTTCTTTTAAATGTACGTTTAGAACAAATGCTTGATCCGTATTCTATTCCAGCATTGGTTACTGAATTTGATAAAGCAGAAGCACAGCTCAAAGGTCGTGGACGTATCTTGATTCGTAAATCTGGAACAGAGCCTGTGATTCGTGTCATGGTTGAAGGTGACGATGAGCAGGAAGTAAATGCTTTAGCTCAGCATTTAGCAGATTCAGTTCGTTCACAAGCACAAGTCGCATAAGGTGCATGACATGAGTGATGTCATTAAAGATTTAAGTGAATTACGCTTGAGCTATGAGCAAGGCGAGTTGTATGAGGGGCAGGTTGAATCAAACCCTCATCAGCAGTTTCTTGGTTGGTTTAACCATGCTCTAGCTGCCAATTTGCATGAACCCTATGCCATGTCGTTAGCAACAGCGGGTGCTAATGGCAGACCACATGTTCGAACAGTTTTGTTGCGTGGTGCTACAGAAGCTGGGTATGATTTTTATACTAACTATGACAGTCAGAAAGGTATAGATTTGGCAGAAAATCCATATGCTGAATTATTATTTTACTGGCCAAGTCTAGAGCGTCAGGTGAGAGTTGGTGGTCATGTAGTGAAAATTTCTGAACAGGAATCTACAGATTACTATCGTAAACGACCACGTGATAGCCAGATTGCTGCGCATATCAGTACCCCACAAAGTGGCAAAATTGAAAGCCGAGAGCTGTTACAGCAGCGCTTTCAAGACTTACAACAGCAAGTCGAAAGTCGTGAAGTGCTTGATAAGCCAGAGTTCTGGGGAGGCTATCGTCTGCAACCGGATTATTATGAATTCTGGCAAGGGCGACCAAATCGTTTACATGACCGCTTGAGTTATGAAAAAATCGACGGTCAATGGATGTTGCGCCGGCTGATGCCTTAAATGACAAAAATACAAATCAAACAAAGACCTTTATTGACACGCCCTGAACAGTTTCAGGGCGTGCCGCCGTTTATTGCCGAGATTTTGGCAAGACGTGGAGTCCAATCTGAACAGGAATTAGAGCTCAAGCTTAAGAATTTGCTTGCTCCAGAGCTTAAAGGTCTAGAAACCGCTGTAGCATTAATGGATCAAGCCATTGATGAACAAAAAAAGATTGTTATTGTCGGGGACTATGATGCCGATGGAGCAACTAGCACCGCGTTAATGGTATTGGTCCTGCGCGATATGGGGGCACAAGTCGATTATTTGGTTCCCGATCGGTTTAAGTACGGTTATGGGCTTACGCCTGCAATTGCAGAGCTTGCTCATCAAACTTATCAACCAGATCTATTAATTACTGTCGATAATGGAATTTCCAGCCATGCAGGTGTAGAAACTGCTCAGGCCTTGGATATGCAGGTCATTATCACCGACCACCATTTAACAACTAAAGAAACACCTCCAGCACAAGCAGTTGTTAACCCAAATCAGTTAGGTTGTGATTTCCCAAGTAAAGCGCTTGCAGGTGTTGGCGTTGCATTTTATGTGCTGGCGAATTTGGCAAGTTTACGTAACAAGCAAGGCAAAAGTACAAGTAAAGTCACTCAATATCTAGATTTAGTGGCTTTAGGAACTTATGCCGATGTTGCTGTATTAGATTATAACAACCGTATATTGGTGGATGCAGGCGTAAAGCGAATCCAACAACACCAATGCCGAGTTGGAATTTTAGCGCTATTGGATATTGCTGGTAGAGAGGCGAATTCATTACGTGCACAAGATCTAGGATTTGTTATAGGACCCCGGATTAATGCTGCTGGACGTATGGAAAGCATGCGTATTGGGATTGAATGTTTACTTGCAGAGAATATGGAAACTGCCTATCCAATTGCTCAGCAATTAAATCAACTCAATATAGAGCGGCGCCAGATAGAAGGGGAGATGAAGCAACAAGCTTTATCTGCTTTAGATAGCTTACAACTTTCAAAAGAAGATATTCCACAAGCCCTTGTACTCTTTGAAGAGAGCTGGCATCAAGGTGTGATTGGTATTGTGGCGGGGCGTTTAAAAGAACAGTTCCATCGACCAACCATTGTTTTTGCACCAGATGAAGATGGTATCCATATTAAAGGCTCTGCGCGTTCAATTGATGGAGTACATATTCGAGATACGATTGAACAAGTTGCTGAACAACATCCAGAATTAGTGAGCCATTTTGGTGGACATGCGGCAGCGGCTGGCTTAACGATTCGAAAAGAAAACTTTGATGCTTTTAAAACTGTTTTTACTGGCTGTGTTGCAGCCATGGAAGAATCTCTATTCCAAGCAACACTATGGACGGATGGAGAGTTACCAGCTTCTGCTTTGCAGCTAGACACATTAGACTGGATAGAGCAGCTTGGACCATGGGGGCAAAAATTCCCTTTTCCTCAGTTTGAAGGACATTTTAAAGTTGTCGATTATCGCTGGCTTAAAGAAACACATTTAAAACTTAGGTTAGCCCTAGATCAATATACTTTTGATGCGATTGCATTTAATGCAGCTGGTCGTTTTGAATTTAATCCTATGCAAGATGAAGTTCATTTAGTATATGAAATGGATCGTAATGCATTTAATGGCAATGTAAATTTGCAATTGCGTATTGTGCATTTAAACCAATAAAAAAAATCCGCTCATTAGAGCGGATTTTTTTATGTGCTTTTAAGCGATATTAGAAGCGGTATCCTGCACGAACACCATAAGTGTTGTCGTTGTCACCGAAACCAATACGACCTTCAAGACTTACTTGTTGATTTAAGAATTTTTTAGCATTAATACCAAATTCATCTTTATCAGTTAAGTCGTTATTGTAGTAATCCACACCAAGACTTAAAGTTTTATCGATGTAGTAGTCGCCACGAACTTTATATTCGTCAAGGTCACCAAACGCACCAAACGCTTCAAGGTTTACGTCATGTTGACCTACTTGAGTTACGTATTTAGCACGAACTGTTGGATCAGCGCCGTCTTTACCGTCTTTTTCGTCGTAACCTTTAACACCTAGAGCAAGTAATAAACCAGGAGCTGGTAAATAACCTACTTCAGCTGCATAAGTAGTTACTTTACTATCAATATTGGTGTTATCGATTTCACGTTCATTACGGCCTACATCACCGCTAAGGTAGAAATCTGAGTTAGGAACGTAGTATTCAACACCTACGCCATACTGAGTGTCTTTAGTACCGCTGTTATCGCCATAGTTGATAAGAGCGTTAACATTACTTGCACGGCTTAAGAAAGCTGCTTCAGCAAGTGGAGCGTTACGAGTTTGAACAGGATTAAAGTAATAAGTCCCGTCAACACCGAATTTGCTTACACTGCTACCGTCATCTGGATCAAGATAATTGTAAGAACCACCAACTTCAGCTTGGTAAGCGTTTGCTGCGCCACTTACTGCCAGTGCAGATAAAAGAGCTGATGCAATTGCTAGTTTTTTCATGGAATCTCTCCCCTCTAAAAAGCGATTTTATAAATGTTTTGTTACAACTTTTAGTCTAGACCAAAATGCTTATGCGTCAATCTTACTCAAGTAACCGTATTGTAACCATGTTCATTTTGTGTAAATATGTTTTAATTAAGATATTGATTATTAAATAAAAATTAAGAATGTTTTATTTTATTAAAATTGAGGATATTTTGTGTAGATCATAAAAAATGCTGTAAAAGTACCCAATTTTGTATGTGGATATTACAGATTAAACTTAAAATGGAGTGAAGAAAATTTAGAAATTAAATGAGTGAAATATGATGAGAAATACAAAGCAGGTTCGAAGATAACCGCAGCTATGCTAAAATAATCGACTGTTTATCTGCTTTTATGGGAACACTCGCGTGGAAATTAATCCTTATCTAAACCAATTGAAAGACTTAACTGATCGTAGCCAAACACTACGGGGGTATCTTTGACTACGATCTGAAAAAAGAACGTTTAGAAGAAGTTTTACGTGAGTTAGAAGACCCTGCAATTTGGAATGATCAAAGCCGTGCTCAGGCAATGGCGAAAGAAAAGGGCGAACTAGAAAACGTTATTAATGTATTGGATGGTTTATCAACACAACTTGAAGATGCAAAAGCAATGCTAGATTTGGCCGTAGAAGCCGACGATGAAAGCCTACTTGAAGATGTTCAGTCTGAGCTTGGCGCTGCCGAAGATGAACTGGCTAAACTTGAATTCCGTCGTATGTTTAGCAACCCGATGGACCCGAATCCTTGCTATGTCGAGATTCAATCAGGTTCGGGTGGTACTGAAGCACAAGACTGGGCATCTATGCTATTACGTATGTATATGCGCTGGATCGAACGTCATGGATTCAAAGCTGAACTCATGGAAGTATCTGATGGCGATGTAGCTGGTATTAAATCTGCAACGATTCGTGTTGAAGGTGAATATGCCTATGGTTGGTTACGCACTGAATCAGGTGTACATCGTTTAGTTCGTAAATCACCATTTGATAGTGGTAACCGCCGTCATACCTCATTCTCTGCGGTGTTTATTTCCCCAGAAGTTGATGACAATATTGAAATTGATATCAACCCTTCTGATGTTCGTACAGATACTTACCGTGCATCTGGTGCTGGTGGTCAGCATATTAACAAAACCGATTCGGCAGTTCGTTTGACTCACACTCCAACAGGTATTGTGGTGGCGTGTCAGAACCAACGTTCACAACATGCTAACCGTGACCATGCATGGAAACAGTTACGTGCGAAACTGTATGAGTTGGAAATGCAAAAACGTAATGAAGCGGCTCAAGCTCTAGAAGACTCGAAGTCTGATATTGGTTGGGGAAGCCAAATTCGTTCGTATGTATTAGATGATTCGCGTATTAAAGACTTACGTACGGGCGTTGAAAATTCTAATACGGGTGCTGTTCTTGATGGTGACCTTGATCGCTTTATTGAGGCGAGCTTAAAACAAGGTTTATAAGAGTCTGCTGAACTTTTAGTTTAAATACAGTTCATCTATGAATATGTAGAACTCTTGGATTTTTAGCGATTAAAACGGCAAAGCAGTTCAGCCTTCAAATGTTAATCGAAAAAATGCGATATGAATATCGGAAAAAACAGATATGAATATCGCAAAAATGCGATATGATGTTTTCGAAATGCTGAATAAAGCTTTGTTCGTTTAAAAGACGTGTTGAGCCTATGGATATTGATGCAATTAGCAAAGCCCTTTCCAATCCGCTACGTCGGCAAATTTTACAATGGTTGAAAGAACCTGCGCATTATTTACCGGTGGAAGAATGTGGTGGTAGTTTTGAGAAGGGTGTTTGTGCAGGTCATATTGAACGATTGGGTAAAGTAGCACAGTCTACAATGTCTAATCATTTGTCTGTTTTACAACAGGCGGGCCTAATTCAGGTCCAAAAATATGGTCAATGGTCTTATTTTTCACGTAACGAAGCTTTGATTCAGCAATATATCGAACATTTAAAACAAACACTTTAATTACTATTTAAAGTGTAAGTCGAGGCGACTATGGCTGAACTCAATACTCCTTTAACGGTTGGTGATTTTGAAATTAAAAATCGATTGGTAATGGCTCCATTAACGCGTGCGCGTAGTGGTGAAAGCCGAGTACCAAATGATTTAATGGTTGAATATTATCAACAGCGTGCAAATGCCGGTCTTATTTTGACTGAAGCAACAGTGATTGGTTCAAAAACTGTGGGTTATGCAGAAACTCCAGGATTATGGTCACAAGAGCAGGCACAGGCTTGGAATAAAATTATTGAGGCAGTTCATGCTCAAGGTTCAAAAATTGTAGCTCAACTATGGCATGTTGGCCGTATTTCGCATCCTGAGCTTTTAGATGGTGATACTCCTGTTGCACCAAGTGCGATTCAACCTGCGGGTGAAGTGAGTTTATTACGTCCTAAACGTCCATATGTAACGCCACGCGCGCTTTCAATTGAGGAAGTTAAAGAGGTTGTAACTCAATATAAACATTCAGCAGAATTGGCTAAAGCAGCTGGTTTTGATGGTGTTGAGTTACATGCGGCAAATGGTTATTTAATTGACCAGTTCCTTCAAAGTAACACCAACCAACGTAATGATGAGTATGGTGGTCCAGTTGAAAACCGCGCACGTTTATTATTAGAAGTGATTGATGCGTTTATTGAAGTGTGGGGCGCTGGCCGAGTTGGTGTTCATATTGCACCGCGTGGTGATTCGCACGATATGGGTGATGAAAATCCGTTAGCGACATTTGGTTATGTCGTTGAGCAATTGAATCAACGTAATGTTGCTTTCATTTTCTCTCGTGAATATGAAGCTGCCGATAGTATTAGTCCACAACTTCGTGAAAAATTTAACGGTGTATGGATTGCTAATGAAAATCTAACACCAGAGTCAGCAAAACGTATTTTGCGTGATGGTGAAGCTGACGCAGTATCTTTTGGTAAAGCATATATTGCCAACCCAGATCTTTTACAGCGTTTAGAGCAGGACTTGCCTTTAAATGAACTTCAACCAACGACTTTATATGCTAAAGGCGCTGAAGGTTATACAGACTATCCAACGCTAGAAGCTTCGTAAATTTTTTGAAATGACTGTTTGCTGACCTAGTTCATTTATGAGCTCAGTAAATCGCTTTTCTTGTAATGGTAGAGTTTAGGTATCGAAACTCTGCCATTTTTTCTATCTATGTTATATTTTCCCCAGTTTTTAAATTTTGACTATTTGAGGCAAACCGCTTGGCGACCCCTTTTTGGTACAACACCGCACTTCATTTATTAAAACCCTTTTACCGCTGGCGGATAAAAAAACGTGCAGAAAGCCAGGAATTATATAATCAGGAATGTCTTGAAAGATTTGGGCCGTTTGAATCTCCGAAGAATGTGAGAGCAATCTGGTTCCATGCTGTCTCGGTTGGAGAAACTAACGCCGCGCAGCCTTTAATCGAGCATTATCTTAAACTTGGACAACCTGTTTTAGTGACCAATACGACTAAAACGGGGCAGGCACGTGCCAAATCGTTATTTTTAAAAGCCCCTTATTTAGATTTGTTTCAAGCAGTTTATTTGCCTGTTGATCAGAAGTATCTTTTAAAACAATTTTTTGAGTTGTATCAGCCAAAACTTTTAGCATTGGTTGAAACAGAGCTTTGGCCAAATTTAATCGATCAAGCCAAACAGCAGCATGTTCCATGTTTATTGTTAAATGCGCGGTTATCAGAAAAATCAGCGAAAGGTTATAGCCGAGTTTCAGGTCTAACGGCAGGAATGCTGAAACAAATTGACTGGGTGCTGGCACAAGATAATGCGACTCGACAACGTTATGTAGAACTTGGCTTAGACCAACAAAAAAGTCAGGTGGTTGGAAATATTAAATTTGATATTCACGCCCCTGAAGCATTTGTAAATCAGGCTGCAAAGCTACACCAGCTATGGTATTTGGGGCAACGAAAAGTCCTGACAATTGCCAGTACACATGCACCAGAAGAACAACAAATTTTGCAGGCACTTCAGCCTTATTTAAAGTCAGATCCAGATTTAGTTTGTATTGTTGTACCTCGACATCCTGAACGTTTTGATGAAGTATTTGAAATTTGCCAAAACTTAGATTTAATTACTCATCGTAGAAGTTTGAACCAAAGTATTCATACCAGTACACAGGTTTATCTAGCCGATAGCATGGGTGAACTTTGGTTATGGTACGCCTTAAGTCAGGTGTGTTTTGTGGGCGGCTCTTTAAATGAACCGGGTGGTGGGCACAATATTTTAGAGCCTATGGTTTTAAATGTTCCAACAGTAATTGGACCTCGTTATTTTAACTTCCAAACCATTGTTGATGAATTCATTGATGAAAATGGTGTGCTAATTGCTCAAAATGCAGAGCAGGTTGTGGCAATCTGGATGGCTTGTTTAGCTGAACCTGATCAGACCCAACAAGTGGTCGAGCAAGCGCATAAAGTCTTACAACGTAATCAAGGCTCATTGCAAAAACATATTGGAGTAATTAACCGGTATTTGGCCGATAAACCATGAATATCGTTTTACTAGAACCAAAAGATGCTCAGTCAGAAATATGGTCGATTCATTCAAAGCGCCAATTACAGCATTTACGTGAACATCTTGATATTACAGTCGGCCAAAATCTGAAAGTTGGTATCCGTAACGGCGCACGTTATATCACGGAAATTGTTTCGATTAATGAGCAAGAAGTCTGTCTTCAGCCTATCAGTGAAGAAGCTGTACCTGCAAAAATTCCGGTTCATTTAATTGTGGCATTACCCAGACCTAAAGTTTTACGCCGTTTAATTATGGACAGTGTGACTTTAGGTGTTGAAAAAATTAGTCTGATTCATAGTTATCGGGTCGATAAAAGTTACTGGCAGACTCCCTTTTTACAGCAAATCGACAACTACGTTACTTTGGGACTTGAGCAAGCAGGGGACACGATTGTTCCTGAAATTCAAATGTATAAACGCTTTAAGCCTTTTGTTGAAGATGTCTTACCTACATTTATTTCAGAAGAGTGCCCTGCCTATGTGGCCCATCCATATGCAGAGCAAAGTATGCCAATTAATATTGATCACGCCTGTAGCGTTGTGGTCGGACCCGAAGGTGGTTTTATCCCTTATGAGGTTGATTTACTCACAAAAAACGGCTGCCAAGCAGTGAGCTTAGGCAACCGTATTTTAAGAACAGAAACGTCTATTTCTTATATTTTAGGACGTTTATTCGCAGCTTAAGCATTTGGCTTAACGGTTTCTTCAGATGGTTGATCACCACGATACATTTTTACTTCTTGTACAGGATATGGAATTGAGATGTTATTTTCATCAAACGCATCTACAACCCTTTCCTGAATTTCACTAATCGAAGCAGAGGTGGTTGTTTCCGTTGTGTCTACCCACCAACGAACGGTTAGATTGACAGAGAAATCTGCAAGAGCCGTTACGTTGACCGAAAATGCAGGTTGGCTAAGCACATTACGGCTGTTGTCGAGTAGTTTAAGAATGACAGCTTTTGCCTTTTGGACATCGTCTTCATAGCCAATTCCGACTACAAATTCACAGCGGCGACGTTGATATGCAGTATTTACAGTTACTGCACTGGTGTAAACAGTCGCGTTAGGAATAACAATACGACGGCCATCGGGTGAACGTAAAAAGGTCGCACGGATTTGAATATCTTCTACGGTTCCTTCCATGTTGTTGACAATAATGTCATCGCCAATACGGAAAGGTTCGCTGAGTAAAATTAAAATACCAGAGAGTAAGTTCTGAAAGATATCTTTAAATGCGAAACCAATTGCGACGGAACCAATCCCTAGAGCACTCATTAATTGACCCGGTGTAAACCCTGGAATCGAGATAACTAAAGCAATTAAGAAGCCAAAGAATAGAATCGCTGTACTGCCTACACGGTTCAACACAAGCACAAGGTTTTGACGCGTGTAAGAGCGGTTTTCTAAGGTTTTGCGAACAAAGAATTTAAATAATTTGGTCAGTAGCCAAAAAATAATAAAAACGATAATCGCAATACAAATATAAGGCACACGTTCCCAGAAGCTATCTACAATTTTATCGATTGTGGTATAGGCATCATGATACTTTTCAGTATGGGCTAAAACTGTTTGAGTGGTTTTAGTACCCGCCTCTTGTAAAAGTTCGCCTGTATTTTTTGCGACATCTGTTAAGGATGTTTGTTCATCAGCCACGACAAGTCTCAATTAAAAAAATTATGAAAGCAATTTTCAGCTTTCATCATAGTAGGAGATAAAATGTGCGCCTACTATAATGAGTTCATCTGAATAATAAAGTGTTTTTTAATTAAAAGTATTCCGTTCCTTTTTGTAAGATTTGTGTCGGTGTCTC
The DNA here is from genome assembly GCF_053345265.1 of Acinetobacter sp. M5A5_2a. Lineage (NCBI taxonomy): Bacteria > Pseudomonadati > Pseudomonadota > Gammaproteobacteria > Moraxellales > Moraxellaceae > Acinetobacter > Acinetobacter sp. M5A5_2a. Next base: position 309,870 of record NZ_JBKEZV010000002.1, on the reverse strand, counting down.
TAGGGTATCGGTTCCTGAGAAATAATAAAAAATTCCTGCTGTTGAAATGAGGCTAATTAAAATAGCCACTAAAATAAGCCAAGCCATGAGTTTTTCTATAAACGTTGAAGGTCGAAAAGGACCATATTGATTAGTGCCTGCTGTACCTGAGGCAAGCAGTAAATAAATCATAAAAAAGAATTGAACAACCGGAATAAGCAACAGCAACCCCATCCAGCCACTCTTATTTAAATCGTGCAGACGTCGAACAACGAGAACAATATTTAAATAAATTAAAAACAGCCAAAAAGCCCAGATGACTAAAGCGCTAATGCCTGAAAGAGAGCTATAAAATTCAAAATTAAATAGATCGCTGGATAGCTGAAAACTTCCAAGAAACGAGGCCAAAATAAAGTAGCCTACTATGGTAAGCAAATAGATGAGTCCATATCCACCTAAATAGCTCATACGATTAAAGCGCCCATGAATTGAAAAAGGACTATCTTTAAAAGGGAGCTGGGGTGGGCGTGAGGAGGTTGTTTGGGCAAACATATTATTTTATTCCTGTGTTGCGTATGAGAGACAAAATAATCTTTGTTGATGATCAAAACCATCAAATCTTGAAAAAATTATAAAAGTAAAAGCTATAGACAAATGTTTTAAATCAACTTAATTTTATAAAAATGTTCACAATTTCGTATGCTTGAGTAAGTGGTTAATATATGACCAAAGTCGCATTGTTTGGACTTTGAAAGAGTCATCATACTGCAAAGGCATGCAAATAAGATCCAGTAAAATAATAGCCACAGTCTCGAGATGGGATGCACAAGATCAAGGAAGTTGCGTATGAATGAGATCTATCCAGTACCAGAGGAATTTAAAAAAACAGCTCGTACTGTTGAAGCAGACTACTTTAAACGTTATCAACACTCTATCGAGAACCCAGATGAATTCTGGGCAGAGCAAGCTAAAATTGTCGATTGGATAAAGCCATTTACCCAAGTTAAAAATACGAGTTTTGACAAAGACAATTTCAAAATTGAATGGTTTGCCGATGGTGAGTTGAATGTGTCGGCAAACTGCCTAGACAGGCATCTTAAAGAACATCCTCATAAACCTGCAATTATTTGGGAAGGCGATCATCCTTCTCGCCATAAAATTGTTTCTTATAAAGAATTACACGATGAAGTCTGCCGCTTTGCCAACGTTTTAAAGAAATATGGCATTGGTAAGGGTGACCGCGTTGTGCTCTATATGCCAATGGTCACTGAAGCTGCAATTGCCATGTTAGCCTGTGCTCGTATTGGCGCGGTTCACTGTGTGGTATTTGGTGGTTTCTCACCAGACTCTTTAGCAAGTCGTATTGAAGATAGCCAAGCTAAACTTGTCATTACGGCAGACTCAAGCCTACGTGCCGGTAAGTTGTTACCACTCAAAGAAAATGTCGATTTGGCTTTAGCGTTGCCGGGTACAGAGTGTGTTGAAAATGTAGTTGTGGTTTACCGTAATGCGAACCCGATCGAAATGAAGCCGGGCCGTGATTTGTGGTATCACCTTATTATTATGGAGGTTGATGCAAACTGTCCTCCAGAGCCTATGAAGGCAGAAGACCCGTTATTTATTCTTTATACTTCAGGTTCTACAGGTAAACCTAAAGGCGTTTTGCATACTACAGGTGGTTATTTAGTCTATGTAACAAGTACTTTTAAAGAAGTATTTGATTTAAAACAAGATGATGTGTACTGGTGTACAGCCGATGTAGGCTGGATTACAGGACATAGTTATCTGATCTATGGACCACTCGCAAATGGCACCACAACCTTAATGTTTGAAGGTGTGCCTCAATATCCAACGTGGGCACGTCTTGGTCATGTAGTCGATAAGCACAAAGTCTCTATTTTATATACGGCTCCAACCGCGATTCGCGCCATGATGCGTGAGGGCGATTCATATGTTCGTGAGAGTAACCGTAGTAGCTTACGTTTACTTGGTTCTGTCGGTGAACCCATTAACCCTGAGGCCTGGAACTGGTACTACAATGTAGTTGGTGAAGGCCGTTGCCCAATTGTTGATACATGGTGGCAAACCGAAACTGGCGGTATTTTAATTGCGCCATTGCCAGGAGCAACAGCTTTAAAACCGGGTTCCGCAACACGTCCGTTATTTGGTATTCAACCTGCCATTGTAGATGGTGAAGGTAATGAGCTAGAAGGTGTAGCAGAAGGCAATCTAGTCATTAAAGATTCATGGCCAGGCCAGATGCGTACCATTTGGGGTGATCCAGATCGCTTTATCGAGGCTTATTTCTCGACCTTTAAAAATAACTACTTTACAGGTGACGGTGCTCGCCGTGATGAAGATGGCTATTACTGGATCACAGGCCGCGTAGATGATGTCTTAAACGTTTCAGGTCACCGTCTGGGTACGGCTGAAATTGAAAGTGCTTTGGTGTCGCATGAATCAGTAGCAGAAGCTGCGGTGGTGGGAATGCCACATGATATTAAAGGGCAGGGTATTTGTACTTTTGTGACCTTACAAGCGGGTGTGCCAGAGTCGGAAGAGCTGCGTAAAGAGTTAATTAACTGGGTACGTAAAGTACTTGGACCAGTGGCTTCGCCAGATGCACTACACTGGGCACCAGCATTACCTAAAACGCGTTCTGGTAAAATCATGCGCCGTATTTTAAGAAAAATTGCGGCAAATGAGTTAGATAGTTTAGGTGATACCTCAACCTTGGCTGAACCTGCTGTGGTAGATCAGTTAATCGCAACGGTCTATCCTGATAAGCAAAACTAATTTTTAAAAAAGCCCCAAATGGGGCTTTTTTATTGAACCTTATTTAAGATTTCGCTAGAAAATCGGCAGTACTTTGTACATTTGCAAACGTACTAAGCGCAGTTAAAAAAGCAGTTTGCACGTCTTCAGCTTTTACAGTTTTTCCGTCATGGCTTAAATCACGTGTTGCGGTGGCATCTGCAATTAAGATTGGTTGATAACCTAACTCCTTAGCGGCACGTGTCCCTGAGTCAATACACATATGCGTCATCATGCCTGTAATCACGAGTTGCTCAATTTGATGTGCTTTTAAAAGTTCATCTAAATTGGTTTCTAAAAAACTGTTTGGATAATGCTTTATCACAATTAATGCGTCGTTTTGAGCGTTGAGTTCAGGGTGAAGTAAAACACCGTCGGTATTTTCTTGAAAGAAGCTCGCCTGTGGTGGGTTAATATGTTGTACATAAATAATTGGAAGATTTTTCTCACTAAAATATTGTTCAAGCTGTTTTATTTTTTCTAGTGCTTGATCTGGCCCAACCAATTCCATTTTGCCATTTTTAAAATAATCATTTTGTACATCGATAATTAATAGTGCTTGTTTCATGAGATCACTCTTGTTGATATGAGATAAAACAAGATTATTCTCTGCTCGCAAAATCAGCTATAGTCAGATGAAAGCATTAACGCCAGTTTTCTTTCGCCATGAAAAATGAATATTGAATTAGACCCGATTGATCTAAAAATTATTGCATTACTCAAACAAGATTCCCGTTTAACAAATAAAGAGATTGGGCAGCGTGTTCACCGGACAGGGCAAGCTGTAGGGGCGCGCATAGCCCAGTTGATGGATGCAGGGGTTATTAAAAATTACACCATTACTGTTCAATACAGTCATAAACAATTTATTCATTTGCATTTAAATGAACAACGTGCATTTGAAGAAATTGAAAATTTGGTTAAGCAATATGAACAAATCGATGAATGCTTTAAGGTCATGGGAAATGCATGTTATATGATCGTCAGCCATTTCGAGCCCTCCGCATTAAATGAATTTATTGAGAAACTTTCAAAGTGGTGTCGCTATTCGGTTGAAACAGTGATTCGAGAAGTTGAAAAATCTTAAAAAAATAAAGGCTCCAAGCCGAGTCTTGGAGCCAATAAGTCTTTATTTTTAATTTATTGTTTTTATTGTCTTGCGCTGCTTTTACTGAAGTTTTTTAGGCTGATTTGGCTTGAAGTTCTATCTCCTTTTCTTGTTGAAGTTCTAATTGACGCACGAGCGGTAGAACTTTTTCCCCAAAATATTCTACCTCTTCAATAAAATGTAAGAAGCCAGAAAGAATCAAATCAACACCAACCTCTTTAAGCGCCACAATACGCTCTGCAATTTGTTGGGGTGTACCAATTAAATTGGTTTTAAAACCATCGTTATATTGCACTAGATCTTCAAAACTTGATTTCGCCCAGTTACCTTGTTGCTCTGGTGAGGCTGCACCTGCTTCACGTGTTGCATCGCCAAATGCATTCACCGCTTCCGTATTGGCTTTATCAATAATTTCTTGAAGTACCGCTTTTGCTTCTTCTTCGGTATCTCTGGCAATAATGAAGGCATTCACCCCAATTTTGACATGATGATTGTTGGCTTTTGCTTTAGTACGAATGTCTTCGACTTGTTTTTGAATCTCTTCTACCGTATTACCATTGGTGAAATACCAGTCAGATACACGAGAAGCCATGTCACGTGCAGCACGGGAGCTACCACCCTGAAACACTTCAATATAAGGCTTTTGTAAAGGCTTCGGTTTAAGTGTGTAGTTTTGGAATTGGTAGTATTTACCATCGAAACTATAGTTATCGGTGGTCCAGATTCCTTTTAGAGTGCGAATGAATTCTTCAGAGCGGACGTAGCGTTGGTCATGCTCTGGCCATTCTTCACCAATCGCATCAAATTCTCCTCTAAACCAGCCACTGACCACATTAATGGCAATACGGCCTTCGGTTAGATAGTCGATTGTTGCAAGTTGTTTAGCAGCGAGTGCCGGTTTCCAAGGGCCGGGCAGAATAGCAGCAATGACCTTAAGTTTTTCAGTTTTTGCTAATAATGCATGACTGAAACTGACTGATTCATGCTGATTTTCTGCCCCATAGCCCGCCGTAAAACGAATTTGAGTGAGCGCATATTCAAAACCATTTTTTTCGGCAGCCTGTGCAAGTCGAACATTGTAGTCGTAACTCCAGTCTGTACGCTGCTCGATGTTACTCACTACAAGGCCACCGCTTACATTTGGTACCCAATAAGCAAATTTAATCGGTTGTTGTAATTGCGTCATGGTGCGCTCTCCCAAATTCGTTATTTTTATTTAGACATATTGCGGTTAGGCAACATGCGTTAATGATTTGCCAGACTTATGATGTAAGCGAGATTCCGCTGCATCAAGATCTGGGACAGCTGCTGAAGGTAAGACTTCTTCTTGCTCAATCTGTTTATTAATCCCAAGCTCTTGGTTCGCTTGCTGAGATTTAGATTTGATGACTTCAGCACGCTTACCTTTGGCTGGTGCCCATTCTAAAATTGGTAATGCGCGAGCTACTGCTAGCGTAATACGATCTGCTAATTGCTCACTTTTAACCGTGTATTCAGGGGTAAAGTCTCGATCTGTTGCATATACGCCAATTGGTAAAGTTTGTGCTTGGAAGAAGCTAAACAATGGACGTAGCTGATGCTCAAGTACAAGTGCATGACGATCACTACCGCCAGATGCTGCTAAAAGTACAGGCACATCGACCAATGCAGTTTGCTCAACAAAATCGAAGAAATGTTTGAATAGACCCGTAAAAGAAGCACGGTAAACAGGTGTACCTACAATTAAAGCATCTGCTGCTTCAACCGCTGCAAGATCGTCTTGTACACGCTGTGGAAGTTGGTTGCGATAAAATGCGCCGCCTAATAAAGGCCCAATTTCGCTTAATTTAATGAAATGAACTTTAATATCGATTGCTTCAGATAATTCATCAAGAATGGCTTGAACCAGACTTTCCGTTTTAGATGGGGTATTTAAGCCACCAGAAACAGCAACAATATTCAAAGGTTTTGGTGATGTGATACCAGTCATAATTTGGTTCCTAAGCCTAAAAAAGGTGATTGGACCTATTAATCAACAACGACGGTAAACTGTAAAATAACGAAATTGGTCAACCTTATCTGTTTTAAATATAAAAGATAAATAGTGGATTTTTATACTTTGTTTTTTTATTAAGTGGTTGTTTTTATTTTATATAATTATTGGTGATATATTTTTTATAATAAAAAGGAAGCTTATATAAAAAACAGATTAATTTTGATTAAAAGTTAAAAAACATCTGAAAATTTTTGCTAAGTTCTGCATTTATCAACATTTTGCATAAAAATGGATAAGATGAACGTATCTTTCATCTAAATAGTAGGGTTACAATAGGCCACAATTATGCTCAAGATTACTTTAATCGCTTATGAATATTTTAATCGTTGATGATCATCCTTTGTTTCGTCATGCTTTAATTCAAGCAGTACGTTATAGCCTGCCACAGGCACAAATTCATGAAACAGCTTCGGTTGATGAGTTTTATGAGCGTTTGGAAAATGGGGCAGAACCTGATCTGGTATTGCTTGATTTAAATTTACCGGGTGCTTCAGGCTTTTCTGCTTTAGTTTATGTGCGAGCACAGTATCCAGCTATTCCAATTATTGTGGTTTCTGCACATGAAGAAACTTCAATCATTCAGCGTGCGATTGCACATGGCGCGATGGGTTATATCCCTAAATCTGCGCATCCAAGTCATATTGGTGAAGCGATTCGTCAGGTCTTAGAAGGTGATATCTGGTTACCACCTAACTTGCCATCTAACCTTAATCTTGACCCTCGAGCGGCAGATGAAACTGCATTGGCAGAACGTATTCAGTCATTAACACCACAGCAGTTCCGTGTTTTGATGATGGTTGCAGAAGGCTTATTAAATAAACAGATTGCCTACGAGCTCGATGTTTCAGAAGCAACGATTAAAGCCCATGTGACAGCCATCTTTAGAAAATTGGGTGTACAAAATCGGACACAAGCTGTACTGGCAATTAGTGCATTAAATATTGAAGATAGAAAAATCTAAAATTAAAAAAAAGACCTCAATTGAGGTCTTTTTTATATGTGTGAATTAAGCAAGGCAATCTTGTTTTGGGGTTAGGCTGTCGCAGTACAATGGGTTGAGTGCGCATTGCAAATCATCAATTTGTTCTTGCGTCACATAACGTTTCATTTTTAAATATTCAGCTACGCGGTCATCACGCAAGCTTAAGAACGCCGCATCATAAACACCCAAATCCACAAACAGGGCAGCTGTTTCTAGGCTGTTGAATCGATCAAGGAAAATATCATTGCCATACATTAAGAAGATATGGTCGAGTTTTGCTTTCGCATCAACATGTAGACGTTCAGCAAGTTGATCTGGATGAGTCTTAATAAAGAGTAAATCAGAGAGTTCATCAAACTGAGTCATGTCTAACTGATTTTCTCCGAGTTTGACATGACCAAGCCAAGCTTTGAAAACGAGTACAGCGCCACCGCGAAGCAGCATGCTCCAGATTTGATGACGGGTATCGTGATCTAGATTTTCACTTTCCGCAGTGAGGACTTGTAAGAAGTTTTCTTCTTGTTGACCTAATTTATCAAATAGACCCAAACCTTGTGGATGGTAAGCAGCTGGGGCAAATACATCAAAATTCAAATCATGAAAAATATTGAGCGCGAGCGGAACGGCGCACTGATAAATGGTATTTAATGCTTTGATATGTGCTTCATTGAGTTTGCTGTTGGGAAAAATGCTTTGCCAATCTAATTCAGGAAGTAAAGCATTGGCACTGTATTGACGATAAAACTGTTGAGATGAGAGTTGCCCTTGTGGGGATGTATCAAAAGTATTCATGGCAATTGTCCTTTGCATTAATCAGTTGGTATGGATGTTTTATAAATTGGAAATGGGCTATGAAATCTTGAAGCATATAAAATGCACATCGATTATTTATGGAACATGAAGAATGCAAGTGGAATACGACTAAAGTTGTATATGTGCTTTTTTGGTTTATTTTCTTATAAAAAATATAAGCTTATTAAATTGTAACTAGGTGTACACGTGTTCACTTACAAAAAAGGTGGGCTTTGCCATAGGAAAAGGGGCATTGGAAAGTTTGGTCAATTATTTCTTGGGTAAAAGTAGACTTTTTGAGCAGTTCTGCCTATTGGCTTAAATTAAGCCAATAATTTTTGCCAAGGATCTCTCCCAAACCTATAAAAAAGTCTGGAAGAGAAAATATTTAATCTGCTGCACTGGCAATTTTAAGCCCAGATAACCAAGCTCTTAATGAAGCAGGTTTAAGTGGTTTCTTGAGTAAAACAATATTCAGCTCTTTAAGCTGCTGAGGTAACTCAGGGTGAGAGTCAGCGGTAATTAAAGCAACTGGAACGTCATGCTGTCGATTTTGCATAATAAAATCGACGCCGAGTTGGTTGTTATTCAGGTGTTGGTCGATGAGCCAGACCTGAATATTTTCCTTTTGAATAATCTCAAGCGCTTGTTCGGGTTCAGTGGCTTTAAAGACCTGATAGCCCCATTTACCCAATAAACTACTCATACCTTCTAAAATAGTTTCATCGTTGTCCAGACATAAAATACGGTAGGCTTTGGTTTTTAAAGGTACTGTCTGCACGGTTGGGGTAATGACTTTTGGTGCTTCTACGACTGGAACTTCAATCATAAAGCATGAGCCTTTATCGAGCTGAGAGTAGACATGAACAGGATAATTCAGCAAACCTGTCATACGCTGCACAATAGCCAGTCCTAAACCTAAACCTTGCTCTCCCCAAGGTGATAGATGTCCACAGCGTTCGAATTCTTGAAACAGTTTAATTCGTTGTTCTTCCGCAATTCCGGGGCCTGTATCCCAAACACCAATTCGAATATGACCTGACTGTTGCGCCGAGCGTAGAACACCCACAACCACTCGGCCTTTTGCTGTATAGCGTAAAGCATTGCTGACAAAGTTCTGAATAATACGTCGAATCCATTGTGGATCTGTGTCAATCCAGAAAGATACATCATGAACTTTCAGTGAAATATTTCGCTGAGCAGCAATCGATTTAAACTGTAGTTCAAGATCGCTAAGTAAATCGTGTAACGGATAAGGTTGTCTTTTTGGCTGTATGCTGCCGCCTTCTAAACGGGCAATATCGAGTAGGGCAGAGAGCATGCTTTCTGCACCATATAGAGCACGATCAAGTTGCTGCAAAGTCTGACGGTCTTCTTCGGTTGCGATGCTCTGTTCAAGAACGGTGCTAAACAGGCGAGCGGCATGCATTGGCTGTAATAAGTCATGGCTTGCCGCAGCGATAAAGCGGCTTTTCGACATATTCGCCATATCGGCTTGTTCACGTGCAAGTTGTTGTTCGGTTAAGGCATCGGCAAGCTGCTGGGTTCGGTTTTTTACTCGGGCTTCGAGTATTGCTTCATTTGTACGGAAAGGAGTAATGTCGGCGAATGTTGTCACAAAGCCTCCACCTGAAATAGGATTACCGCGCATTTGAATAACCCGACCATCTTTACGGATTCGTTCAAATTCATGTGCGCTCCCGACTTTCATCCAATGCAAGCGTTTACGAACATGTTCTTCGACTGAACCAGGGCCACATTCGCCTCGTTCAGCGTTATAACGAATTAAGTCGGCAATTGGACAGCCAACGTACACCAAGTCTTTAGGATAACCAAACAGTTTTAAATATTGATTATTCCACGCCACCAGACACATGTTTTTATCGACTACGCTGACACCTTGGGTCATGTGGTCAATCATGGTCATAAGTAAGTTTTGGTTAAAACGTTGCCATTGCGAGGCTTGGTCCAGAATATTAGCAACTTGGCCTAACGCCAGACCATTATTAATCATTGCTGTAGTGAGCAAAGTACGTGCAGAGGCTGCCCCAATAATGCCGGCTAGATATTGCTCGGTAAACCGCCACCACATACCATTCGCAATGCTATTTTCATTAAGTATTAAATGATTTTGTTCACAGAAATTTTCAAAGGCTTGTGTTGTTGGTTGCTCACCAGTAATTCTTTTGGCAAGTGCAAAGAGATCACCTACTTTTAAACGTGCTGCATCATGCGGTAAATAGGTTAAATCGGTAGAGGTGTGCGGTGATGGCAATGGTTTTGTTTCATAATAGAAGAAACTTTCAGCCTGAATTTGCTCTGCCACACTTGGGCGGTAGAGTTTAGAAATCCAGATATATAAAAGAATATTTAAACCAAGCGACCAAATGACACCATGTGTGAGTGGTGCAAATGATTCAAAACCAAATAATGATTCAGGACGTAGCGCATTGATTCCAAAAGGGCCAAAAAGCAAGATACTCTGAGCCGCTTCCTGATAGGCTTCTGGCAAACTACGTAAGATCGTTGGAAATAGTAAAGTATAACTCCACATTAAAAATCCAATGATGAGTCCCGCATATACGCCCTGACGACTTCCACCACGCCAGTACAAACCACCAATGAGAGCAGGGGCAAATTGAGCGACTGCACTAAAAGCCAATAAACCAAATACTGAAAGCTGGTTAATATCATTAAAGAAATGGAAGAATAAAAAGCCAAGTAGCATCACTGCAACAATACTAATGCGGCGACTAAACTTAAGAACTTTAGGAAGATGCTTATCATGGCGCGAGAGCACTTTAAAACGCCAGAGCGCAGGCATAATTAAGTCATTACTTAGCATGATAGACAGGGCAACTGACGAAACCAGTAACATGCCTGTTGATGCAGAGAATCCACCTAAAAAAGCCAGTAAAGCCAGCCCTTCTTGGTTATAGCTAAGTGGTAATGACAACACGGCAACATCAGGTACAGTCAAGAACTTCGGTGCGGCATGCAACGCCCAGCTTGCGATCGGAATAATGGCTAAAATCGTTAAAATGAGATAAACCGCAAACCATTTACGCGCACCACGGATATGCTTTTCGTCACGCAGCTCGACTACTGCCACATGAAACTGACGTGGCAGGCAGATAATTGCTAAACCTGCCAATAAGGTCTGAATCCAGAATGTTTCAGGTACTCCAAATAACTGAACTTCCTGAAAGGTTTGGTTTACATCGGCTGTGACTTGTACTAGGTTCGCTGGTGTTTCAAAAATAAAAAATAAAGCGACGCAAATGAGTGCGAATAATTTTACAAAAGATTCAAATGCGACGGCGAGCATGAGACCGCCATGTTGTTCGGTATTTGCGATTTGTCTTGTACCAAAAATCATGGCCAAAATAGCCAGTACACTGGTTAAAAGCAAAACACTATTGGTGGTTGTATGGATATGAGCATTCTGTTCCATAATGACAGACGTACTTAAAGCAATCGCACGTAGCTGTAGGGCCAGATAGGGGATAATTGCGATTACGGCCAAAATGGTAACCAGTGATGCCAAGACACCGCTTTTTCCGTAACGTGCAGCAATAAAGTCGGCAATTGATGAAATAGCATGGTGTTGGCGTACTCGACCTAAACGCCGCCAAATGTCATAGCCGAACCAGACAAATAAAAGTGGACCTAAGTAAATCGGTAAGAAAATCACGCCTTCGCGAACAGCGGCTCCAGTCGCGCCGTAAAATGTCCATGATGAGCAGTAAACACCTAAGGTTAAGCTGAACAAGAACATGCGGCCACGTGTACTCAGACGGCTGGCATGCTTTTCACCAAAAAAAGCACAAATAAATAAGAGTGCTATATAAAGGGTGAGTACCCCAATAATCAGCCAGCTGTTCATATGACTCACATGATTAGAACCTTGTGCCTATCATACCCCAAGCAGAAACAAAGCTATAAATTGATTAAATTTTAACGACCAAAGTCTAAGTTACGAATTACACGGAATTTTGCTAACTTAAATCCTGAGAAACTACTATTAAAAAAGTGGCCAAGGCTGGGCACTGGGCAAGGAGTTTGGTTATGGATCAGAACCAAGTAGAACAGATTCTACGCAATCCAAAGTTTCAAAAGATGGTCAAGAAAAAAAGTACATTAAGTTGGACGCTCACAGTCATCATGTTAGTGCTTTATGTGGGCTTTATGCTACTTGTGGGCTACAACAAAGAATTTTTGATGAGTTCATTTAGTGGTGGTGTGACGACATGGGGAATCCCGCTAGGTTTAGGAATTATTGTTTTATCTTTCCTACTGTGTGGTGTGTATTCCTTTATTGCAAATCACACCCTTGATCAGTTGAGTGAAGAAGCGTTGAAGGAAGTTGAAGCCATCACGCACGATAAAGGACTACACTAATATGAAATGGAATTCATTAAAAGCGAAAGTCTTGCTGACAGCAGCATCGCTATATTCAACAATCGCTATGGCGGGTCCTGACTTAGGTGAAGCTGAACAACAAGCAACCAACTGGCATGCCATCATCATGTTCTTAATTTTTGTTGGTTTCACTTTGTTTATTACCAAGTGGGCTGCAAAACAAACCCAATCAACACAAGACTTCTATACGGCAGGTGGCGGTATCAGCGGTTTCCAGAATGGTCTGGCAATTGCGGGTGACTATATGTCTGCTGCATCTTTCCTTGGTATTTCTGCACTTGTGTTTAGTTCGGGCTTTGATGGCTTACTTTACTCGCTTGGGTTCATGGTAGGTTGGCCAATCGTTTTATTCTTAATTGCAGAACGTTTGCGTAACCTTGGTAAATATAACCTTTCAGATGTGGTTTCATTTCGTCTTGAAGAAAAACCAGTACGTACTTTAGCTGCGGTCAGTTCACTTGTTGTTGTGGCATTCTATTTGATTGCTCAAATGGTAGGTGCGGGTCAGCTCATCAAATTACTATTTGGTTTGAACTACAACATTGCTGTAGTCATCGTTGGTCTATTGATGATGGCCTATGTAATCTTTGGTGGTATGTTGGCAACGACATGGGTACAAATTATCAAAGCGGTCATGTTACTCAGTGGCGCAACCTTCATGGCATTCATGGTGATGAAAGGAGTTGGCTTTAGTTTCAGCAACATGTTTACCCAATCAATTGAAGTATTCAGTAAAGTGCATGATGTAAGCTTGACCGATGCTGCAAAAATTATGGGGCCAGGTAAACTTGCAGCAAACCCAATTGATGCCTTGTCTCTTGGTTTGGCATTAATGTTTGGTACAGCTGGTTTACCGCACATTCTTATGCGTTTCTTTACAGTAAAAGATGCAAAAGAAGCGCGTAAATCGGTTGTGGTTGCGACAGGTTTTATTGGTTACTTCTACCTTCTAACTTTCATTATTGGTTTCGGTGCGATTCTTTTCGTATCAAACAATCCGCAATTCCTTGACGTTGCAAAAATGGCAGTAACAGGCAAACTTGAGCTTGTTGGTGGTAACAATATGGCAGCCGTACATTTAAGTGACGCTTTAGGCGGTGACTTATTCATGGGCTTCATTTCAGCAGTAGCGTTCGCAACCATTCTTGCTGTTGTTGCTGGTTTAACACTTTCAGGTGCATCTGCAATCTCTCACGATTTATACGCTAACGTATTCAAAAAAGGTCAAACTACCCCAGCTTCAGAGCTTCGCATGTCAAAAATTGCGACACTTGGTTTAGCTATTTTTGCCATGATTTTGGGTATTTTGTTTGAAAAGCAAAATGTGGCATTCATGGTAGGCTTGGCATTCTCTGTAGCTTGCTGTGCAAACTTCCCAGTTCTTGTTCTTTCAATGTTCTGGAAAGGTTTAACGACTCGTGGAGCCGTTATTGGTGGTGTTGTTGGTCTTGTAACAGCGGTAGTACTCATTATTCTGTCTAAAGCAGTTTGGGTAGATACTTTAAAAATCTCTGATACACCAATCAATCCATTCAATGGCCCAGCATTATTCGCAATGCCGTTGTCTTTCCTTTGCTGTTGGTTGTTCTCTGTTACCGATAACTCTGCACGTGCTAAAAAAGAGCGTGCTGCTTTCGATGCTCAATATGTTCGTTCAATGACAGGTATTGGGGCATCTGGTGCATCGGATCACTAAGATCAAATTGTTAGTTAATCCTTAAAAAAAGCCCTACGGGGCTTTTTTTATACTTATTTAATTTTCAATTTAGGGCTTAGATATTAATAAAGAACAACTTGTTTGCCTTGTTTTGTGTACAGTATGATTTGCTAGACCTCAAAAAGCATAATGAAACAAGGAAAATAATAATGCGATCTATCATCGAGTTCTGGGCGAGCTTTCGATTGCTACCTTCCGCATGGTTGCTGCTTGTGCAATTTATCTTACTCATTTTGGCTATGCTGACTTTTCATGATGTATTTTACCGCACACTTACATGGGCTTTAGGGGTGCTGGCCTTACTCATTATTGCCAAGGTTATTCGTCAAACCCCAATGTTTACTTTTCTCGGGTTAACATTTGTGAGTGGGGCGATTATATCCTCGGTATTTATTTTATTGGGTTATGGCAATTTATATGTTCAGGTTTTTGCACATGGCTGTGAAGCGCTAGCCTACTTTTCAGCAGCTTATGGCTTATTTCGTTATATGTTTGCCGATCAGTATTTAACAAGAGATGAGTTGTTTGCGGCAGCAGCAGTTTTTACGCTTATTGCTTGGGGTTTTGCATTTTTATATAACATTTGTCAGCTTATTCTTCCGTCTAGCTTTCAAAATCCAAATAACGTTCACCATTTACAGACGTGGTTAGATCTATTATTTCTCAGCTTTAGCTTGCAATCGGCTACAGGTTTATCTGACTTAATGCCTCTGAGCCCACCAGCACGCGTTTTAGCTATGCTGCAAATGTTCTGTGGAGTCATGTATTTGGCTTTAATCGTAACGCGATTAATTGCTTTACAATATATTACCCACCTCCCTAAAAAAAATTCAGATAAATAATGGAGGAGGTGTTTTAATTTATTTACACCTTTGTAACTGCAATATTCTTTAAGTTTATTTAGAGTGTTATCGGCTTTCTCTATTGAAAGCCCTAGCTTTGTTCATTCTATGAATATCTTATCGGCATTTAAGCCTGTCACTTGTCATTAAAATAACATGGAGGATTTATGCCTTCCAAACAGTCCGGTTGGTTCGCAAACGTTAATCCTAACGTATTTTTTGGTACGGTCATTATTATTGCTTTGTTTTTAGCAGTAGTGGTGATTGCTCCGAGTTCTTTTGAGCTTCTAACGCAACAATTAAAACAATGGATCACTGATTCATTTAGCTGGTTTTATGTTTTATCTGTTGCTTTCTTTCTCATCTTATTGATTTATATCGCCTGTTCATCGATTGGACGCATTAAATTAGGGCCTGATCATAGCCAGCCTGATTATAATAATGGGTCCTGGTTCGCCATGCTGTTTACCGCAGGGATGGGGATTGGTTTGATGTTCTTCGGTGTTGCTGAACCCGTCATGCATTACGTTAACCCCCCAAGTGGTGAGGCTCAAACGATTGATGCAGCACAGCAAGCACTAAGAGTAACCTTTTTCCACTGGGGGTTACATGCGTGGGCGATTTACGCTGTAGTCGGACTGGCTTTAGCTTATTTTGCCTATAGACATAATTTACCTTTGAAGACCCGTTCCGCACTTTATCCTCTGATTGGAAAAAAGATTTATGGCCCATTGGGCGATAGCATTGATATTTTTGCAACGATTGGAACCGTATTTGGTGTCGCGACATCTCTTGGCTTTGGGGTAACCCAGATCAATTCAGGTTTACATTATTTATTTGGTCTAGAGCAAAGTACTCATGTTCAAGTTCTACTCATTATTTTCGTGAGTATCTTGGCTTCTTTATCCGTATTCTTAGGTCTGGATAAAGGTGTAAAACGTTTATCAGAAATAAATTTAGTTCTCGCTGTAATTCTATTAGTATTTATTTTTATTGCTGGCCCAAGCATTTATTTACTTCAAACCACTATTCAAAACACTGGGCAATACCTCTCTAACCTTTTTACCATGACGTTCAATTTATATGCCTATCAGCCAAATGGATGGATTGGGGGGTGGACGATCTTGTATTGGGCTTGGTGGATTTCGTGGTCGCCTTTTGTTGGAATGTTCATTGCCCGCGTGTCACGTGGTCGTACCATTCGAGAATTTATTGTTGGGGTTCTGCTTATCCCAACTGGCTTTACCATTATCTGGATGGGCTTTTTAGGAAATGCTGCGTTATTTAGCATTATCCATGAGCATCAAACCACCTTAATTCAGGCGGTTCAACAAGATTCATCAGTCGCATTATTTGAATTTCTAAATCATTTACCTTTCTCTGGGGTAATGAATGTCTTGGCAACTGTTTTAGTGGTTTTATTTTTTGTGACCTCGGCCGACTCTGGTGCATTAGTCACTGATTATTTAACTGCAAAAACAGAAAACTCACCGACTTGGCAACGTCTGTTCTGGACAGTGCTTATGGCTGTACTCGCCATTATTTTATTATTGGTAGGTGGATTGGCCGCACTTCAGTCCTCAATCATTATGAGTGCATTACCATTTACTGTCGTCATGCTGTTAATGAGCTGGGGACTAATAAAGGCCTTGCATCTTGATGTCACTAAAATGACCGCTATTCAGGAAGCACGAATCACACCGCGTGCTATTCATAATCCACGAAGCTGGCAACAGCGTCTAGGATTAATCATGCACTATCCTCATAGTGAAGACGAAGTAAAGCAATATATTGAAAATCAGGTAAGCCGTGCTTTTGAAAATATTAAGCATGAATTGAAACGCCGTCATTTAGAAGTTTCAATTACTCAGCTTGAAGATGGTATGCAGCTTAGGGTAGACCATCACAATGAAATTAATTTTATTTATAAAGTTGTTTCACGTGAAACATTGCCACCAAGTTTTCTTATGGGGCGTATAGAAGCAGAAGATGGGCAATATTTTCAGGCTGAAGTGTTTTTACGAGAAGGTGGCCAGAACTATGATGTAATGGATTGGACGCAAGAAGATTTAATTCAAGACATTATTGATCAATACGAACGTCATCTGTATTTCTTAAATATTGTACGAAGCTAATATTTAGGTATAAAAAAAGGACTCAATAGAGTCCTTTTTTAATTCGATTTCTAAATTAAATTAGAAACGGAATTTAGTATTTAAGCCGATAGTTTGTGTATCGTAGCTAGTAGACGCATTTTTAACGTCAGCTTTCATGTACGATGCACCAACTGCTAAAGCAGGAGTAATGAAGTAGTTTACGTTACCACCCCAAGCTTGACGGAATTCACCAAGGTCATTACCTTTGATGTCAGCTACGCCATCGTTACCCACGAAAGATGCGCCAACACTTAACTTAGGAGTTAAGTAAAGGTCAGTTTTTAAACCGTATTGGTTTTCTTCACCGAAAGCACCAGCAGCTTCAAAACCAATTGCCATGTTAGTTCCATCGATTGGACCTACATATTTAGCACGTGCAGTAATAGCATCTTGGTCATTTTGGATCGCAGCAGTTTGGTTTACAGCAGAGTAGATACCGTTGCTGATGATGCCAAAGTTGTCTAAAGCGAATTGGTTAGCAACACTTGTATAACCAACAGTCATCAAGAAGTTAGGTAACAACATAGCACCAACTTCTAATGCATAACGGTCACCGTTGTCATCTTTAGAGAAGTTGTTTTTACCATCAACATCAGTGTGGTTGTAAGTTGCGCTAGCATATACAGGAAGGTAAGGAGTAGGAACGTAAGCCTCGCCTTTAACACCGTAAGTACCAACGTGGTAGTTTAAACCATTGTTTTGGTCATACTGTTGGTAGCTATAACCTAAAGATACGCTAGAAGCTTGATTCAAGAAAGCTGCTTCAGCTAATGGACCTTTAGCGGTATCAACATTTTTTAAATAGAATGTACCAGCAACGTCACCAGTGAAGTTTTTATCGTTTGCAGTTGTGTCAACATATTCAGATTGACCTTGAACTTCAAATTGATAAGCATGAGCACCGGTCATGGCTAATAATACAGCAGTGGCTAAACCAAGTTTTTTCATAATCATTTCCAGCAATAACAAGAGATAAAGCTGGGGTCATTGTATTGTAACAATTTATGAAGTCAATAATGAAAAAAAGGAATGTTAAAGATATTTGACACTTATGTTAAAATTGGTGAAAAACTAATCAAATGAAAAGTAAATTGTCAACCTGATAAAAAAATGAACATTTACAAGAGGCTAATAATTATATTTCATAGGGAATTTAGAAGTAAATGTTTAAAAGTTATTACAATTGTGATTGGAAAAATAGATTATCTTAATCGGTTTTAACATTAATAAAAGTATAATATTGTTTACAATGCGAATAAAAAATCATCGTTTTCTTATCGGATTTGTAATATTTTGAGGAATAGTTAACAATATTTAGATTAGTTTAACTAAAAAATTTAACTATTTTTAATTATTATATAAGTGAATAAGATAAAAGAAATCTCTATTTTAAGTTGAAAAATCGATTAAATTTTAAATTCTGATTAATTTAATCGACTTTACAAAAGTAGAGATAAGTCACATAATTCAATTGCAAAGTTCACTACCTAACGTTTTTAGGATTTAAAGTGCTTTCCCAGATACGATGTGTGTAGCACATCAGATTTTACGAGCTCAGCTTTCCCCAAGGTTGAGCTTTTTTTTATCTATAAGAAAATCTTAAAATTATAAGAAAAGTTATATGAAATTTATTGGAAAATAATAGATCAAAAAGAACCCAGCTAAAAGCTGGGCAGTGGATGCTGGGAGAAGTGCATCCAAGAGGATAACTAAATATGTTTTACTATCATTGCTAAAAATTTTTAATCTGTAAAATAGAGTTTTTTTATAAATATCATTCAATTTTTCGATCCCGTTTATTGTTTAAGCTTACTAAAATGTAGGAAACGTATAATTATTAAAAGAGAAATGAAGGGTTTATTGATGAAATTCTAGTTATTAAAATGCTAGGATGGATTTAAGCCTAATTTATATCGTAGTAAAAATGGCAGGACATTTACGGAGTACCAGCTAGAAATGTCAGGGTTACGTTCAGAGCACATTAGTAATCGACTGTTCTTTTTTATGCTGGTTATTATTTTGTCCTTATTATTCATGGCGATTCCCCTCATTGTGGGAAGCTATCAGGATTATATAAAAACTAGACAAGCCTTAGCCGAAATAAAAAGTTTAAGAGCTGTAGCCGATATTGCCTATAAAATTTCTAAGGAGCGTGCTCCAGCCAATAAAATGATGTCGAGCAGTCCTCATGATTTATTAAAGAATCAGCAAGAATTAAAAAAATTTCGTTTAATTGTCGATGCGCAAATTGATACAAGTATTCTTATCTTAAAACAAGCAGGTTATGTTTCATTAGCAAATGAGTTGCAAACCAACTTCAAAGAAAATCTTAGACAAGCTCGGCATGTGGTCGACTATTATGGTGAAATTCCATATGGAGCACGAACTTCCGTCCAAATGGATAATGCCATTTTAGGGATGTTTGGAGCATGGGATCATTGTAGGGAAATACTGCAAAAGCTGATGTTGCAGCTCAAAAGTAAAGATAGTCGTATTTCTAATTACTTTACGCTGATTATAGTTCTGACCGATATGCGAGATCAGGCCGGTCGTATGGCATCTAATATTATTGCTCCTGTGAGCTTTAATGAAGAAATTCCAAGTAATAATCGTGCGCGTTCTCTACAAACTCAGCATCAATCTAGATATTTATGGATTTTGGTCGATACCTTGCAGCCTGAACAGGCAAAGACCCCAGAATACCGTCGGTTATATTCCTGCGTGAAATCAGAATTTATAGACAAGGGTATTCCGATTGTAGAAAAGTTATTAGAAGAAAGCCAAAAAGGGGAGCCATATTATTTAAATGGCACTCAATTGACAGAAGCAATCGTGGGTAAATTTACTACTGTGGTTGATTTACAAAGTTATATTCTTGATGAAAGTGTTGTAATTGCCACTCAAGAAAATGTAATTGCTCGAAATGGTTTTCTTTTAACTTTATTAATTTCTTTAATTTCTCTAGCCACCGCGTTACTTACGCTTAATTATGCGCAAAGAAGGGTTTTTTCTCCTTTAATAAAAGCGAGGACTTTAATTTTAGATTTATCGCATAGTTCTGATCATTGGACAGATGAGATGAATGTAACAACAAAAGGTGAATTTTTTTCCTTATTTGAGGCGATTGATCGATTACAGCGTATGTTGCAACAACGCGATGCTTTTGAATTTCAATTAAAGAATATAGCCAATACAGATCCATTAACTGGTGTGTCCAACCGTCTCGCTTTATCTGAATATTTAAAAATTGTTGAAAGTTACCCTCAAAAATTTACGCAGACTTGTTTAATGATTATAGATATTGATCGTTTTAAACAGGTGAATGACCAATATGGGCATATTGTAGGTGATCATGTCATTGTTAATATTGCCGAGCAATTAAAGCAAAATATACGAAGTTCAGATTTAATTGTTCGTTATGGCGGAGATGAATTTTTAATATTATTAGAGCAGATGCAATTTATAGATGCACGACTTTTAGCAGAAAAAATTCGGATTGCCATTTCTTTACAAGAAATTGATTTGTCAGGTTCAGATGAAAAATTGCATGTGTCTGTGAGTATTGGTTTTGCGATAGGAGCGGCGAGTTGGATAGAGCTCTTAGAGAAAGCTGACCGTTCGCTATTAAGAGCCAAAGCCCGAGGGCGAAATGCAGTTGAGGGATAAAATGAATAGTTACGTAATTAGTAAATTCCATTAATTCCTCCCCTATAGATATTTTTTTAAAAGAGCTTTCTAGAATAAGATTTGGCTTAGTGAGTTTTGTAGAATAAACCATTTACCTTTAGGTTCATTTCTAAGTTTAGGTAGACCGCTATCCTGATCAGCATAATTTAGAGAAATAGAAACCTCTTTAGTAAAGCTCTGATCATTTTTGAGGTAATGAAGATGAGTTTTTATCACAGTACTTGATGGTGTTTGATCATTAGAATCCATAATATAAAAATCTAATAATTGGATAACGGAATAGTCATTTATAATCTTTCTTGTTTCTGCTCCATGATGACGGCCAATCGTATGAACTAAAGTTGGGGTAAGTTTCCCCCATTGCTTATCTTTCCATGATTGTAAGAACTCTAGTAATCTATATTCGGGACTATTTTTTTCTAATGTTTCAGGCGTTTGATTTTTCCAAAAATATGGACTTTGAATAGGACGCTTTCGCCATGAATCAATTTTTCGCTGAAGTTTAACAGTCTCACTATATTTTTTTAATGCTTCTGAGGGTGATTCCTCATTTTTGTATTTTTCAATACTTCTTTCATCTGCCCAGTCGATAAGAGCAGCTAAGACCCACCAACATTTAGAAGCGACTTCTTTATTGGCAAAATTTAAATCTCGACCATGCAAAATACCATTACGATAAGGAATAGTAATTTCCTCACAGGATGTAATTTTGCGTGATGAATTCATAATTGTTTTAAGAAATGGCAGTCCACTAGAATGAGCTGTAATACTGTCGAAAAGCTCAAATTCAGATTTTTCAGTAAAGAAGCCTATATGATTTGAAATATCATTTGCTAGACCATCTATCAGAGCCAATAGTAGAGGAATACATGAATGGTATCGTTTTTCTAAATAGTCATTTTTTAATAATTTGAGTAGATCTACTCTTAATTTAAAATGTTCACGGCTTTGACATTTTAATAATATTAGGTTTATAAATTTCTCATCAATTGAATCTATTAAGAGTTTTTTTGCTTCATCAATTTTGTTTTCCGAGCCAAGTTTTACTGATTCTTCTAAAATATTTTGGCTTAATGTTCCATGACAAATCCAACCATTTTCAGCAAATAGTGCATTAAATTGGTCTGGTAAGTCTAATATATTGCTCATATCTTGAATTTTTAGAAACTCTTCTTTTAACAGCCTAATCTTTGAATTTAATGTGTAAATAAGAGGAAATTTATCTAGTATTTTAAAACTTACTTCACCTATTTTGAGTAAGTTAACTAGTGGCTTAATAGACTCATTGTCTTTGATTTTTTTAGACATAGGGATAAAAACGGTGAATGAATCACCGTTTTTATCATGAAATTAGAATGAATTGTATTTTATTTAAGCATCGGCTTCAAGAAACGCCCAGTATGAGAAATTTCAATCTCTGCCACTTGTTCAGGTGTACCTTCGGCAATGATCATACCACCGCCTGAACCACCTTCAGGGCCTAAGTCGACAACCCAGTCTGCTGTTTTAATCACATCTAGGTTATGTTCAATCACCACAATGGTATTACCCTTGTTGCGTAGCTCGTACAAAATGTCGAGTAGCTTGGCAATATCATGGAAATGTAAGCCTGTCGTCGGCTCATCCAAGATATATAAGGTTTTACCCGTATCACGTTTTGCTAACTCGCGAGCTAATTTAACGCGTTGCGCTTCACCACCTGAAAGTGTCGTTGCAGCTTGACCTAAACGAATATATCCCAGACCTACTTGCATTAAAGTATCTAAACGACGATGAATCACAGGAATTGCATTAAAGAACTCAGCCGCATCTTCAACGGTCATTTCTAATACGTCTGAAATGTTCTTGCCTTTATAACCAACTTCTAAAGTTTCACGGTTATAACGCTTGCCATGACAAGCATCACAAGGCACATACATATCAGGTAAGAAGTGCATCGCGACCTTGATCATGCCATCGCCTTCACAAGCTTCACAACGTCCACCTTTCACGTTAAACGAGAAACGACCTGCGCTATAACCACGCGCTTTGGCTTCAGGCGTTTGCGCAAATAATTCACGGATTGGCGTAAATAAACCTGTATAGGTAGCAGGGTTAGAACGTGGGGTACGACCAATCGGGCTTTGGTCAATATCAACCACTTTATCTAAATGCTGTAAACCATCAATCGAATCAAACTTTTCTGCGGTCAGCGTGGTTGCACCATTGAGCTGTGTTGCTGCCAATGGAAGCAAAGTACGGTTAATCAGTGTTGATTTACCGGAACCTGAAACGCCAGTCACACAAGTCATAATGCCGAGCGGAATTTTTAAATCAACATTTTTAAGGTTATGACCACTTGCACCAGAAAGTTTGATGAATTCATCTGGGCGTGGTGATTGGGTACGTTGTTTTGGTATCGCAATTTTTAGACTGCCTGAAAGATATTGTCCTGTAAGAGAGTCTTTATTGTTCGCAATCTCATCATAGCTACCTTCACCGATAATGACACCGCCGTGAATCCCTGCACCAGGTCCGATATCAATAATATGATCTGCAGCACGAATTGCATCTTCATCGTGTTCAACCACTAATACGGTGTTACCCAAATCACGTAAGCGAATTAAGGTTTGTAGTAGGCGATCATTATCACGTTGATGCAGACCGATCGAGGGTTCATCGAGTACATACATCACGCCCATCAAGCCTGCACCAATTTGCGAAGCAAGACGAATACGCTGAGCTTCACCGCCTGACAAGGTTTCTGCCGAACGAGCGAGACTGAGATAATTTAAGCCGACACTGACCAGGAAGTGTAAACGCTCGCGAATCTCTTTAAAGATTTTATCGGCGATTTCACCTTTAGCGCCTTCAAGATTGAGATCTTGATAATAGTTTTCTGCATCCCCAATCGACATCTTAGTGATTTGTGCAATCGTCTTATCTTTGACCCGAACGTTGCGTGAAATTTCATTTAGACGTGAACCGTCGCAGGCATCACAAGCGGCATTCGATAGATATTGGGCTAAATCGTCTCGTACATAGTTACTTTCAGTTTCGCGGTAACGACGTTCAAGGTGCGGCAAAATTCCTTCAAAAGGTTGTACGCGTGTGTGTTTGCGGCCACGTTCATCGATATAACTTAAATCGACTTTTTCTTTGCCCGTACCTTGTAAAAATTTCTTTTGAGTATCTTTATCTAACTGGTTCCAAGGCGTATCAAGTTGGAAACCAAAATGGTCGGCAACTTTTTGCAGCATTGAATAATAATAAGGACGTTGACGATCCCAACCACGAATTGCACCTTCACTAATTGCAAGTTCAGGATTTGGAATGAGCTTTTCAGAGCTAAAATGACTGCGTGTACCTAGACCATCACAAACAGGGCAGGCACCAAACGGGTTATTAAATGAAAATAAACGAGGCTCAAGCTCGGCGACTGCACGATCACATTTAGGACATGAGTGTTTTGCAGAAAAAACGCGGTCTGGGTGTTCGCCATTCATCCATGACAAAACCGCAATATCACCGCCCAAACGTAATGCTGTTTCAAATGATTCGGCAATACGGTTACCTAAATCTTCGCGTACTTTAAAACGGTCAACAACAACTTCAATAGTATGCTTTTTCTTTTTATCGAGTTCAGGTGGTGTATCAATGTCAATGATTTCACCATCAACACGCGCACGAACAAAACCTTGACCTTGTAGTTGTTCGAACAAGTTGCTGTATTCACCTTTACGTTCACGAACTACAGGGGCAAGCAACATCAGTGCTGTGCCTTCTTCAAGTGTTTTTACTGCATCGACCATTTCAGAAACAGTTTGCGCAACCATCGGCAAGTCGTGTTCAGGACAGTACGGTGTACCGACACGCGCATAGAGCAAGCGTAAATAGTCATAAATTTCGGTAATAGTACCGACTGTCGATCGTGGGTTATGACTGGTAGATTTTTGCTCAATTGCAATCGCTGGAGATAAACCTTCAATCGAGTCTACTTCAGGCTTTTCCATTTGCGATAAAAACTGGCGGGCATAGGCCGAAAGTGATTCGACATAGCGGCGTTGTCCTTCGGCATAGAGGGTATCGAAGGCAAGAGAAGATTTTCCTGAACCTGATAACCCCGTAATTACCACAAATTTATCGCGTGGAATATCGAGAGACACATTTTTTAAATTATGGGTACGTGCGCCTCGAATACGGATATGACTTTGGCTCATAAAACATCTCAATTATGTATTAATGAAAATTTAGGTGTTGATTGATCAGTCTTGTGTTGTGCGACTGGTTATAAACAACAGATCCTATATATGATAACGATTTAAAATTGTTCAAGTGGTACAAAATGATTTAAAGCGACAAATTGTGACGGTTAAACGACAATCGACAAAATTTGTTTAATTAAGCAGGTTGTATTTTTAACATTCCTCTCTTTTGATTTCTACTCTTAGCAAATTTTAATGAGCAATATAATTTTACTAGACGACTGGTCTAATAGTGGGGTATTGTGTATGCATGAAACGACTAAATAAAAGTGAAACCACGCGACAACACATTTTGGATACCAGTTTTGAGCTGGTATTACACAAAGGATTTGTTGGCGTTGGTTTACAAGAAATCTTAAAGGCTTGTGACGTACCTAAAGGTTCGTTCTATCACTACTTTGCTTCGAAAGAGGCGTTTGGCTGTGCGTTGCTAGAGCAATACATGGCTGACTATAAAGTTCGTATGGAACAGCTTTGGCAGCACAGTGAACAAAGTGCCCACGCCCGTTTAATGGCGTTATGGCAGGCATGGATTGATGATCCGGTAAATGGTAGCTGGGCTGAAAACTGCCTGATTGTGAAGTTGGCGGCAGAGGTTTCTGACTTGTCAGAAGATATGCGCCAAATTCTCAATGACGGTGTGCACAAATTAACGCAACGTTTGGCTTTGCTACTCAAAGAAGGCCAACAAGAAGGATCAATTCCAAAACACATTGACCCTTTAAAAACTGCGCAAGTCATGTATCAGTTATGGTTAGGTGCCGCTTTACTCACAAAATTGTCGCAAGACAAAGCACATCTATATCTAGCTTTAGAAACTACCCAACAACTCTTAAAACCGATAGAGGAATAAAGCATGCGAAGTATTATCCATGGTAATTTTGGCGAACCTGTAGACGTTTTAGAGCAGGCGGATATGCCAAAGCCAGAACCAAAAGCAGGCGAAGTTCGTATTAAAACAATCATGTCTCCAATCCATAACCATGATGTATGGACGGTACGCGGAAGTTATGGCTACAAGCCTACTTTACCCGCTATTGGTGGTAGTGAAGCCGTTGGTATTGTAGATGCGCTGGGTGAAGGCGTTACTCATGTACAGGTAGGGCAACGTATTGCAGTTGCAGCTGTGCATGGTAGTTGGGCTGAATACTTTATTGCACCAGCTCAAGGGCTTATTCCACTCAATAATGAAATTGATGACGAAACAGCAGCACAGCTGATTGGTATGCCAATTAGTGCCCTCATGCTGTTGGACTTTGTAAATGTTCAACCGGGTCAATGGTTAATTCAAAACACGGCGAATGGCGCAGTGGGTAAAACTGTTGCTATGATTGCGCAGGCACGTGGTTTACCTGTAATTAATTTAGTTCGTCGTACTGACGCAATTGCAGAGATGCAAGCATTAGGCATTCAACATGTTGTAGCAACCGATCAGCCTAACTGGAAAGAGCAAGTTAAACAGATTCACGGTGACCAACCTTTAATTGCTGGTGTGGACTCGATTGGCGGAAGTGCGAGTGGTGAAATGCTGAACTTGCTTAGTGAAAATAGCTTATTGGTTTCGTTTGGAAGCATGACAGGTGAAACCATGCAAATTTCATCTGGTGATCTCATCTTTAAACAAGCAACTGTAAAAGGTTTCTGGGCGAGTGTGGTCAACAAAGAAATGCCAGCAGAACGTAAAAAAGAGCTTATTGTCGAGTTATTAACGTTGGCAACTCAGAAAAAATTAATCCTTCCTGTTGAAGGTGTATTTAGTTTTGATGAGATTAAAACTGCTGCCCAAAAAGCAACGCAAGGTGCGCGTCAAGGCAAAGTATTGTTAAAGCCGTAAAACACTAAAAGATCAGTCGAGAGACTGATCTTTTTTTAATATCTTTAAAATAAAAAGGAAAATTGTATGATCGGACAAGTTTTAGTGGGTTTAATTGCAATATTACATGTCTATATTTTAGTGTTAGAGATGTTTTTGTGGGACAAACCCTATGGCATGAAAGCCTTTGGAAATAATGCAGAAAAAGCAAAACTCACCAAAGTCATGGCACAAAACCAAGGTCTTTATAATGGCTTTTTGGCTGCGGGTTTATTCTGGGCTTTATTTGCAGATGCACCGTTTGCGACATCAATTGCCAACTTCTTTTTAGGCTGTGTGCTCATTGCTGGTATTTATGGCGGACTGACAGCCAGTAAAAAGATTATTTATATTCAGGCAGTTCCAGCACTGATTGCTTTGGTCGCTGTTAATTTTCTCTGAAAAGCGCACAATACAGCGTTTTGATATGGAAATGACCAGATAGGATAAGCGCATGTGGGCGTTATTTTTAAAATGTATGTTGGGGGCTGGGGTTGTCCTTATTATTTCAGTTTTATCGAAAAGTAAGGCATTTTATATTGCAGGTTTAGTCCCGCTTTTTCCTACCTTTGCTTTGATTGCTCATGTGATTGTTTATCAGCAAAAAGGAGCTGAGGCTTTACAGAAAACAGCTCTGTTTGGCCTATGGTCACTTATTCCATATGCCATTTATTTAGTGGCGGTTTATGTACTTGCAACGCGTCTGTCGATGTGGTCATGTCTAGGTCTGGCAACACTGTGTTGGGTAGTTGCCGCGGCAGGTTTAATTTATGGCTGGCAACTATTTCAGCATTAAAAGATTAAGAGATAACCCTTAATCTTTTAAATTGAACTAGCTTTATGACGGATCGATAACGCGGGTTTTGAGCATCCCTTCAACTAAATTAATCATCTTTTTGCGAGAAAGAATTCGAGGCAGTTGAGACGTTAAATAGTTGCTACAACCTACAACAAGAGTTGGTTTATTCTTATCTAATGCTTTAACCGTTGCAGATACAACATCCTCAACTGTAGAGCTTTTCATACCGCTGGTATCGGCATTAGCGACCTGAGTAAAATTGGTTTCCGTATTGCCCGGACAAACTGCCAAAAATTTAACACCCGAAGATGCATATTCTCCTGCCAGCGCCTCAGTAAATTGTAATACGTAAGATTTACTTGCTCCATAGACGGCAATATAGGGGAGAGGTTGGAATGCTCCTGTAGATGAAATATTAATCATGATGCCTTTTTTGTTAGCAAGCATGTGAGGCAGGAATAAATAACATAAAGACGTTACGCTGCTGATATTCAGCGTGATCATTTCTTGATAGGTAGATACAGATTGATCTAGGAATTTAGTCCATTTTCCAAATCCTGCGTTGTTAATTAAAATTTCTACCGATAATTTTCTAGCCTGCACTTCATCAAATAATATTTGAGCTGAATTGGATTGAGCTAAATCTAAAACGATAACCTCAACATTTACGTTATATTTTTTTCTAAGTTCATCAGCTAAATCATTCAGCTTTTGTTCGGAGCGTGCAGTCAAAATTAAATGAATGCCTAAAGATGCAAGTTTTTGAGCATAGGCTTTGCCTATTCCTGAAGATGCTCCTGTAATTAATGCTGTTGAACTTTTAAATGTAGAAAGATGAGCGCTCATTTTATTTATCCGTAATAAACGAAGTCATTACGATAAACCTTTACCCTAAGGGCAGAGTCAAGCACTCATTTTGAAAGCTATTTCAAATTTTAATGAGCTGTTTTAAGCCGAAATTTTATTGGTAATATAAGTTTGAATAATCTCATTCTCTAATTGCTTTAAATCTTCTTGTAAACGCGTTAACGCTGCTTTTTGCTCAATAATTTGTTGATTCTTTTTCTGAATGAGCTGTTGTGCAACTTCTACAGGAAATCGATTATTTTTATATTTTAAAGCAGACAAGTCATACAGTTCTGAAAGGCTAAATCCGACAGCTTGCGCGAGGCGAATCATCTTAACTGATTGAACATCAATCGCTTCATAAATACGATAATTTCCCTTTCTTTTTGCCATAGGTAGCAAGCCTAATTTCTCATAATGCCGAATGGCTTTAGGAGTGGCTCCAGTTAAAGATGCTAATTCGCCGATATACATATCTGTCTCGCATTTTATTGAAAATCGATCAGAGTGTTGAACCATCTGACCGATTCTTTTGAAGTTTTAAATATGATCTAAACCTAACCATTGTCTTTTGTGGTAGGCGCTATCCCAAAATAACCACTCAAGTTTTGCACCCATTGTGTACGCGGCATGCATTTTCTCTAACGTATCTGCATCACAACGTGCTGCAACTTTATCAACTGTCGCAATTACATTGCGAACGGCTGTATGGAACTCTTCGCCTGCATAGGTATCAATCCATGCTTGGTAAGGATTATTAGGAATTGATTTGTTTACAATATCTTTACCGACTTCGGCATAAATCCAGAAGCATGGTAAAAGTGCTGCAAGCACCACAGGATAGCTCTCAGACCAAGCAGTTGCGGTTAAAAATGAAGTGTAATGGTGGCCGGCCAACGTTAATGGCGTATTTTTAAATTCTTCTTTGGTTACGCCAAAATTTTTCATGAAGTCATCATGCAAACTGCGTTCAACCACAATCGCAATTTTGGCTGCATCTGAAAATTGCATGATATCGTCAGCTTCAAAAGCCTTTGCTGCTGCAACGGCTAAAACGCGGCCGTAGGCAACAAGATATTGAGCATCTTGAATAACATAATGACAAAACGCTTCTTTATCTAAAGTTCCACTGGCAAGTTCCTGATTAAAAGGCAGGTCTAGAATTTTCTGATATAAATTTAAATTACGTTGCCAGAGTTCTTGAGAAAAAAGCATAAAATCATTCCATTTAAAATAAGACAGCTGAATCGGATTTTAAATCAATTTTAAAATACAAAAATAATAATGATAGATATATCGCAAGAAAATATTTAATACGATTAATAAGTTAATTGGAAATTATAAATTTCTTTATTAAACAGAGAGATAAAGTAAAGGTAATAACGGCACAAAACAACATCGTTTTGTGGTTAATTATCGATATAATAGCCACGGTTTTAAGAAAGATTAAATTTAGTTCTTGGTATAGGTCTGATCCATGAAGCATTTCCGATTTTCGATATTTTTTACGGTGGTGTGTTTAGCGCTATCCGCTTATTGGGGTTTTACCCATGGACCTGAAGCAGGCGTGTCTACCATGCTTAAAGCTTTAACGATTACAGCCATTTTAGCTGTAATGGAGGTTTCTTTATCTTTTGACAATGCTGTTGTCAATGCATCGGTTCTGCGTAATTGGGATCCTTTCTGGAAAATGCTGTTTTTGACGGTGGGTATTTTAATCGCCGTTTTTGGTATGCGTTTAATTTTCCCAGTGGCGATTGTTGCCGTGACTGCGGATATGGGAATGATTGAAGTGGCTAAATTGGCACTCAACGATCCAAAAACTTATTCTGAACGCTTAATGGCCCACCACGCCGAGATTTCAGCTTTTGGTGGAACTTTCCTATTATTGGTTTTCTTAAACTTCTTCTTTGATGAGGAAAAAGAAACTCATTGGTTCAGATGGCTTGAAGCTAAACTTTCTAGCTTAGCTAGCGTACCGGCAATGTCTGTTTTTATTGCTTTAATTGCGATGTTAATTATGGCAGCAAATGTTGATGAGTCGCAGCGCCTTGTTGTGACTATGGCAGGTATTTGGGGCATTGTGGTTTATATCGGTGTAGAAGTATTAAGCCATATGTTAGGCGGTGAACCTGAAATTGATGAAGATGGCAACGCCATTATGAAAGATGGATCAGGCGCTGCTTCTGGTGTAGTTAAAGCGGGTATCGGTGGTTTCTTATACCTAGAAGTGTTAGATGCCTCTTTTAGTTTTGACGGTGTGATTGGTGCATTTGCAATTACCAGCGATGTTGTCGTGATTATGCTTGGTCTTGCAATTGGTGCTATTTTTGTCCGTTCAATGACAGTTTATCTTGTTGAAAAAGGCACGCTAGATGCTTATGTGTTCTTAGAACACGGTGCACATTATGCAATTGGTGCTTTAGCATTCATTATGATTGCAAGTGGTACAGGCGTACATGTACCAGAAGTGGTAACAGGTTTAATTGGTGTAGCATTTATTGTTTGGGCTGTATTTGCTTCAATTCAATATAGTAAACGCCATTCACATTCGTCTTAAGCTAATTTTCAGTAAAGATGTTTAGAATAAAGAGGCTAAATGCCTCTTTATTTTTTTAAGCTGAAATCGTTAATTTAAATAAGGTGTCCCGTATTTTTAGAAACGAATCGGCTTATAATTTGCCTAGTTTGATAAACGTGTATTGATATGATGAATGCTTTGGAACGTCG
This sequence comes from Acinetobacter sp. M5A5_2a, assembly GCF_053345265.1. Lineage (NCBI taxonomy): Bacteria > Pseudomonadati > Pseudomonadota > Gammaproteobacteria > Moraxellales > Moraxellaceae > Acinetobacter > Acinetobacter sp. M5A5_2a. The sequence continues at coordinate 278,865 of NZ_JBKEZV010000002.1, read as the reverse complement.
CTCAACTTTTGCCTTAAGTAGTATTTTTGCACTACGCATGTTGGGTTTGTTCATGATTATTCCTGTCTTTTCTGTAGTCGGGCAGTCATATCAATATGCGACTCCAGCACTCATTGGTTTGGCTGTGGGCGTCTATGGTTTAAGTCAGGCTATTTTACAAATTCCATTTAGCTTACTTGCTGACCGTTTTAGCCGGAAACCTCTTGTGGTGCTTGGCTTGTTACTCTTTGCTATTGGCGGTGCAATTGCCGGTTTATCTGACACGATTTATGGTGTGATTATTGGCCGTGCCATAGCAGGTGCAGGTGCAGTTTCAGCAGTCGTGATGGCGCTTTTGGCAGATGTCACACGCGAAGAGCAGCGCACTAAAGCCATGGCTGCCATGGGCATGAGTATTGGTCTGTCTTTTGTGGTGGCTTTTAGTCTTGGACCTTGGCTCACAAGCCTTGTCGGCATTTCTGGTTTGTTCTTTGTCACGACCATTATGGGCTTAATCGCGATTTTGATGCTCTTGCTTGTACCTAAAGTGACTCGTCATCATCGTAATTATCAGCAAGGCTACATGGCGCAGCTGAAGCAAGTCATCCAAATGGGTGATTTAAACCGTTTGCATGTCTCGGTTTTTGCACTGCACTTACTGCTTACCGCCATGTTTATTTATGTGCCTTCACAGCTCATTGAGTTTGCACATATTCCTTTAGCAAGTCATGGTCTGGTGTATCTGCCGCTGTTAGTAATTAGTCTGTTCTTTGCATTTCCAAGCATTATCGTGGCTGAAAAATATCGCAAAATGCGAGGAATTTTCTTAACGGCAATTACAGGCATTATTGCAGGTTTGCTGTTACTCATATTTGGTTATCAATCAAAATATGTATTACTCGCAGGCCTAGGTATTTTCTTTATTGCGTTTAATGTGATGGAAGCATTATTGCCATCGTGGTTATCAAAATGTGCTCCAATCCAGTCAAAAGCAACTGCTATGGGTGTAAATGCCAGTAGTCAGTTTTTAGGTGCTTTTTTTGGTGGCACACTAGGTGGTCAATTATTGATGTTACATAATACTGCGATTGGATGGAGTGTCTTAACAGGGATTGCTATAATATGGTTGCTAATTAGTTTTGGTTTAGCTCAGCCGCGGTATTTGTCATCGATTGTGTTGCCATTGCCGCAAGTGCAACAGGTGAATGAGTGGACCACACAGCTATTGGCAATTCGTGGTATAGAAGAAGTTGTGGTAATGCCTGACCAGCAAGTTGCTTATATTAAAGTCGATAAACAGACTCTTGATGAGGCTGCGCGACGTGATTTAACGCAGTTGTTCGGTAAAGAGGTAGCCATTTAAGCATAACTCTTATAAAGTAAAACATAGAAATGTATAGGATGAAGACAGCTAATGCGTGGTGTAAATAAGGTTATTTTGGTTGGTACTTTGGGTCGTGATCCTGAAACAAAAACCTTTCCAAATGGGGGTTCGTTGACTCAATTTTCAATCGCGACAAGTGAAGCTTGGACCGATAAAACTTCAGGTGAACGTAAAGAACAAACAGAATGGCACCGTATTGTTTTGCATAACCGTTTAGGGGAAATTGCTCAGCAGTTCTTACGTAAAGGTTCTAAGGTTTATATTGAAGGTTCATTACGCACGCGTCAGTGGACAGATCAAAATGGCCAAGAGCGCTATACAACAGAAATTCGTGGCGAACAGATGCAAATGTTAGATGGTCGTCAACAAGGTGAACAAGGGTTCGCTGGCGGCAATGATTTTAACCAACCACGTTTTAACGCACCTCAACAAGGTGGCAATGGTTATCAAAATAATAATAACCAAGGTGGTGGTTATAACCAAAATAGTGGTGGCGGCTATGGCAGCAACCCAGCTGGTTTTGGTAATGGTGGCAACAGCCCGCAAGGTGGTGGTTTTGCTCCAAAAGCTCCACAGCAACCAGCTTCTGCACCAGCAGATTTAGACGACGATTTACCGTTCTAAGCAAAGTTTCGAAAAAGGCGAGTTTATCTCGCCTTTTTTATTACTTAATTCCAAGCAAACGTAACAGTGCTGTACCAGCGGCTGCCAAGCAAATTACCAATAACAGTGGTACTTTTTTCCAAACTAATAAAAGCGCAAATCCAACACCGAATATACGCGCGAATCCGGCGAAATGTTGTCCTTCAAAAAATGTCGTCGTGACCGCAATCGCACAGAGCAAAACAGTTGCACCATTTGACAATAAAACTTGATATTTTTCAGAAAAAGTAAATTTGGCACCTAAGTGAAAACCAGCAAAACGGATGCTGTAAGTACCGAGTGCTAGCAAGCCTATGCCCAAAATAATGAGTAATTGTTGATTCATTTTTTTCTACCAAATATTAAGCCAAAAAGTGAAATCAGAATTGGAAGTCCTGAGGCCAAAAAAGGTGTGGTAATCAGTGCCAAAGTTGATCCAGCAAATGCAACTTTTCGAGTAGATTTATTCTTTAAAGCATTAAAAGTAAGGGCAATTAAAATGGCAGGGAAAATGGCATCTAGACCAAATGTTTTAGGGTCTGGAATAGCACTTCCAATAAAATAACCCGCAGTGACACCGAGTGGCCAACTCAGCATAATGCTGATACCACACAACCAATAAGCGGCTTTTTTAGTCTCAAAATCAGGCTGTGCCATGCCAAACAAAACGCTTTCATCGTTCATGATATGAGCCCCGAAATATCGAGAGAATTTACCTCTGATTAGTTCATTAACAGCAATCCCAAAAGGTAAATGCCGTAAATTGACGAGTAGTCCTGCAATTGCAGCAGCAATCGGGCTACCACCTACTGCTAAAAAACCAATAAAGATAAATTCAGCAGTTCCTGCGAGCACAAATACGGATAGGCAAAGTGGAATCCAGAGTGCTAAGCCATAACTTGCAGCGAGTGAACCTAAAGACATACCAACGACACTCGTCGCTAGACACACAAAGAAAATCGAGCGTGTAGTATCTTTACTAAGTTTCTTAATGAGAGTGTATGTGGTCATAGGATGATATAACGAACGATTTTCCATTATAATGAATAAGTCTGATTGTTTTGTCAAAACGAACGATCGTTTTTTTTATAGAACGGATGTGGTGAATGTCTCAGCCAATTGAAATTATTGCTAAAGGTTTAAACCGTGAACGCCAAAGAGCGGGGCTTTCTTTGGCAGAGGTTGCTCGTCGTGCAGGCGTTGCCAAATCTACACTTTCACAATTAGAGGCAGGGCAAGGTAACCCAAGCATTGAAACCTTATGGGCACTTTGTGTTGCACTAAATATTCCTTTTGCACGTTTGATGGAAGAGCCAAGCAATCAGGTGCAAGTGATTCGTTGTGGAGATGGCCCAACCGTTAGCTCTGAAATTGCGAATTACAAGGCCATTTTGTTGGCGACTTGCCCGCCGCATGCACGTCGAGATGTTTATTTACTCATTGTTGAGCCGGGCGAAGACCGTCTTTCAGAACCACATCCAGTCGGTTCTGTGGAGCATATTATTGTGGTGGAAGGTAAAGCTTTGGTTGGTCTAATTGATGAGGCAGTTGAACTCAGTGTTGGAGACTATATTTGTTACCCTGCCGACCAGAAACATATATTCAGAGCTTTAGAAAAAGGTACGAAAGCTTTATTAATTTCTGAGCAAAACTAAATAATTCCAATCTAATTAAAGTAAAACTTATTCATTTTTAAAATAAAAACTAAAAACCATTTCCCTACATGCAATCTAAAAAGAGCCAATTTTGCGTATAAATTTTGCAATTGGCTCTCTCTTTTATTACAAAAATGGCTCTCGTTTCTTCAGGGCCGAAACGACAAATTAAAGCCATTGGAAGTATGCATACGGAAGCGCCGGATAAGCTCAGTGAATTTTCTGTTTTAGGAATTGGGCAAAACGGCTAAATTTTTAGGGGATATAGTTGGCTTCGGAGGATTTCCGAGATTGGCCGATATCCTCCATATATTAAGGAAAATGATATGGCAGCTCATCAAAATGGTTCTGAAGCCAATCACTCCCAAAGTTTAAAACATGGACTTAAATCACGCCACCTAACGATGATCTCAATTGCAGGGGTTATTGGTGGTTCTCTATTCGTGGGCTCAGGTAGCATTATTTACAATACGGGCCCTGTAGTTTTTCTAACTTACGCTTTAGGTGGTCTACTCGTTTGGTTCATCATGCGTATGTTAGGCGAGATGGCCGTTTTAAACCCAGACAGTGGCTCTTTTTCAACTTATGCAGACCGCGCGATTGGTCGTTGGGCAGGCTTTTCAATTGGCTGGTTGTACTGGTGTACTCTCGCAATGCTCATGGGATGGGAAGCCTATGTAGCAGGTAAAATTCTCAACAATTGGTTCCCATTTATACCAATCTGGGCCTATATGGTCGTGGTCATTGTCGCATTGGTCGCAGTCAATTTACAAAACGTGAAAAACTATGGCGAGTTTGAGTTCTGGTTTGCGCTCATTAAAGTTATCGCGATTGTTATTTTCCTTGTGATTGGTAGTTTGGCCATCATGCATTTATGGCCTTGGGGTAATCCGGCTGCTTCTGGTATTAGTAACTTAACCTCTCAAGGCTTTATGCCAAATGGAGGATCATCCGTCATTACTGCCTTGCTTGGGGTCATGTTTGCCTATATTGGTGCTGAAATTGTTACTGTAGCGGCAGCAGAATCGGCAAATCCCTCTAAAGAAATTCGTAAAGCTTCTAACTCAGTGGTTTGGCGAATTATTTTGTTCTATGTAGGTTCAATGTTTGTCGCGGTATGCTTAATTCCTCACAACAATGAACTTTTGAAAGATTCGACTTGGGGAACCTATAGCGTAACGTTAAGTGCACTTGGTATTCCGGGGGCTCGCCATATTGTGAATTTTGTGGTGTTAACGTCGGTATGTAGTTGTTTTAACTCAGCACTTTACACGTGTTCACGTATGTTGTTCTCTTTAGCTAAACGTGGTGATGCACCGAAAAGTTTTGGTTCTGTGAACAGTAAAAGCAGCCCGTGGGTTGGCGTAATTGTGTCATGCTTTTTCTCTGTGATTGCCGTGATTTTAACTGCAACCAAGAGTATGGATGTTTATGACTTTTTCATGCTAACGACTGGCGCGGCAACACTGTATGTGTATTTGACCATTGCTTATTCGCAGCTTCGTATGCGTAAAAAACTAGAAGCTGAAGGGGTGAAAATTGACTTTAAAATGTGGATGTTCCCTTATCTGACTTATGTGGTGATCTTTGCAATTATTGGGGCAATTCTCACCATGCTGATTGAAGGCACATATTTCAAAGAAGTGATTTACACCACAGCATTGTTCGGCATTATTGTGTTCTTCGGAATATTGTCGGAAAAACTGGGTTGGGGTAAAGACCGTAGAACAACTCATCTCACTCATACTCAAGAAGAAAAGTTAGTTTAATATTTTAGAAATCAAAAGAGCCTGTTTATGAGGCTCTTTTTTATTCAGTATGATGAGATTAAAGAATTAATTCAGGGTTGATACACCTGCTTCACGTAAGCACTGGAGTAGCACACCAAAAGCCATCACCATATCTTTTTCATTGACGCAGGCAAAACCCATAAGTAAACCACGTTGCGCGTGGGCATGTGATTGCATGTAATACTGTGAAAGTGGGCGAACTTTGACACCACGTTCAAGTGCGGTCGCTGCAATCGCGACATCATCGCAAGAGTTTGGCAGTTTTAAAACCAGATGTAACCCTGCTGCTTCATCGTATTCGTGGATAAATTCAGGCCCTAGATAGCGTTTAATCAGGCTCACCAAGTAATCACGCCGTTTGCCATAGAGCAGACGCATACGACGAATATGTGCTTCATAATGGCCTTCACGAATAAATTCAGCTAGAGCTTTTTGTTCGAGCAAATGCCCACCACGATAGAGTTCAGCTGCCACAATCCGTAAGGGTGAAAAGAGCGGCTTAGGCACTACCAAATAGCCAATTCTTAAAGATGGATAAATGGTTTTGCTGAATGTGCCCATGTACAGCACTGGCGCATCATTTTCTAAACCTTGTAAAGATGGATAGGGCTGGCCTGAGAAACGGAACTCACTGTCGTAATCATCTTCTACAATCCAGCTATTGTGCTGGCGGGCAATCTCAATCAATTTGCGTCGGCGATCTAGGCTTAAATGTGAACCGAGTGGATATTGGTGTGAGGGCGTCACAAAAATGAGTTTAGGTGGTTTAACCGGATTTTCTTCGGGGATAATGCCTTCGGCATCGACTGGCATTGGTTGAATATCAACGCCATTAATACGTAAAGTATTACGCATTCCCCAATAGCCTGGATCTTCAATCCAGATCCGGTCACCAATGTCACTGAGCGCACGTGAGACTAAATCAATCGCTTGGTGAATACCTTCGGTAATAATAATCTGGTCAGCATCACACTGAACTGAACGGGCAACCCGTAAGTAGTCTGCCAACGCACTTCGAAGTTCAATACATCCGCCCGCGTTGCTATAAATCAGACGGTTAATGTCTGGCTCACGGCTTAATTTTGCTTGAATACGGCTAAAAATATGATGTGGAAACTCGGTAACGTCCGGAGCTCCAGGCACAAATGCACCCCATTGATGTGGAGAGGCTGCTGCATAGCCTAATAAATTTGAACCGCGTTGCGATAGCGCATAAGAGTTTTGAACCTTATGAATATTAGTTTTCTTTTTTTCATTCTTTGTATTTAAAAAGCTTTCGGGTAGTTTCTCTGCAACCCATGTGCCATGGCCTGTACGTGCTTCTAAATAGCCTTCAGCTTGTAGTTGTTCGTAGGCCGTAAGAACTGTATTTCTCGAAACATGAATTTCACTGGCCAAATCCCGTGAAGCGGGCAAGCGCGTTTTTGGTTGAACCACTCCATCAATAATGGCAGCGCGTAGACAACGAAAAAGTCGCTGATGGAGTTTACCCTCGATGTCCTGTTGGAGCCGTTGTAACAAATGATCTCCAAGTAAACTACGCAATTGGCTCTCTCCTACAGTTAAAAAATGGCTCTCGTCAGTTGCCGCCAGACGAGCGAAATTACATGCATAGGCAGTTGTTGTAAAGCACCCTGAAAATTAAGCACAGGATGTAAAAACCAAAGCTGCAACTGATGATGAAAATATGAGGGAATCAAATGGATAATCAACATTCTGCACTTAACGCACGTAAACAGCAAGCAACTCCACGTGGCGTAGGCGTGATGTGTCAGTGGTATGCGGAAAAAGCTGAAAATGCCACGCTTTGGGACAAGGAAGGCAACCAATTTATCGACTTTGCTGGTGGTATTGCGGTTTTAAATACAGGCCATCGCCACCCTAAAGTGATTGCAGCGGTAACTGAACAACTCACTAAATTTACTCATACTGCCTATCAAGTTACACCTTATGAAAGCTATGTCGCTTTAGCTGAGCGTATTAATGAGCGTGCACCAATTGCAGGACCTGCCAAGTCTGCTTTTTTCACAACAGGTGCAGAAGCAGTTGAAAATGCGGTGAAGATTGCCCGTTGTTACACTGGTCGTCACGGCATTATCACTTTTGGTAACGGTTTCCACGGTCGTTCATTCATGACCATGGCAATGACAGGTAAAACTGCTCCTTACAAACGTGATTTCGGTGTTATGCCAGCTGGTGTATTCCACGCGCGTTACCCTGTGCCTGCTAAAGGTATTTCAGTAGACGCGGCAATTGAAAGCGTTGAAGATATTTTCAGTGAAGATATTGCACCACACGATGTTGCAGCAATTGTGCTTGAGCCAGTACAAGGTGAAGGTGGTTTCCATGTTGTACCTGCCGAGTTCTTAAAACGTTTACGCGCTATTTGCGATAAGCACGGTATTTTATTGGTAGCAGATGAAGTTCAGTCTGGTTTTGCACGTACTGGTAAATTGTTTGCAATGAACCATTACGAGACTAAAGCTGACTTGATCACGATGGCGAAAAGCTTGGGCGGTGGTTTCCCAATTTCGGGTGTAGTTGGTCGTGCAGAAGTGATGGATGCGCCAAACCCAGGTGGATTAGGCGGTACTTATGCAGGTAGTCCGATTGCGGTTGCTGCCGCGCATGCAGTGATTGATGCGATTGAAGAAGAAAACTTATGCGACCGTGCAAATGAGCTAGGCGCTGAGTTGGTTGTTTCGCTTAAAGACATTCAGCAAGCAACAGGCAATGTAGTGACTGATATTCGTGCATTAGGTTCAATGGTTGCAGTAGAACTAGAAACTGCTGAGCAAGCAAAAGTTGTACAAAACTATGCAATGGAAAACGGGTTGTTACTTCTTACTTGTGGTAAATACGGTAATGTAATTCGTTTCTTATATCCATTAACCATTCCTGCTGAGCAATTCCGTCAAGGCCTTGATATCCTGAAACAAGGTTTTGCGACACTCAAAGCAGGTAGTGCAAAAGCAATGGAGCAATCTGCATGATTCAAAACAATTTGCAGTATTTATTAAAACATCCTGATATTTCATTAGAAGCGCCTGCATCAAATGATTATATCGAGGTAAATGATGCTGCTACGGGTGAAACTTTGGCATGGGTGAAAACCTATGACCGCACAGGGGTTGAAGCCGCAATTAACCGTTCAGCAAAAGCGCAAGCTGCTTGGAAAAAGCAAACTGCCTTGGCTCGCGCTGATGTGTTATTGGCATGGTACAACCTCATGCTTGAGCACAAAGAAAATCTGGCACAGATTTTAACTGCTGAGCAAGGTAAACCATTGGCAGAAGCTCGTGGTGAAATTGGTTATGCAGCATCATTCATCCGCTGGTTTGCTGAGCAAGCTCGCCGTGTTGATGGTGAGGTTTTAACACCGACACTACCAAACCAACGCTTGCTCGTGATTAAACAAGCGATTGGTGTCACTGCTGCAATTACGCCGTGGAATTTCCCGGCTGCCATGATTACACGTAAAGCAGGTCCAGCTATTGCTGCGGGTTGTTCAATGTTGGTTAAACCAGCAGAGCAAACGCCGTTAACAGCTTATGCGCTTGAAGTTTTGGCATTACAAGCAGGCTTACCAACTGATGTTTTAATTAACATTAGCGGTGATGCGGCTGAAGTGGGCAAAACTTTATGTGAAAGCGATATCGTTCGTAAGCTGAGCTTTACTGGTTCAACACAAGTTGGTCGTATCTTGATGCAACAATGTGCGCCAACTATTAAAAAGCTTTCACTTGAGCTAGGTGGTAATGCACCAGTTGTAGTATTTGACGATGCCAATCTTGAACAAGCGGTTCAGGGCATTATGGCAAGTAAATATCGTAACAGCGGTCAAACATGTGTTTGTGCGAACCGTATTTATGTTCAAGACGGTATTTACGATGCATTGGCTGAGCGTTTGGTTGAAGCGGTGTCTAAGCTTAAAGTTGGCGATGGCCGTCAAGAAGGTTCAACTCAAGGGCCTTTAATTGATGAAGATGCGATTGCAAAAGTTCAGTCTCATATTGCAGATGCAACTGAGAAAGGTGCAACAATTCGTATTGGTGGTCAGCGTTCAGCACTGGGCGGTACTTTCTTTGAACCAACTGTTTTAACTGGCGTAACGCAAGACATGAAAGTGTCTAAAGAAGAAACATTTGGTCCACTTGCACCGCTATTCCGCTTTAAAACAGAAGATGAAGCAGTAGCAATGGCGAACGATACCGAGTTTGGTTTAGCTGCTTATTTGTTTACACAAAGCACAGCTCGTCAATGGCGAGTAGGTGAAGCGCTTGAGTACGGTATGGTCGGCATTAACACGGGTGCAATTTCAAATGAAGTTGCTCCGTTTGGTGGCGTAAAACAGTCAGGTCTAGGCCGTGAAGGTTCAAAATTCGGCATTGAAGAATATGTTGAAATGAAATACCTCTGCGTAGACTTATCTGAGTAAGGAATAAAACAAGTTCGTTTTGTTCTGAACGAAAACATGCAGTTATGCTGTATGTGATGTTTCACAAAAACCGGTCATGCCCATTCATGACCGGTTTTTTTTAGATAAGATCGGGACTTAGCGTGCTGAGTCTAAAACTTCGCTATTTTTAATCACTTCTTGAGCTTTGGTATAGCTTTCAATCAGTAGCTGATAGGCAGGGAAAATTTGAGTATAAACTTGTGCCCATTCAAGTGCATCATCTCGATTCCATGTTTTTTGAATTTCAGAAGCAACTGCTGCCGTATCCATAGGAACTACACCAGCTTGAACAACACGCGCTAACGTAATTTCTTCCGCCATTTTGCTATAAGTTCCTGAAGCATCAACCACTGCAAAAACTTTATATCCTTCTGCAACCGCACTAATTGCTGGAAAAGCCATACAAACGCTGGTAATTGTCCCTGCAATAATAAGAGTCTTACGGCCAGTAGCCTTTACTGCGGCAACAAATTCAGGATTGTCCCAAGCATTGATTTCACCTTTACGGGCGACATATTGTGCATGAGGTGCATTTGCGTGAATTTCTGGAATAAGGGGGCCATTTGGACCTTGTGGGACAGAAGCAGTTGTAATCACTGGAATATTCGACAAGCTTGCGATTTTAGCCAATGCTGCTGCACGGGCACGTAATTCGGTCATTGGCATGTCTGCTACAGTTTGAAATAGACCACTTTGATGATCGATCAAAAGCATGACTGAATCATCTGGATCGATAACTGGACGCTGACCATTGAAGTTTGCTGGAGTTGTCATTGTTATATGCTCTGTTTGGTAAGGGTGTAATTCATATTACAAATAGGATAAATGGCGAAAAATATCTAAAATAGAACTCATTGTCATGCATGAAGAACAATATGGTATGTTTTATATTCAGCTTGCTGAAAATACACTGTGATTAATATGTGATATGTCAGGATGACCAGATGAAAGACTTAAATGACCTCTTTTTTTTCGTAAAGATTATTGATTGCGGCGGTTTTTCAGCTGCGAGTCACGAGTTGATGGTGACCAAGTCTTTATTAAGCCGACGTATGGCAGAACTAGAAAATCGGCTTGGTGTGAAGTTACTCAATAGAACAACCCGCCAAGTCTCGATTACTGAGGTGGGCAAGATTTATTACCAACACTGTAAGGCAATGCTGATTGAAGCAGAGGCAGCAGAAGAGGCGATTGAATATTTAACAGCGGAACCACGTGGCCTAATTAAATTGTCTTGTCCAACAAACTTACTGCACATTAATGTGAGTGAAATGCTCAATGAATTTCTGGCGCTTTATCCTAAAATTAAACTACATGTAGAGGCGACAAACCGAAGAGTCGACCTGATTGATGAAAGGTTTGATCTGGCCATTCGAATTCGGCCTTTACCTTTGCCTGATAGTGATTCTATTGTTCGTGAGTTGGCTTTGGCCCGGCAGTTTGTTGTTGCTAGCCCTAATTTAACCAGTCGATATTTTTCAATCTCAAGACCTGAGCAATTAGCCGATTGGCCTATTTTAATGATGGAGTCTTTTGCACCCGAATATGCATGGCATCTTTATTCTCAAGACCAACAAGAGGCCATAGTAAAATGCTACCCTCGGTTCACCACTACGGATTTAACAGCTTTAAGAAACGCCACGTTACAAGGATTAGGGGTAGCAAAATTACCAGAACTTGTGGTCTATGAAGATCTTGCTAAAGGAACACTCGTGAACGTATTGCCTGAATGGCAATTTCCTCCTGAAATGATTCATTTGGTGTATACAAGCAGGCGTGGATTGTTGCCTTCAGTAAAGTTGTTAATTGATTTTCTTGTAGAAAAGTTTAAAGAACTTAAACAGAATGCATCTGTTCTCTACTAAAAGAAGTACTCAATGCATTATGAAAATGAATAACCTTGAGCACTTTCAGGCAAATGTCTTAATTCATTAATCAGTGTTTCAATGAGTTTTTCAACCACAAGACGTTGGCCTTTTCTAGACACATAAACCAGTTGTAGCATGCCAATATTTGACTTCCAGTCAGGAAGAATATGAACCAGTGTGCCTTTACGAATTTCAGATTCAACGGTTAAAAAGGGAAGGTCTGCGATTCCTAGGCCGTCCATAACAGCATAGTAGACACCTGCCAAGTCATTACTTTTTATACGTGGTTGATAAGGCACATCAACCGATTCGCCATTGCGAATATTGCATAAATGCCAGATATAATTTTGCTTTTGGGTTCCCAAGCTAATACTTGGAAAGTCTTGTAATTCGGAATAATGCTCAATCGTGCGACCTTGTAGCAATTCAGGCGAAGCCACTAGACAGTGGTCGGTTTTAATCACATCACGAACAATAAGATTTGAGTCTTCATTGGGTTCGAAATTGGTCCGAATCGCGAGGTCGATGTCATCATGCAAAATATCTACTCGACGGCTTGTAAGTTCAAGAGATATTTCAACTTTAGGGTAGGTTTTTAAAAACTGATTTAAAATTTTTCTAATTTGAAAATGCATCATCAGAGGTGGGCAACTCACTTTTACCAACCCTTGAGGTTCACTTTTTTGCTTTAACAAAACGTTTTCTGCACATTCAACTTGAGCAATAACTTTACAGCATTCCTCATAAAACTCTTGGCCCAAATCGGTCACTTTAAAATGGCGGGTTGTTCTTTGAATCAGGCTGACATTAAATTTATTTTCAAGGTCAATAATGCGTCGGCTGAGCTTTGACTTACTAATATTTTCGGCTTCACTGGCCGCACTAAAGCCGCCGTGTTTTACGACCAAATAGAAATAATAAAAATCATCAAAAGAGCTTATCAATTTCAGATCAATCCATTTAAATGCAAGATTAGAGTGCTTAAGCATTCTAATCTTGGTCATGTCATTATTTTTGCGATGTATTAAAGCTATAGCTGGTCATCAGGTTACGATAATCAGGAATATGATTTGAGAATAATGCACCTAAACCTTCTACATCATTACGCCAGTCACGGTGTAATTCACATGCCATACCAAACCAAGTCATAAGCTGAGCACCTGCTTTTGACATACGGTCCCAAGCAGCATCACGGGTTAATTCATTGAAAGTACCAGAAGCATCGGTAATCACAAACACTTCAAAGCCTTCTGCTAATGCAGCTAAAGCAGGGAATGCTACACAAACTTCAGTCACAACACCTGCAATAATCAGTTGTTTTTTACCTGTCGCTTTGACAGCTTTTACGAAGTCTTCATTGTCCCATGCATTGATTTGGCCAGGACGTGGAATAAAAGGCGCATCTGGGAAAAGTTCTTTTAACTCTGGAACTAAAGGACCATTTGGACCATTTTCAAAACTGGTCGTTAAAATAGTAGGTAAATTAAAATATTTCGCAGCATCTGCAAGTGCTAATACATTATTTTTAAATTTATCTGGATCGATATCTCGAACTAAAGAAAGTAAACCTGCTTGGTGGTCAACTAAAAGAACTGCAGCATTATCCTTGTCTAAACGCACGTAATCTTGAGCCATTTTTTATTTCCTCATGTTATCAAAATGAATGATGAAAAATTATTGAGTAGGTCATCATTGCCTAAAATTATGCTAGTTGAGTTTTATGTTGTGATTAAGTCTAAAAAATAGGATTAAGAATTTTAAAAATAGGACGATAGCCGAGACATATTCTGAAAAGGCACGATTGTCTCATAGATGAAATAATGTGTTGCTAATCCTGATCTATAAACTGCAATTATTGAGGCGTAAAATCAATCCCAGTTCAAGAAAATCCTACATATATAGGAGAGATCAGATGAAGAAATTTCTTGGTGCATATCAAAATAACCAGATGCATTGGGTGGGTGATGGTTTCCCTGTATATAACCTATTCTCTTATGACCGTTTAGGCCAAACCCTAAGCCCATTTTTGCTACTGGATTATGCAGCGCCTTATAGCTTCTCACCAACGACCGAGCAGCAAGGTGTAGGTTCCCATCCTCACCGCGGTTTTGAAACAGTAACAATCGCCTACCAAGGCGAAGTGACGCATAAAGACTCAAGCGGCGGTGGCGGAACCATTAAAACTGGTGATGTGCAATGGATGACTGCTGGTGCAGGCGTGTTACATGAAGAGTTCCATTCTCCTGAATTTGCAGAGCATGGCGGTCTTTTTGAGATGGTGCAATTGTGGGTAAATTTACCTGCCAATTCAAAAATGACTCCTGGAAAATACCAGGCGATTGAAGCCAAAGATATTCCAGACATTGCACTAGATGAGCATGGTAGCCATTTGCGTGTGATTGCAGGTGAATATGCAGATGCAGAAGGTGCAGCAACTACATTTAGTCCACTAAATGTATGGGATGGCAAACTGGTTAAAGGCCAAAAACATACTCTTTATGTGCCTGAAGGTCATACCACGCTTGTTGTGGTGTTAGAGGGGACAGTTGTGGTTAATGACTCAAACCGTCTTGAAGGTAAAACCGTTGCGATTTTATCTCGTGAAGGCGTTGAGTTCACCCTAAATGCAGAAGAAGACACTAAATTTTTGGTGTTAACAGGTCAACCGCTTAATGAGCCAATCGAAGGTTATGGTCCATTTGTAATGAATACCAAAGCTGAGATTATGGAAGCGATTAATGATTTTAATCGTGGAAAATTCGGTTCAATCATGCAAGAAGGATAAATCCTCTCGATTAACCCTTAAAGCAAAGTAATAAAAAGCCCGCTATCAAGTGTGAATAGCGGGCTTTTTCGCTGTAAAGGTTCTGTTTTTATGATGGTTGGCATTGTTGTTTCGGCATTGTTTTATGTGATTTGGTTCTCATTATTGTGGTTTCATGATATCCCAAAAAAAGATAGTTGTAAAACAAATGATATAAATATAGTTAAATTATCTTATTTATTTAAAAGATTTTTTTTAAATTTCTAAAGAATATAAGGTTTTATATGCTTATTTGTTTTTGTAAGAAAATATAAAAAAAGAGATGGGTAAGAAACTAAATATTTTGTATATAAATTCATGTAAAAAATAAAAATCTGGTAGTTTTTAATACGGTGTTTTTTTAGGGTATGAGTGATAATCAAAAAAATTCTCGAAAAATGGGACATCATTTTGAATATCGCAATTATTGGCAGTGGAATGGCAGGTCTTGCGGCAGCAAGAATTCTGAAAGATGCAGGGCATACGATCACGATATTTGAAGCACTTCCTGGCCGGGGAATGGATAGCCATAGTATTGAGTTCGACGGTGGAATTATTGATGCGCCATTGCGTGTTATGAATCCACATTTGTGGAAAAACACACTCAGCCTTGCTGCTCATTTAGGTATTAAAACTTTTCCGGTTCGTACTTATATGTCATGTAGCTGGTTATTTGAAGACCGTACTGAAACATGGTTAACCACATCTCGTAGCCGTATTGGTAATTTCCCGATTATCAATAACCGTAAAGGTATCCAGCAATATGGCTGGCGTCTTGTGAAAGGGATGTTGCAATTAAAAACTGCAATCCACCAGTTTTTCAAATCTAAAAATCAAGATATTACTCTCGCTGAATTTATTAATCAGAACGATATAGAAGAAGTATTCTGGCATGGTGTGGTAATGCCAGTGCTATATACCATTTGTACGTGTAACCCAAAAACAATTGGCGACTGGCCTGCAAAAAATCTACTTGAGTTTTTACGTCACTTAACTGATGGCGACATGCTGTTACGTATGAAAGGTGGTACACCTGCATTTGTAGATAGCTTAATTAAAGATATCGACATCCATAGCGGATCGGCTATTAAAAAAGTTGAATTACAAGGCGAAAAAGTATTGGTTGAAAACAGCCAAGGTGAACAGAATTTATTTGATCGCGTGATTGTTGCAACTCCGACATCTAAGATCGATGAGTTTTTAAACCCTGAACAATTTGCTGAAGATATGAAGTTGCTGAAGCAATTCCGTTTTGAGCAAGGTGATCTTGTGATTCATACAGATGCCACAGTAATGCCACCACGCCGTAAAGACTGGTCAGTGCTTAGCTATATGATGGATCGTAAGTTTACGCGTCAGCAATTCACAGTTTGGATGAATGCAGTTGAACCAACACTGGTTGGTAAAAATCCTGTATTCCAGACTTGGCGTCCAGTCACTGATATTGACCCTAAAAAAGTTATTTCAAAAGTGACCTTAACGCGTGCAGTAGTTGACTCGCAAACAATTGCTTTAAATAAAGAATTGCAACAACGTCATTTAGACTTAAACCGTAAAGTATTCTACTGTGGTTCATGGTCATGTGATGGCTTGCCAATTTTAGAGTCAGCCGTTACTTCTGCAATGCACATTGCTGAAATTTTAGGTGCACCTTTACCATTTGTAGGTTTAAAGCCTCAGGTTGAAGTTGCTCCTGAGCTCGGTTACTAAAATTGTGAAAACAAAAGTTCAAGCAGCTCTTTCTAAACTCATTTCTCATAAATATGCAATTGATGCATCAAGCTTGGGAGATGATGGAGAGCTTGCTTGGACAAATTTGGGCTTTTGGAAAAATACCCAAAACTATCGTGAAGCTTGTTGCCAATTGGCTGACCATTTGGCACAAGCAGTTCATTTAAATTCAAAAGATCATCTATTAGATTTAGGCTGTGGACAGGGTGCAAGTTTAATGCACTGGTTACAACACTATCAGCCCAAAAGCCTTAGTGCAGTTGACCTGCAAGCTAAATGTGTTAATAAAATTCAAAAATTTATTCCCGAAATAAACCAGATTTACATGGGTTCATTTTTAAATTTAAAACAATTTGAATTCAAACAATCTTTCGATGTGGTGTTGTGTATCGACGCGGCTTATCACAGTTCTTTAAATTCATTTCTTAACTCAGTCACTCCAGTTTTAAATTCAAAAGGCCGATTAGGTTTTCATTACTTAATGAAAGCTGATTCATGTCAAAACATGACAGTCTTACAAGAACAGAAGTATCGCTATCTGCTTAAAGCGGCAGACGTGGTTTGGGACAATGTGCCAAACGAGAAAACGCTAAGAAATGCTTTAGAACAACAAGGTTTTACAGATATCCAAATTGAAGATTTATCAGAACCTGTATTACTCGGTTTTTCGCAATATATTCAAAATCAACAAGAACAAAACCAAAGCCGCGGATTGGCAAATTTTAAAATTCAAATGACTGCAAAGTTATGCCAACAACTCTACCAAGCTGGATATGTACGTTATATTCAAATCACAGCAATAAAAAAATAGGATGAGCTATGTCAGCTAAATATCAGGGATCGTGTTTGTGTGGAGCAGTGAGCTACCAAAGCGAAGCAGAGCCACGTTATAGCTTTAATTGCCATTGTCGAGATTGCCAGAAGGCGACGGGTTCGGCATATGCGCCAATTGCTTTTTTTCATCAATCTGAATTGAAAGTAAGTGGTGAGCTTAAATATTTTGAGACGTTAGGTTCTTCTGGTCGTTCCATTAAAAGAGCGTTTTGCCCGACTTGTGGTTCTCAGCTTTTTGGCTTGCCTGAAATTGCCCCTGAAATGATTTCAATACGTGCAGGAACTTTAGATGACCCAAGTCTCTATCAGCCTAGGGCGGAAGTCTTTGTGAGCCAAGCCTATAATTGGGATACGCTCAACCCAAACCTTAGACACTTTGAAAAAATGATAGAGAAGAGCAAGAAATAAAACTTAATTAAAGAAGCCAAATATTCCTAAAATAATCATTAAAGTAAGGCTACTCATCGCTAGAAATAATATAGTTTTTCTAAATTTTAGCTGAGGCATTTTACTTACAATCAAAATAAGGCATGTAAGTATGATCACTAAAGGTTGAAAAAGATTTGATGGTAAAGTAAACATTTAAGTTCCTTGTTGTTTTTAAATTTATTTTAGAAATAAAGTAATAGGTTCATTATATATTTTTCTTATCTAATTGACGAACTGAACTTTTTGAAAATTCATATTTTCAGTTTTTATTAATAGGTAAATCGAGTTTTAAATTTAAAAGAACCATGTACGCTTTTTCTTACATACATTCGGGAAATTTGAGTCTTTCTATGACTTCATAAATTACCTATGATGCACTTAACGGGAACAGGAAGTTCCAAAACGTAAAACAACAATAATAAGTTTATGCATCAGGACGTGAGGTATTACAGGAAGTGTACCTAGTAACGAAATACGAAAAAAGCCCAACAGGATGTTGGGCTTTTTTCATTTTGTATTAACGAATTTCTTTTCCACCTAAGGCTGCACAATCAACAGGCGTATTCCATTTCACGGCAGTTCCTGTAAGTACAGGACGAACAATACGCCACGGCCAGAAACCAAATCTTTGGCTTTGATGATAATTAATCACCACATCTGCACCATATTTACGGGCAACAATGGCTAATTTAGGTTTTATTTCTTCAAACCCACCATATGTTCCTTTCGCGACTTTAATACGTTTAATAGATTTATAGTGTTCTGCTGAAGGAGTACCCTCAATTAAGCAAATTGGTGGGTTTGCAACGTTTTGAATTTGAGATGTGGTGTCTTGGGCATATGTTGTTAAAGGTAACGTTAGAAATAAAGCAGGTAAAATAAAACGGAGTTTCATATTTTTCCTTGTTGGTATCGTAATGAATTAAAGTTTATAAAATAGGTCTTATTAACATGACCTTATTTGGGGGCGCATTATAATCTTATCTTTTTAATATTTCTTATTTTAATCCTATATTTTTTAATAAATTAGCGGCACCATATTTTGCTTTTAAAAGAATAAATTGGTTTTAGAAAGTTATTTTGAAGTTTAGATTTATAATAAGTGTTTATCGAATTTAAAAAACAAAGTTTTTGACAAGAGCTTTTTCTCGAAAAGATATTCTTTAAAAATATTATTAGTATGTTTTACCTAAAATTATAGCAGCGGCAAAAGAGATGGTTACTGAATTGGAGAAATACGAAAAATAATTTGAAGGGTGTAGATCAATAGATCTGCACTCAATTTTTTGGTAATACCTATAAATTTTTGAGTATTATAAAATCTACAGGCAACAAAAAACCCCATAAATCAAATATTCATGAGGTTTAATGATGGTGCCGGCACACGGATTCGAACTGTGGACCTACTGATTACAAGTCAGTTGCTCTACCAACTGAGCTATGCCGGCGATGTGGAATGAATTTTACAGTTTCTTAAAAAAAATACAAGCCAAAAAATGAGCATTTGAATTTTTTCGTTCTATTTTTAAGTGCTTATGCAGTTTAGCTTGAAAATGACTTAGGTTTTCAACACATAGATAAATGAATCAACACGTTCGCCACTATTTAAAGTGACCTGAACAGGTACTCTTTCATATTCTTCGCCTTCAAAATCATCAAGCAATTTCCAGTTCGAATCTAAGTGTTCTGAGCTAAAAACAAAACCTTGAACTTGATTAGCAGCATCATCGAGCACAATTCCCGGATAGCCTAAATCTGCGCCCCAACCTTCGTTACGTAAGGTTCCATTTACCCAGCCTTCTGTCCATTGTCCGCCAATATTTTCAAGGATATGAGCGTTAGGTCGGCCCGGGCCTAAAGTGCCATAAACAAATAAACTCGACATGTGAGGTTCCTTTAAGTTAAAAATTAATGAGCTTTTGCGTGTGAGGTAGAAACCGCTAAAAATATTCCAAGTAATGAAAGTACAACGGTTAAACCGACTATGGCGCTCCATCCGCCGTGTAACCAGAACCAACCACCTGCCGAGCCAACAATGCTCGAACCCATATAGTAAAACAGTAAGTACAGTGAACTGGCGTGGGCTTTGGCTTGTTTGCTTTCAGCACCCACTGAGCTGCTTGTGAGTGAGTGGGTAATAAAGAAACCCGTCGTAATAAATGCAATACCGATAATAATGCCGAAAAGAGAGGTGAGTAGCGTCATGAGACTGCCCACAATCATTAAGGCAAAGCCACTCATCATCATGGTTTTTTTACCGAAGCGGTCGGCTAGGCTACCTGCTAATGATGAAGACACCATACCAAAGCTATACGACAAGAAAATAAGGCTAATTTGCGTCTGACTCAGTGAATAAGGCGCACCGCTTAAACGGAAAGTAGCGTAGTTAAATAGAGTCACAAATACACTGGTCAGCAAGAATCCAATTGCAAATAGACGTAGCAATTTGAAATTACTTAAATGGGTACGCCACATTTGTATATGAAAATCTAAATTCAAACCTTTTTTCTGGACGAAATTACGCGAAGCAGGAAGTAAGTTCAAAAAAGCAATCGAGCAAATAAAACAGATTACCCCAAGTAAGCCTAAAGCAGTGCGCCAAGAAAAATATTCAATCAAAATGCCCATGCCGACACGGCCCATCATTCCACCAAAGGCTGTACCTGCAATATATAAACCCATGGTTTTACCAAGGTGTTCAGGTGCGATTTCTTCAGCAATCCAAGCCATGGTTACGGCTGGTACACCGCCAAGCAATAGACCTTCTAGTGCTCGTGCTATGAGTAAACTGTGCCAGTTAGGTGTAAACATCGCCACAATATTAAGAATAGCTGCACACAGCATTGAGCTGAAGATCACACCACGACGGCCAATCGCTTGTGAAAAAGCGCTCGATAGGACAATTGAAATCGCTAAAAAGGCGGTCGTTAAAGACAAGGCTAAAGAGCTGCTTGCAGGGCTAATCTGGAAGCTTTGGCTAAACGCTGGCAGAAGCGGCTGTACGCAATAAATCAGAGAGAAACTAGCAAAGCCTACCAAGAATAAAGCGAAGCCTGCATGTTTATAGGCTTTAGTACCTTTGTGAATCCACTCGCGGGAAAGGACAGAAGTTGCTTCAGTGCTTAAGGTACTGGGTGTAGATGAAGAGCTCATATCATAACCATGACAGAAAAGAGGTGCAGCGCCTTTCGGCGTGCTTCATCGAGAAAATTCGATAAATTAAAATTAGCAATTTAGATGGTATTTTTCTAATATATTTAACAAGGGATCATGATATGTTTTATATATAGCGATGGAACTAAGGCATATACGCTACTTTTTAGCAGTAGCAGAAGAAAAAAACTTTACCAGAGCGGCGCATCGCTTAAACATGAGCCAGCCGCCTTTAAGCATGCAAATAAGAGACTTAGAAGAAGAACTCGGTGCAGATTTATTTATTCGTTCTCCGCATGGGGTGGAACTGACCGAAGCTGGGCTTGCCTTTTTAAATGCCATTCAGCCTGTACAGCAGCGTGTAGAAGATGCAGCGAACTTAGTCAAACAAGTGGCAAATGGTGAAGTTGGCCAATTGCGATTAGGTTTTACAGGTACTTCAATGTTGAATCCTCTAATTCCTAAATGCGTTCGCTATTTTCAGCAGCAATATCCTAAAGTGAATTTAAAGCTTGAAGAAGCTAACACCTTACTGCTTATCGATTTACTGCTTGAAGATCGTTTAGATGTCGCGATTATTCGGCCTCCAAGTCATATTCCAGAGAGCTTAATCATTCAAGAGTTATTGGCTGAACCCTTAATTGCAGCCTTGCCTTCAGAGTCTTTTAAACTAGATGAGTCATCAAAAGAAATTGATTTAGCTTCCCTTCGAGAGCTTGATTTTATTGTCTCTCCACCTTCAATTAGTGCAGGGCTTTTTGATGCGATCAGACAAGCATGCCAAAGCTGTGGCTTTGAACCTAGAATTGGGCAAAATGCACCGCAAATTGTGTCAATTTTATCGTTAGTGTCTGCAAACTTGGGGGTGTCTTTGGTTCCAGAGTCGACCAAACAATTGCAAATACAGGGTGTGGCTTATCGGTCGTTGCAAGCGCCAGTACCTACGGTGGGTTTAGCGCTTGCATATAAAAAACATGCACCTTCACAAATGGCGATTAATTTTGCCAGTGTGGTGCAAGTGGCTTGCCACCACGCAGAGCAATATAAATGAAATTAGCTAAATTATGATTTAGGCGCTCTATTCATTAAGAAGATGCCTGAAATAATGAAAATCGCGCCATATAAAAAAGATAAAGTCGGTTGCTCATGAATGAAGACCCAAGCCATGAGTGCCGCAAAAATTGGTTCAGAAAGCTCAGTCACTTGTACTTTTGCCGCACTCATATAAGACAAAGCTTTGGTGGTACAGAAAAAGCCAAGAATTGTAGGCAAGACTGCTAAACCAACCAAACCTAAAATGATATCAGTATTAAAGTTTATGCTATGAAAGTTGATTAAAAAGGGAACAGCAAGATAAACACTACCAAAAAGTAATAAGTACTTGGTTAGAAATAAACCACCATTTAATCTGAATTTTTTAATTAATACTGAAAATAAACCATATCCAATACCTGCAATAGAAGCATTGATAAGCATTAATAAACTATTTTCACCTTTCCATGAAATTACACTAATACCCGTTACAGCTAATAATGTTCCAATAATTGAATGAATATAAATACTTTCTTTTAAAACTAATCTGCCAAAAAATAAAGCTGAAATAGCTGCTGAAGCCATTAATACCACGACCACATTGGCCGCAGCACCGTGGTTGTAGGCAATGGTCTCGAAAAAGAATAGAGAGAAAATGCCTAAAAAGGCACATATCGCAATTTGAGCAAAAACACTGAGCTTGCTTGGAGTGCTACTTATGTATGCAATCTTCTGGCGAACAGGGACTTTAAATAAAAAAACACTTAAAAAGAAAAAGGCAATAATGGTTTTTAAAAAGGCAATATCTTGTGGGTTTAAACCACTATGCATGAGTAATTTACTAATCACACCAATAGAGGCATTGAGTGCAGCTGCACAGAGCGCAAATAGGGTTCCGATAATTAAATTATTCACTTTTATAATACTTCCATATATTTAGCCACAAGGATTCTACATTATTTTTTGTAATAATATAGCCCTGTTAAATTCCTTCTTTTCCATGAAGTGTAAGTTATTTAAAATTTGTTGGTGGTGAATATTAATTGGAATTAATTTTTTTGTTTAAACAATATTGTTGCTTAATTGTTAATTAAATTTATTACTTTTATTTTTGATTAATAATACTTCTTTTAGTTAGAAAATCTAAAAAATAATATTTTGTTGACATTTTATAAAATATATTTAAACATAATATTTGCTTGTTTTAAGTTTGATTAATAATAATCTTAATTCTAGCTAAATAAGTATTTAATACTTGGATAATAATTTAAATATAACGGAGATAAAACGTGTTTTTTTCACAGGAAAGTCTGAAAAAATTAGAAAGTGCGGTTGATCATGCTATGCATAGCGAGTTTAAAAAAGATGAAATTATGCATAAATTTCATAATGAAGACTGGTTCGATGAAAAATATTATAAACGACATATTTTAGAGTGCGTTATTCGCATTCATATGAATAATGAGTTAGATGCAAATGCTGTACGCGTTGCAGCAATCAATAATATCTCTGCTGCAAAACAGCTTTCATATTATTTATATGATGAATTTGGACACGATGAAATGTTTGGTCAAGACTTGACTAAATATGGATATTCTTCAGATCAGATTATTTCAAAAAATGCATTTCCTGAAACATGGAAACTGATGGGGTATTTAAACTTTTGTGTAGAGAAATTTGGTGCATTGCCAGCAGTCGTTTGGGACTGGTTCCTCGAATATTATGGCGACAAATTTAATAATTTTATTACGCAAAAAGCGGGTGTTCATATGGGGAATCAGGCTGTATCGGGCGCAGCTTCGCATGTTGCATTTGATGAAGCTGAAGACCATAGCGGCATGATGACAGATATGCTTTCTTCTGTAATTAAAACTCAAGAAGACTTTGATCTTGCAATCAAGCATATCAATAGCTTTGTTCCGATGGTAGGAGAGTATTTTCAGGCTGTGCGTGCTGAAACCCTTTCATAGCAATGGAATTAGAATATGCCAATGGTGAATGTTCGCATTAAAGAGCATATTTTCATTGCTGATTCTGAGCAGCCTCTTATCAATGCAGTGCCTGATAGCACGGTGATGAAAGGCTGTTTAAAAGGTGTGTGCCGAGTTTGTCGATGTAAACTAAAAGGTGGAGTCGTATATGAATCGGGAAACCAAGTTGCCATAGATAAAGAGTTCTTACCTTGTATTAGCTATGCTCAGAGCGATGTCGAAATCGCACCATTGGTTAATAATTTTAGTGTGGCTCAATTAATAACTAGAAATTTTCTTTCTGAAAATATTGTTGAGCTCACATTTAAAATTAAAAGGACCTTCTTTAGTTCTAAAGCAATTGTAAATATCAAACACCCATCAGAATCTTTAATTCGAAGTTACTCTGTGGTTTCACTGGGTGTGAAAAATTATGATTTTTTTGTTTTGCACATAAAATTAAGACCAAATGGAATATTTTCTAACTTATTTCAAAAGCTAGCGATTGGTGACCAATTAGAATATAACCTGAATAATCATATAGAACCTGAATACGAGAAGGCCATATCTACGCTTAATATTGTAAGCGGTGGAAGTGGTATGGGTGCTGCACTTACTCGGGGATTGGATCTCATCCGAAAAAATCCTATTTCTAAAGTGAATATCTATGCGATTAATCGGTCAGTTTTAAGTCATTACCATCAACATTGCGTCAATGTTTTTCGAGAGCAAGTTGAAGCTGAGGTCAATATTATAAATATCCCGTTTTGTACGTGGACGAATAATGGATTTGATTTTTCAAATTATTTGGACTCTCACGAGTTAACTGTGGGTGTCGGTTCTACCCCAATAATTAATAAAATTTTAAATCAGCCTCTGTGTGAGTTGGAAAGTTTTGGTCCCTAACGGAGACTGTAACAATGACTGTAGTAGTTATAGAACCTATTTCTTCGGGCATCACTTATTTAAATGCCGCTCAAGAATTAGGTATAGATTTATATGTTTTTTCTACTGACGAAGGAGAGTGCAGCATTGATGGAACAATGCGACAAAAAGCAAAAGAGATAATAAAAATAGATACCAGTGATTTTCATAGCCAACTCTCTAAAATTAATGAGTTAAAGACCGTAAGAGCGATATTACCGGGGGTTGAATATGCCGTACCTATGGCAGCACAGCTAGGCAATTCATTTGCTAAAAACTCTCTTGAATATACGACAGCGCAAACGGTTCGAAATAAATTCAAATTTCGTGACAAGCTAACCAAGTCAGGCTTGAGCGATATTAAATATGCCTTGATTTCACAGGGTAAAGAGATTCGCTTACCTCAAGGATTTAAGTTTCCTGCTGTAGTGAAGCCGGTTGATATGGCGGGCAGTATGTCTGTTAAAAAAGTTGCAGATTTTGAGGAGCTTTTACGAACAGTTGAAGCGATCTGGAAATCTAAACCTAATGATATTGGCTTCTATGCAAGTGGTGATTTAATTGTTGAAGAATACATTGTAGGGAAGGAATACAGTGTCGAAGGAATTGTCCATACAGATGGAAAGATAACCTTCGCTTCACTGACAGAGAAGCTATTAGGTCCTGAACCTTACTTTGTCGAAATTGGGCATATTGTGGGTAATCAATATGACGGTCAATTTTCTGAACACGTTTTTGGTTATGCCGCAAAAGTCATTCAAACCTTAGAATTAAACATCGGACCTTTTCACTTAGAACTGCGAGTAACACCTCAGGGAAAAGCCGTAGCGATCGAGTTAGCTGCACGTTTACCGGGTGACAATATTGTTGAGTTAATTAAACTGGCGACTAATTTTGATCTCGCACAAGCTGTACTGAGTGAATATCTCGACCTGCCATATTCACCTTCAATAGAGAAAAATATCGTCTCTGCAATTGCCTTTATTCCTCAAGGCAATCACCGCCTTTTTAAAGGTTTTAGTGGGCTAGAGCAACTGTTAGAAGCACCTGAATGTGTACACCATCACTTCTACTACGAAGCAGACGATGAACTGGCGTGTAACCATGATTGGACCTCACGATTAGGCTACATCATTCTCCGTTCTGAAAGTGAAGATAAGATCCGTAGTTTAGTCACACATATACATGAGCAGGTGAAAGTCATATGAAACATGTATTAATCATCAATAGATATGACGATGAATTGTCTGACTTTAATAAATATATAGATCACGATGCCGTGCATGTCTCTTATATTTCATTAGTAGACACCATGCGCTATATCACCTCTTCAAACTGTTACTACATAGCGGGTTTAGAACAATTAAATGAAGAGGATGTATTAAAAGAAGCCGTAAAAATCTATGAAAAAAAGCCAATAGATTATGTTATTGCCATCTCGGAATATGACCTCGATGCTGCCGCTCGCATTCGAACTGAATTGAATATTGTGGGCGCAACGGTTGAAGACAATTTGTTGTGCCGTAACAAGAAAAAAATGAAGGATGCTTTAGCTCATTCTACTGTCCGTTACCCTAAATATGCAGAAGTGTCTTCACACCAAGACATTGAGAAATTTCTGCTAGAAAGTGGCTCAGCGATTATTTTAAAACCTCAGGTAGGTGCGGCTTCTGAAGGCGTAATAAAAATCAGTGAATTGCAAGATATTCCGCATTTGTCTTCCTATGCAGGCTACGAAGTCGAGGAATTTATTGAGGGAGATATCTATCACGTCGATGCGATTATTTCTGACAATAAAATGCCTTACTTTAAAGTCTCAAAATATATTAATACCTGTTTAGACTTCAGAAACGGTGCGCCATTAGGCTCAGTCACGATTGATAATTCTGAGTTTATTCAAAAAGTAGAAACATTTACTTTAGACGTATGTAAATTCTTAAAATTAAAAGATCAGGCGATTCATCTTGAATTTATTGAATCTAAAGGTGAGCTGGTCTTTTTAGAGGTTGGCGGGCGAGTTGGTGGAGGGGAAATTCCGTTCATTACATTACGTAATGAGTCAGTGGACTTATATGAAATGTGGATTAAGGCGGCAATGAATATTCCGCTAGAGCCAGTAAATACGAAAATCACTGGTTTTCTGATGATGCCCAATCCGTATAGTTCTGGCTTTTTATTTAATGGCATTAAAGAATTAGAGAATGAAACGATTACATATCAGTTAATTCAAGAAAGTGGCGACCATAACAATTTTAGTTATGAAAATATTCCTGCAAAAATTCATTTCATGGGAGAGAGTCAAATACAGGTCGAAGATGCGATTAAAAATAGTATGAAGATTTTACAAAGCGCAATTTGTCAAAATCATCATTCTAGTTTGAGTCTAAGTGAGTCTTCTTAGTTGAGATTTGGCTAAACTCTAAAAATCAAAAGGCTTGGACTTAAACGTTCAGGCCTTTTTATATGGCCTGATAAAAGAGCCTAAGCTAACTAGCATTGTAATGGACTTTTGTTGCAGAGAATTGTGATTTGTCGAACTAGCTCATATTATATAATTAGTTAATTATTAAAGAATTTTAAAAATGATTAAATCTATTATTTCAGGGTGCGCGGTTCTGACACTTTCGGCTTTGTCGGTTACTCATGCAGAATTTTCTTTTGCACAAGAGCTACAACAAAGCTGTAATAAAGTGAAGCAATACGCGAGCTTAGGTAAGAAAAATTACGACCAAAAACAATATAAAAAAGCCCTAGAAAATTTCCAGAATCAAGCTTCTTGGACTGCGTTTTGTAAAGCCAATGCAGATGAAACCACGGTTAAATTTACTGACCGAGATATTGAAGTTGCTAACAATAACGTGGGTTTAGCCTATGCAAAACTGGGTCAGCCACTTTGGGCAAGATCGTGGTTTATGCTCGATGACAAATCAAAATCTAGCCAGTTTAATCTTAAGCAATTACCTGCACCAAAAGCATCAAATGACTTGTCTGGTGAATATGTGCGTTACTCAGGTTTTGGCGAATGGGACCACATCACTGTAAGCCGTGAGAAGGGGCAATATGCGATCAGCTATGCTGGTTTATATATGGGCCTTAGAAGCTTAATTTACGGCCCGAACATGGGTGAGTTTGGTACCACAATGCCGAGTAATAAAAAGCAAATAGTCTATAAAGATCAAGACTGCCGCATTCAGCTCGATTTTAAAACCAATGCGAAATTAGGAAACTTCATTCAGGTCAAACAAAACGAGGGTAACTCGGGTTGTGGCTTTGGACACAACGTGTATGCAGATGGAACTTATTTAAAAGTTGAGTCTGGAAAATAACACTAAAAATATAGGGAATTAAATAATGAATATATTTGCACGGTTGCTACTACTTTCTATGATTGCGATTTCTTCTCAAATTTATGCAGAGCCAACGAGCGTATGTAAAGAGGTGAAATTTCAGCAAGCCGATCAGGCTTGGAGTGGACACTATTATTTAAATGGTGTGATGGAAGTTGGTTCGGAACTTTTACTTCAGCCAGACGGCAAGTTTAAATGGATGTTAGCTTATGGCGCTTTAGACCAATATGCCGAAGGGACATGGTGGAAAAATGGCAACTGTATTGGTTTAAAACCAGACTCTAAATTCAAAAAGAATTTAAGTATATTTCCTGAAAGCCTGACGATTTCTGAAAAATCGTTAGACGTAACTTGGAACGATGGACGCCAGCAGGGCAGTTATAGCAAAGACTAAAGTAAAAAGTCCGACACTAAGTCGGACTTTTTTATAGCTCATATTTTAATGATTGACCGCAGCAAGTTGCTCAGCGTTATAGCGTGCGCCCATGTTTGGATATCTCGCAATAATTGCGTCGATTTCTGCCAAATCTGCCGCTGTTAAATCAAGGTCTACAGCGCCAGCATTTTCTACAAGTCGCTCGATTTTACGCGTACCTGGAATTGGAATAATGTCTTCACCTTGCGCCAAAATCCAAGCCAAAGCCAGTTGAGCCGCTGTTGCGTTTTTGCTTTGAGCAAACTCGCTAAATGATTGCGCTAAGCTTTGGTTATTTTTCCAGTTATCGCCCTGATAACGCGGTAACTGGCGACGGAAATCACTTTCGTCTAGGTTGCTCACATCAAGCGTGTTGGTAATTAAACCACGTGATAGCGGTGAATACGGCACAAGGCTAATGCCTAACTCACGAATGGTTTGCAAATGGGTTTGCTCAAACTCGCGGGTGAGTAGCGAATATTCATGTTGAACCGCTGCAATCGGGTGAATCGCATGCGCTTTACGAATGGTTTCAGCCGATGCTTCACTGAGTCCTAAATAGCGAACTTTACCCTGTTTGACCAAGTCCGCCATTGCGCCAATGGTGTCTTCAACTGGAATATTCGGGTCAATGCGGTGCGCATAATACAAATCAATCACGTCTGTATTTAAGCGTTTTAAACTGTTTTCGACCGCAACTTTAATCCACTCTGGAGAGCCGTCGATATAAGACTCTAAAGAGTTTTGTGGGTTGAGGTTATCTTCTTTGTAGCGGAAGCCAAATTTGGTTGCCAAAAATACTTTGTCGCGGTGTTTTTCTAAAACTTTTGATAGCAAAACTTCATTTGCGCCGTTGCCGTACATGTCGGCGGTGTCCCAAAAGTTAATGCCGAGGTCTAAGGCTTTTTCTAGGGTTGCAATGCTTTGTGTGTCGTCTGAGGCACCATAGGCAAAGCTCATTCCCATGCAACCTAAACCAAGTGCTGATACTTTTTCGCCTGTTTGTCCTAAAGTTCTATATTTCATTTTTCATACTCTTTTTTGCAAAATCACTTGAGTAGGAAAACTATAAAATGCTTTGGCTCAAACTGACGTATAACATTCAAACCAATAATTATAAAATTCAAACAATCTGTTTTTAGGCCACACAGTCTTCACGGAACTTTTTAGGCGAAAAGCCTGTATTTTTCTTAAAGAAATTGGTGAAATACGCTGAATATTCAAAGCCTAAGCTATAGGCAATTTCGGAAATATTCCAACTGGTGTGTTGTAGCAGTGCTTTGGCTTCTTGCGTAATACGCGAGCTAATATGTTCAGACGTGGTTTTACCTGTGGCTTCTTTTACAGCTCGGTTTAAATGGTTAACGTGCACTGACAGACCATAGGCATAGTCATTTGCAGTTTTGAGTTTAAGCTGGAAATGGGGTGAGTCTATTGGGAACTGGCGCTCTAATAATTCAAAGAATAAATGGCAAATTCGAACCGCAGCATTACTATGTTTTTCAAACTGTTGGGTCGGTTGCATTTTCATAGCTTCATGCACAATCAGGTGCAAATAGTTTCTTAAAACGTTGTATTTATGAATGTAGTCTGAATTTATTTCAGTCATCATCTTTTTGAAAATAAATGAAATTTCATCAACCTGTTGGTCGTTTAAAAAATATAGTGGGTCGCCGTCGACTTTAAACAGCGGTGAGTCTTTTAAAAAGCTTTGTCTTGATTCTTGGTTTACAAACTCTTCGGTAAATAGACAAAACCAGCCTGCCTGTTCGGGCGAATTAATTTCCCATGCATATGGCACCATCGGGTTTGAAAACAGTAAAGCAGGGCGGTCTACCCGAATCCAGCGGTTGGCGTAGTGAAGGTCACCTGTGCCTAAAACCAGTGAAATTTTATAATAATCGCGGCGGCTATAAGGCGTGAGAAACGAGCAGGCATCGCGTTGAAACACGTTAAAATGTCCAAACGAAGTCGATGGAACCGAGTAATCGCTATCTCTGGTTAAAGAAAAGCGGCGATAAAAATCATGTATGGTTTCCATGTCTTTGCCTGCATGCGTTATCAATTTATTTAAAGTTATAAAATTCAAACTTTATTTACTGTAGCTTTTATTTATAGCGTGATCAATCTGTTCATTTAAACAGTTTTGAAAATGAATAATTTTTTATAAATACTCTGGGTAACCAATGTAAGAAGACTCGATGCATTCGAAGCCCATTTGGCGGTAAAGCGTAACCGCGGGGGTGTTATCGATGTCGACAATTAAGTGGGCAATCCGTCCAGTTGCAACGATTCGATTGACCGCGAATTGTAAGATGCGTTCGGCAAAACCTTTTCGGCGATAAGCAGGGAAGGTATATGTGCCGCCAATAGAAACGAGTCGATCGGTTTCTATTCCCAAACGTACAACGGAAACGATTTGGTCGTCTGCTTCAAGCACAATAATTTTTTGTTGTTGAATCAGAGATTCCCAATCAGGTGCTTCATTCACTGAGCGCTCTTTATTGTATTGATGTTGATATTCGTTAAGACGGGAAATGTCCGAGAGTTCAGCCAAGCGGCCTTGAGCTTGAGAAAATTGGCGTGAACAGACCATTATCCATTGATCATATTCTCGTAAAAGGCGTCCTTTTTGTTTGATCTCGGCATGTAGTAAGTCTCGTCCAATTGCGGTCGTTACAATCCGACGCGGTTGAAGCTCTAAAATTGATGTAGAGAGCAATGCTCCAGATGAAGATTTCTCTGCTGGAACCCAGAAACAGGTGCCTCCAGCAAGGATGACCGCGACTCCTAAAAGTTGCTTGGAGTTCTGTGGGTGATACAACCGTAAGAGTTGCCATTCGGCATCGATAGCTTGTGTTTGATTAAGAAAAGCCATTGCCCCAATAGAATAATAAAACTGTTCATTAAGCCATTGAAAGATAAGTTGATATTCTTCTGAACTGGTGGGAGGTCCCTTTATTATCATTATTAATTACTCATTTAAATGATGAACTCAATCATAATTCACTATCCTACATTTTTACTATTATCGTGATATCTTTAAATTTAAGTTGAATGACTGTTTAGCTTAAATATCTAATTGAATGAAAACAAAAATTATTTAACCAATTTCTATTCAACCTTACATTGACACTCAAAAACGCGCGGATTATCCTTTGCCTGCTGGCCTACATTGCCAGTCGGTTTTAGCAGACCGTCTACAAAAGGCGCACAACAATGCTGTTTTGGTTTTTGTGCGTTCTCTTAAGTCACGCCTTTATGGTGAGGCTAGGAGGGACACCTTCGGGTGTGCTGGTTTCCTTTTGTACCAGTCTGCTAACCCTTCTAGTCTTGCCACCATTATTTAGCAGTAATTGGTAAGACTCTTTTTAATCAAAAGGAGTTCGCCGTTATGCGTACTAATTCATCTCTCTCATTGGCAACCTTTGCCAAAATCTTTACGTCTATATCGCACTGGTCTTTAAAACGGTTTAACCGACTCTAGGTTTTAAGCCATAGGTCATTACGACTAAAAAATCATAGCAACAATAAAACCTGAGATAGGCGAACACACCATTTTTGTGTCGTTTTCGCATGCCTGTTTTTAGCGCTCAATTTAAGAGTGACGGCATTTCTATCTCTTTTACATACAACAAAAAATTATTTTAAACGGTATAAAAATGCCAAATTTAGAAGCATCATTTAGAGCATTAAGCGTGCTCCACGCAGCAAAAGATTTATTTAATCAAAATGGGTTTTACATCGGGATAGATCGAATTATTGAGGAAGCCAAAATCCCCAAAGCCACTTTTTATAACTATTTTCACTCCAAAGAAAGGCTCATTCAGATGAGCTTAACTTTTCAAATAGATGCATTAAAACATGAGGTGTTTTCAATTATTCATTCGTACCGTGAACTCATGGCATTCGATAAACTCAAGAAAATTTACCTTTTACATGCAAATTTAGATGGCTTTTATCGGTTGCCATTTAAAGCCATTTTTGAAATTGAAAAGATCTATCCAGTGGCCTATAAACTAGTCATTGACTACCGAAAATGGTTCATTAAAGAAATTCATAAACTGCTTTTAACCGTAAAGTCTGCCTCTACAGTTGAAGATGCACACATGTTTTTATTTGTGATTGATGGTGCGATGGTTCAGCTTTTAGGGACCAATAACACCGATGAAAGGGATGCGTTGCTCGACTATTTTTTAAGTTGGGTTTGATGGGGGAAAAGGCCTGACGAGAGTTGGGCTTTTTAAGTAGGGTAAGAATATCTTAAAAATATTAATTTATTTTTTCTAAATTCTTTATCCTTAATAAATAAGCATACTAAAATTAATGTTAAGATGAAATTATTAATTCTGCTAATTGATTGAGTTTTTTAAAATATATATAATAAAAAAATTTACAGGATTGGTTA
This sequence comes from Acinetobacter sp. M5A5_2a, assembly GCF_053345265.1. NCBI lineage: Bacteria > Pseudomonadati > Pseudomonadota > Gammaproteobacteria > Moraxellales > Moraxellaceae > Acinetobacter > Acinetobacter sp. M5A5_2a. The sequence continues at coordinate 246,042 of NZ_JBKEZV010000002.1, read as the reverse complement.
GCTATTATGATAAGTTTTGAAGAAAAAAAAGAACAACTAATTAATGTATTAAAGGAGCTAGCTAAAAGAGAGTTTTCTTATACAATTGCAGCTGATACCTTAAGAAAAAATGGCCTTACAGGTAATGGTTATCCAAGATTTATAAATAAAATTAGATCTCTCGAGGAAAGTGAAATTAATGAAAAAAATATAAAAAATACTTTTTTAGAATTAAATGAAATATTAAATAATTATATTAAATTTGGAAATAAAAGAATTACTATATTCCGTCTTAACTCTTCTGAGCTTAATACTATACAAACTACCTTAGATTCTTCTCTTAATTTTTTGAGTTATGAGAAAGAAGATTTTACTCTTTTAGATAATAATGAGGTTAATAGAAGCTATCACTTTAAAACTAGTTTAGAAACGGATGATTCTATATATTATTACTTTGATATTGATAGGAATTACTATGAACGTCAAGAGGTTACAGACGAAAACCGAATGAATGAAATTGGTGGGGTTTTACATCTTCATCAAAAAAATGAAATTTTTAAAATAATTACTTATACTAAGGTTTGGGTCACAGCTTTTGATTTTATTAAAGTAGATTATAAAAATTCAATAGTTGTATTAGGGCAAGATTTATCTTCCTTATTGGACAAGGCCCAGAGAAATAAAGATTATGCTAATTTAACAGTAATGCTTGCCACTTACTTAGGAATACATCCTACAGAATTAAAAGCATTAGATTTGAAACCAGCATTGCCTAAATTCGAAAATGAAAAATTAGGACGTATTGTTGAACATCAATTTTCTAGTTCAAATCAAAAATTTAACCACTCTACAAAAGTTTCATCACTTGAAGATGTAAGAGACGATAACTTTTACAAAACTGGTAATCAAAAGGAAAAATTAGATTATTTTGGTATATGTAAAAATTATAAGGAAAAAGTTGATCCTATAAATGTAACATTAACAATTCGATTGCCATTAAAATTATATAATGCAAGTCCATTGAATCCTATTTATGAAGCTTTAATTGATGATGCTTTATCTTTAGAAAGCTTTGAATATGGAATTGAACGAATAATTGAAAAATTATGAGTATAGGCTATGAATAGCAAGAAAGAAGAGGCCTTAGTCACTTGGTTTAAAAATCCGAGTCTAGAAAGCTTGAATAGTATCTTAGAATCATCTGAAGATGATGAACAAATAAATTACTTTGTTTTCAATATAATTACTAAACTAATTAAGGAAGAAAAGACCTCGTTAAAGGGCTTTCTAAGTTTTAATTACTTTTATAATATTAGCGGAGCAGAGGAAACTCAATTAGAAAAATTTATAGAAGCTGTCTATATACTTGTTAGATATCCATTTTCGCTTTTGATACAAAGATTTAGAATTTTTGATGATTCTAGACAACAATGGATTGTCATAGATAATCAAACTATTGAACAAGCTTATAACTTCAATGAGTTCTTTAATCCTTTAAATGGTAAAGAAATTTCAAAAAGTCAATTTAATCAGATGATTACACCATACTTTGAACTTTCTGAAAAAGGAAAAGTTATCTTCAATGTATCTAATCAGACTAAGGAAGAAGGATGATGACTAGTATTTTACCATTTGATTTGTCCAATCCTTTAATTTTAGCTAGGTCTCTTCAGGTTACATGGCTAGAGAGTTGTAGCTACGAAGATTTTCTGAGTCAGCTATACGAAGATGTTGATATAGCTTGTTCTTGCATTTTGGAAGATGTTGAAAAACATTTGTCACTCAGTGAAACCCAAATTAGTTCAAGTATTTGGCTTTATCTGAAAGGACGCAGAATTTATCATGTTGAAAAAGACTCTGATATTAATGGGAATGTTGATATAACCGTAAGAACTGAAAAGTATAAATGGTTAGCTGAGGCGAAAATTTGGTCAAGTAATAGTTACCTTAATGAAGGCTATTTACAATTGACAGAACGCTATTCAAAAGGCGAAAAAAAGAATAACCATGGAGGAATGTTTATTTATATAAAGCCTGAATCCGAACAAACGAATGAAAGTACAGTCATAGAAAATTGGAAGGCTTATCTTCAAGAAACATATGCTGGAATAGAGTTAAGCGATTGTGAGTTAGATAATTCACGTTTCTTCTCTAAAGCTAAACATAGCGGGACTAATCATGATTATTATATTCGTCATATCCCTCTTACTCTTCTGCATATACCAAGAGATAAGAGTGGAAGAACGGCTCAAAAATATAAAGAGAGAACTGATATTTTTGATAAAAATAGTTTGAAAAGTCAAGAAGTTCATACAGTTGAAGATAAATAAGGTAATCAATTTATTTAAGAAGGAATAAAAGACTATCCTCTTTCTGAATAGTCTTTTCCTCTAACTTTTATTGTTCACTCAAAACCAACTTTTTAATCTTAACTGCCTTCTCGAAGTGGTCCAGCTTATGCAACATAATCCACCAATGGGCTGCTTCCATCAGTAGCTCAGGGTTATCATTCTTATTTTTAAAAAAAGCATAAAAAGATAGACCGACATTATCTCCCTTCTTTTCAATCTTATCGTCGCATCCCTTAATAAAAATTTCTCTTAATTCATTTCTCATATTTAGTATCACTTCAAGTCATAAAACTAAGACGGCTTATTACGCTCGCCCCAATCGCACATCATATCTAACAAAGGAATCAAAGACTGTCCTCTTTCTGAAAGGCGATACTCAACCTTTGGCGGAATTTGAGGATATTCCTTACGAGTAATCAGCCCATCTCTTTCCAATTCTTTAAGTGTATTACTAAGTGTTCTAAACGAAATATTGCCAATGCAGCGTTGCATCTCATTAAAACGCATGACATTTTTTTCATACAGCCAATACATAATAATCATTTTATATTTGCCATTAATCAAAGAAAGGGTATAGCCAAAACCCGTATCTTCTAATGGTGTATATGAAGGAATGCACTCAGTCATTTTTAAAATCTACACTATCTTTTAGTATAGTATATAACATAAATTACCGTACTTATATTTAGGAAAGCACACTTCTATAATCGATTTATCAACTTTCCGATAAGAGTGTTTTCATAATGAAAAAGACATTAGTCATTGTTACCCATCCTCACATAGACCAATCTGTTGTAAATAAAAGATGGGTAGAGGAATTAGAAAAACACCCAGACCAATTTACAGTTCATCAAATTTATCAAGCCTACCCAGATGGGGTGATTGATGTTGCCAAAGAACAAGCGCTTGTAGAAGAACACGAAAATTTAGTCTTTCAATTTCCAGTGTATTGGTTTAACTGTCCACCGCTATTGAAACAATGGATTGATGAAGTTGTGACTTATGGGTGGGGGTATGGTTCAACAGGCGATAAACTTAAAAATAAAAAGTTTATGTTGGCTTTATCTGCGGGTGTGCAAGAAAAAGTTTATTCAGAGTATGGTGGATATAACCTTTCTTTAGAGCAGATTTTTACTCCATTTAAGCTAACGGCTTTATATGTGGGTGCGGACTATCAACCGCTTCATGCATTTTATGGTATAGACACAAACCCATCAGAAGATGACGATGTGCCGACTCAACAAGACATAGCGGATAATGCGGCGCAGTATGTTCAGAAGTTATTAGCGTTGTCTGAGTAAGTTATAGATGGGAAGACCTAAACGTGAGGGTTTGGGTCTTTAATATTGAATATTTTTTAAAGATTTGGGTTAGGGTTTTTAAGTTAAATATACGATTTATTTATGATATAAATATCAGCTAAATATAGATTTAATTTAAAAACTTATGACTATTCTTCGTATTAAAGAAAAAGAAAATTCCCTTATAACTGATGATGCTCATGAATTAATATGCTACGCAACAATGAGTAAAGTAAACTCATGGAAGGATGTTCTTAACTTATATTCAGAAATTAAGCAGAAGCATTTACCTAAAAAAGTATTATTACTTTTAGAAGATATTGGACAATGCCAATACACTTCCATGCATGCTTCAATGGGAGATGGTCTTTACTTCGATGCTTCAGAACTAACTCAAGATGACAGTGAAGCAAGTTGGGATAATACTCGACCTTTAGAACTTCAACATCATATTGAACAATTATTAAAGCCAGAAAATTATATAGACTTTAATAACTTGCCTCAAAAAATTAGTTATTGTGATGAAGATCAATCGACTCTGCTACAGATTAATGCTGAACCCGAAAAAATTTTAGATGACGTTATTCAAGTAAAGTTAGTAAACAGTAAAAATGAAACTCAAAAATTTGCAGCATGCCTCAATGGATACTTTACTTGTGATTTGAATCCTTTTGAGTCTTTTAGCTTAATTCAGCATTTAGATCAGAACTATGGCTTAGAGTATGTTGGCTTAGGTGCAAGCTTATTATACTTTATTAAAACACCAAAATTCGATGCAAATAAAACTACTCAATTGTTTAAAGAATTGAGTGAATTTTATCAATTCAATCAATCGACTCATACCCAATTAGAACAGCATTTATCTAAGCATGAATATCTTATTTTGCCTTATGTAGAGTCATTAGAAGTGTTCATTTTAGATTAAGGTTGTTTAGAGAAGTCTAAATTTTATTTCAAATAAAAAAGGCCTAAATCAAAACGATTTGGGTCTTTCTATAACTTAATTTTGATCTGACTATTTTTTAACATGACATTTTAAAAAATTAGAAAGGAAGCCAAATGCCAAAGTCTAGAATTTTTATAACTATCGGACTACTTCTTGCTGGATTATGTTTGTTTGCAGCCTTTAAATCATACGAGAAAAACGCTAACGTTGAAAAAGAACAAGCAAGTCGAGCTGCTATTTCCTTTTTTAATTCACTTTCTAATGGAGATGCAGCTACAGCATATAAATATGTTTGGTTAGGCGAGAACTTAAATATTCGAAATGCTGAAATACCCCAAATTTATAAAGATTCAAAAGTTCTAGAAGTGCTAAAAGTTCGTTACGAATCAGCAAAAAATAGACCTGATTATTATCAACAATTTTATAAAATGATTTTACTCGTCATAAAGATAAAAACAGTACATGCAGATCTTGCTGGTAACCCTGCGGGAACCTATATTGTGTTTGTAACTGTTGTAAAAAAGGATCCAAAATCTAATTGGCTCGTTACTGAGTTAGGTAGTGGGGCCTAATAAATAATTATTTTTAAATCATTTGCAAAAACCAATTTTGTCTATAAGTTGAAAATACAATAATACGTCTTTGGAAAAATTATGAATATCGCACCTTTTCCATTTCAAATTACAAACTGGGAAGAAATTGAAGTCACTGAATATAGCGGTGAAACTGGAAAAGCTTATTGGAAAACCCAATTTTTTGGTGAAGAAAAAAATAAAATTAGGGTAAGGCTTGTAGAGTACTCAGCAAATTATTTAGCAGACCATTGGTGTGAAAAAGGACATATTTTATTTTGCCTAGACGGTGAGTTAGAAAGTAGATTGAAAGACGGGCGAACATTTACTTTAACTTCAGGCATGAGTTATCAAGTCGGAGATAACTCTGAGCCACATCAGTCTTTTAGCCTGAATGGTGCGAAGTTACTTATAGTTGATTAGATTGATTTTTTTTAGCTAAATAAAAAAGACCTAAATCAAAATGACTTAGGTCTTTTTTTAATTCTGGCGGTGAGAGAGGGATTCGAACCCTCGATACGCGCAAACGTATACACACTTTCCAGGCGTGCTCCTTAAGCCACTCGGACACCTCACCAAGGCGTGCGATAGTAACTAAAAAATCTTGTTCTGCCAAGATTTAAGATGAGCTTTACAGAAAAAAAATAATAGAGGTGATAAGATTGCGATAAAAATCATGTTGGTTTAATTACACAATGCAAAATACGGCCAAAAAAGCAACCTTGCCTGCCACGGCTTTGGCAGCTCTTGGGGTGGTCTTTGGAGATATTGGAACAAGTCCACTCTACGCCTTAAAAGAGTCCTTCCATGCAGCGCATGGGTTGGGAATTAAGCCTGAAAACGTATTAGGAATTTTATCCATTATTTTTTGGTGCTTAATGCTGATCATCAGTATTAAGTATGTCGCCATCGTCATGCGTGCAGACAACAATGGCGAAGGCGGAATTATGGCCTTACTCGCATTGAACTTACGTAAAGCCAAAATTGCCGATAACAAAAAAATCTACATGATTGCCATTGGCTTTATTGGTGCATCGCTGTTTTTTGGTGACGGTATTATTACCCCAGCCATTTCGGTACTCTCGGCAGTCGAAGGTTTGTCTATTGCAACCGATGTGTTTGACCCGTTCATCATGCCAATTGCGATTACCATTATCATCGCGTTGTTTTTGGTACAAAAACACGGTACGGCCTTTGTCGGTAAGTTTTTTGGCCCGATTACGATGGTGTGGTTCTTATCTTTAGGATTATTAGGTCTTCACAGCGTCATTCAAACCCCTGTGGTGTTAGGCATGTTTAGTCCGCATTGGGCGATTCAGTTTATCTACCACCAACCCCTAATGACCTTTTTCGTGATGGGTGCTGTGGTGTTAACAGTTACTGGTGGTGAAGCGCTTTATGCCGATATGGGACATTTCGGACCAATTCCGATTCGTCTAGCATGGTTCTTTGTAGTGTTGCCGTGTTTGGTTTTAAACTACGCAGGACAGGGTGCATTGTTGCTCAGAGACCCAGCGGCGATTCAAAACCCGTTCTATTTATTGGTGCCACAGTGGGCACTTTACCCAATGATTATTATGGCGACCATGGCAACCGTAATTGCCTCTCAAGCTGTAATTTCTGGGGTGTTTTCACTTGCACGTCAAGCGATTCAATTGGGTTATTTACCACGTTTAAGTATTAAACATACCTCTGAGTCTGAAGAAGGCCAGATTTATGTTCCTTTCTTAAACTGGTTACTTTTAATCGCAATTATTATCTTAATTTTGATTTTCAAAACCAGCTCAAACTTGGCAAGTGCTTATGGTCTCGCTGTAACCTTGACTATGCTGTGTGACACGATTCTGGTTGCTGTGTTCATCTATTCAGCTTGGAAGTGGAGCATGCCAAAAGTGCTACTCCTCATTATTCCATTCTTTGTTTTAGAGTCGGTATTGGTAGGTGCAACTTCACTTAAAATCTTGTCGGGCGGTTGGGTGCCATTACTGATTGGTGCGATTGCAGTGACCATCTTAATGACATGGAAACGTGGTCGTGAGCTCACTTTTGCCAAGCTCGAACACGATACGTTATCACTCGATTTGTTTGTGAAAAGTATTGGTAATAGCGTGCACTGGGTTCCGGGTGATGCCGTCTTTATGACAGGTACACCGAACGTCGTACCACATGCTATGTTGCATAACATTAAGCATAATAAAGTGCTGCATCAGCGCAATATCTTGGTCACTGTAGTGATTGAGGATGTACCTTTTGTCGAACCAGAAGACCGTATTTCAACAGAAACCTTAGCTGAACATTTCTTCCGTATTAAGATTTTCTACGGCTTTAAAGATGAAATGAATGTACCAAAAGCACTCATGCAAGCTTACGAGCAGTTAGGTCTTGAATATGACTTAATGCATATTAGCTTCTTTATTTCCCGCGATCGTATTGTTCATTCGGTGGGCGACGGTATGTCTCCATGGAGAGAGAAACTGTTTATCTCTATGCAGCGTAATACCAGTCCGGTGAGTGATTTCTATCAAATTCCAACCAACCGTGTGGTTGAGTTAGGTAGTCAAATCGAGATATAAAATATTGATGTATAAAAAAACCAAGACAAATGTCTTGGTTTTTTTATGGCTCAAATTATTGAGCTTGAACAGGTGCATCTGCTGGCAAAGCACCATCTTTTGCCATCGGGTCTGCCGACTGAGTTGAATCTGCCGCAGATGGTGCAGCATTCGGATCTTGTGGCGCTGGAGACGCTTGGTCTGGTGCAGGTGGCACTGCATCAATTGGTGCTGGAGGTGCTATTTCACCGCCTGCTGGAGGTGCTGGTGGAACATCTGCCGGAATAGGAGCACTGGTAGGCGCTGCATTTGTCGGTGCAGCAGAAACTTGTTGTACTTGTCCGCTATTGACTAAATCGCTAATGGAACCAGGTTGGCCATTTACCGTTGTCGTAACTTTCACTTTAGACAAACTTTCTAAAGTATCTCCTGGCTGGACTGCTGGCTCAGCCAAAGCTGCCATACTACATAATCCCGTGATTACGCCAATACCAATAATCTTTGAATGGATCATTAAGTGGACTCCGATTATATTTTTATCCAAATTTGTGGAGCTAACCATGTCATAAGCAATCAGTGCTTTTCAACGAAAGATACGCAATTGGCGTAATTGAATAGCCAAAGCCTCTCATAATTCCAACAGATTGTTACGTAATGGGGAATGGAGTTACAAAAAAGATGACCATGTTTTAACCATTTGAAAGATAAGAGATATACTTAAAAAAGCAGGGTTGTTAAGCTGCGTGTGGACAGTGGTATTGATAGAAACATGGCAAGTAAAAAACGTAGTAAAGGTACAAACTCTTTTTCTCTAAGTGAGCATTTTGGCAAGATTATTCTTGCTTGTATTGCTGCGGGAAGTTTTGCAATTGCTTTTGGTAGTGAAAAGATTTCGCAGTGGTTTTCACCTTTAAGTACTAACTCGACTTGTTTAAATCAGTTCTATCGTGAAGTTCCTCCTGCTTTAAATAAAGAAAGTTTAAAAAAAGACAGTTATCCGCTGTGCTTTAACGGCTTTAACGTTTTGTATTCAGGCATCTCTAAAACGCCGTTATGGTCGGCTGAGCATTTAAATGCAGAACGTTTGAGTGTCAAAATTAAGCGTGAAGATAACTTTCATGAAGAAACTCGTGTTGATCAAAAGCATCGGGCACTGTTAAGTGACTATCGTGGTTCAGGCTATGACCGTGGGCATATGGCACCGAATGGCGATATGCCAAATAAGAGCTCACAGTCCGATAGCTTTTCGTTAAGTAATATGGTGCCGCAAGCGCCTAAAAATAACCAAGAAGTCTGGCGTAAACTTGAAGAAGCCACACGCGCCCTTGCGACCAAGCAAAAACAAGATGTTTATGTTGTTACCGGCCCTGTTTTTGAGGGCAAACGCCTTAAAACGATTGGGCAGGGTGTAATTGTTCCAACAGCCGTTTATAAAGCGGTATATATACCAAAAACGGGTGCTATTGGGGCTTATTACGCACCCAACAATAACTCTCTGCAAGTGAAAGTCGTGAGTGTTTGCTACCTTGAAGAACGCTTAGGCGTTAATCTGTTTCCACAGTTAACTGAGCAGCAAAAGCGTAATGTCTATCGTCTACCTTTAACAGCAACGTCGGTTAAGCCAAATCAGAAGTTAGACTATTTACATTGGGATGGTGAGAGCCAATGTGAGCAGGACTTAAACGCTGATCAAATTAAAGCGTTACAAGACCAGTTTAAAAAGCAAAAAAGTGGCTCTTCAGAAGCGATGGAAGCAAAAGTTCCAAGCATCGATGAAGAAACACGCCAAGCTATTGTGAAGCAACTGGTTGAAGCCTTGGTGAACTATTTCTTGCAAATATTGAAGTAAGCAATTTTATAGTAGTTATTGCATTGTCTTAAATTCATACAATAAAATGAGTATACAGATCTGTATACTCATTTTATTTTAATAAGGACAATAACAATGTTTGCCTCGATGTTTCTTTTTTCATTTGCAATGTCTATTACCCCCGGTCCCGTAAATACCGTCATTTTATCGACCAGTTTAAATCATGGTTTAAAAAGGTCGCTTCCCTATATTTCAGGCGCCACTATTGGTTTTACTTTACTATTAATTTTTATGGCATTTGGGCTTCAGAGTTTATTAACTCAGTTTCCGATCGTATTAAAAATCCTTGCGATTTGTGGAACGCTATTTGTTTGTTATATCGGTATAAAAATTATTCTCTCGGCTACCAACATCTCTATTTCAAGTGCTCCTGTAGACAATATTATTATCCCCAATTTTAAAGATGGCTTTTTACTACAGTGGCTCAATCCAAAAGCATGGTTAGCTTGTGTATCGGGTATTACCATGTTTACAAGCATTGAAAATCCGCAGTCTTTACCTATCTTTATCATTATTTATTTTTTCACTTGCTATGCATGTTTGTTCTTTTGGGGACTATGTGGTGATAAATTTTCGGTGGTGCTTAATCATGGCAACCGTTTGAAATATTTTAATATCTTGATGGGAGCATTTCTAATTTTGTCGGCACTTTTAATTTTGATTGATTTTTTTTAAATTGGTCGTATTACACTGTGAAAATATAACAACGAGATAACACCTATGTTTAAGCCATTTGAAAAGGGTACAGAGTCATCTTCAATTGAAGATTTAACATTAGAAAATGATATCGATTGCGTCAGCATTTATGGCAACTTGCAAATTACCAAAGACAAAGTCGGGTTAGAACAAGCCAAAGCTTTACAGAGCTTTTTAAACGATGTGGTTGCGGCTTTGGAAAAAGAAGAATTGCCTGAGAAAATTGAACGTCCAGCTGAACAAGAAATTAATAATCCGTTTTTATAATTTATGCATTCTATGTGTGATGTTTAGCATGGCCATGCTGCCATACAGTCTTTAATGCCAAGTTAGGTCTTATTGAGTTTGTATAGACATTTCTTACTTTTGAAAGCCCAAAAGTAAACAAAAGGCTTTGTTGATCAGAGGGTACATCCATGTACCCCTGCTCAACAGGTGACATCCATGTCACCCACCGCGATAGCATATTGAAGCTATAGATATAAAGAATTAATCCTTATCCCCAGCAACCACCTTATAAATAAGTGCACCAATCACAGCACCCAAAATCGGCGCCACCCAGAACAACCACAACTGACTTAAAGCAGCAGTTTCAGCAAAGAACGCAACGCCTGTACTACGTGCAGGGTTCACAGAAGTGTTCGTGACTGGAATACTGATTAAGTGAATAAGCGTTAAGCCTAAACCAATAGCAATAGGGGCGAAGCCAGCAGGTGCACGACCATGTGTTGATCCTAAAATAATGATTAAGAAGAAAGCTGTAAGTACCACTTCAATAATGAAAGCAGAACCTAAGCCAAACTTGTTTGGTGATAAATCACCGAAACCATTTGAAGCAAAACCACCAACACCGCTAAAGCCAGCTTGACCTTGAGCAATAATGTAAAGAACAAATGCCGCAGCAGTCGCACCGACCACTTGAGCAATAATATAGGGAATCAAATCTTTAACATCGAAGCGGCCGCCGACCCAAAGGCCAACACTTACCGCGGGATTAAAATGTCCACCTGAGATATGCCCTAGAGCATAGGCACCTGTGAGTACGGTTAAACCAAAGGCAAGGGCTACACCTGCAAAGCCAATACCAAGTTCAGGGAAAGCTGCGGCTAATACTGCGCTACCACAACCACCAAAGACTAGCCAAAACGTACCTAGAAATTCAGCAAAATATTTATTCATTTTGATTACTCATTTATTTAATCTATTTTAATTAATGTGAATTGCGTCACATAAATTTGAAGCATGTGACTATATGAAATTTTTGTTTTCAGTGTTGTTTTAATCAAGAAAAGATTTGTAAGTTTTGGTTGGTTATTCTTTGTCTGAAAATTGATCTCGCCATTGTTGTGGTGTTTGACTAGTCCAATGCTTAAAAGCTCTTTGAAAAGCACTTTGTTCTGAATAACAAAGCAAAAGAGCAATCTCTTGTAAGCTTAAATGCGGATCTTTTAAATACTCGGTTGCGAGCATAAACCGTACTTGCTGAACACGTTCCTGAAAGGTGGTGTTTTGTTGTTGCAAATGACGTTGGAGTTGTCGAACAGAAAGGCCTAGCTGAGTTGAAATATATTCAATTTGATATTGATCCTTTTGTAACCCAGTCAAAATTGAGTGCTGTAAGCGTTGATCAAGTTGTGTCGAATTTGGTAATTGTTCTAAAAGCGCTTGGGCTTGTTGAACCAGTAATTGTTGTAGCGTGTGGTCAGCACTGCTCAGAGGCTTACTAATTTCAGAACTTGGAATGAGTAATTGGGTACGGGGCTGATTAAAACGGACCGGACATTGAAAGTATTGTTCATAAACCCTGATGTTTTTAGGTGGGGCATTTAAAAAATGTACTTCATGCAAATGCACATCTTGGTGAGACATAAAAAGGCGTAAGAATTGGATCACCAGAGCAATGGCAATTTCATCGGTAAGCTGGGTAGGGTGCAACTCAGTCGCTTCCCAGCGAATAGAAGCATATTGCCCATATAGCTCAACCACTAACGGACTTCCGTCATAAATTAGACGATGAAAGTCATGATAACGAATTAAAGCTTCGCCTAAGTTATCGCAAGAGAGTGCAAGGTAGGCAATAATTCCTAAGTGTTTGGGTTGTACATATTTGGCAATTTCTAGGCCTAATCCCGGCTTGGGGTTTAATTTATAGATGACTTCTAATAAATCACGCCAAACCACATAGTCAAAGCGTTCCAGATTTTGAATTTGTTCTAATTGCTCTGGTACTGCTAACTGATTGGCTTCGCAGTAAGCTTTTAATAGGTGTCCGAGTCCTCCATAGACCGAACCCGTATAATTTTTTAGTTGTGGCATCCCTGACCACCTCTTTCTTGTCGTGATTTGTCAATGAAACCATAAATTCTGGTCAATACATAGCATATCGAATTTTATATTCTGAATAAAAAGAAAAAGGAGTAAAGCGATGTTAAAAGGGTTTATTGCTGGAATTGCGGTTGCTAACGCATTTGAATGGGTAGCTCATAAATATATTTTGCATGGGGTACATCGTGCTGGACAACCGAGATATAGCCCTGTGCCAAAAAGCATGGAGTCACATTGGGCACATCATCGTGAAGTACGTAAACAGCAATTTCATGATGATTGTTATGTGGAAGGTGTTGGAAATTGGCGGACTAAAAATGAGTTAATTTCACTAGCCGTGGTGGCAACGGTTTCAAGCGCTATTTTTTACCCGTTTTCAAAAGGTATGGCACTCGCAGCTTGGTACAGTGCTGGAAATTATTATTATATTCATCGCCGTGCACATCTGGAGCCTGAATGGGCAAAGCGTAAAATTCCATGGCATTACGATCACCACATGAACTCTAATCAAGATGCCAATTGGTGTGTGACCAAGCCTTGGTTTGATTATGTGATGGGAACACGTGTGGTGTCTTCGGCAGATTTAAAAGAACAAAATCCTTTAGGCATATGGTTACCAACAGTGATTGCTAAACCTTTATCTCAAGCTGTAGAAAAAATCTTTCCTGCAAAATGGGTCGAGAAAAAAGAAAAGCCTAAACTCATCGGTGATCTGAATGTTGTAGACGGTGCCGCATAAAAAATAAAGGGGCATATCGCCCCTTTAAATATCAATAAACTTACAAGCGCATTTCGATGCCTTGTTCAGCTAAATATTGTTTAGCTTCTGGAATTGTATATTGTCCAAAGTGGAAAATACTTGCTGCCAATACTGCATCGGCGCCACCTTGTAAAATACCGTCTGCAAGGTGTTGTAAGTTACCTACACCGCCTGAAGCAATCGTTGGAACGGTAACGCGGTCATTAATAGCGCGCATTAAAGCAATATCGTAACCTGCTTTAGTACCGTCGGCATCCATACTGGTAATGAGTAACTCACCCGCACCGAAGTCAGCCATTTTTACGGCCCATTCAATCGCATCGATACCGGTTGGTTTACGGCCACCGTGGGTAAAGATTTCCCATTTATTGTCGCCAGTCTTTTTGGCATCAATCGCAACCACAATACATTGTGCGCCAAAGTGCTGTGAAGCTTCTTGAACAAATTCAGGATTAAATACGGCTGCTGAGTTAATACTCACTTTATCCGCACCTGCATTTAATAACGAACGAATATCTTCAACTTTACGTACACCACCACCGACAGTTAATGGCACAAATACAGTCTCGGCCATACGCTCAACAGTACGGTAAGTGGTATCGCGTCCATGATGTGTAGCGGTAATGTCTAAGAAAGTAATTTCATCTGCACCTTGTTCGTTATAGCGACGTGCCACTTCAACAGGGTCGCCAGCATCACGAATATCGAGGAATTGAACGCCTTTAACTACGCGTCCGTTATCAACGTCTAGGCAAGGAATAATACGTTTAGCAAGCATAGCTTTTTCCAAAAATAATCGCCGTTGGTGAAAGTTCCTACACAGGCGCTACACCTTCATGGAGGGAAGAGGTATTCTATCAAACTTCACAGATGTTTTTTGCAGGTTTTCCATGTCGGTTTATACCCCGTTGAGTTTAGATGAAGTTCGCGCCTTTGCTGCACCTTATGGATTAGAGGTGTTGGAGCTGAACCCAATTCAGGGAGGTATTCAAAACACCAATTATTTTCTGGTTGATGTAAACCGCAAACAATATGTACTTACTGTATTTGAAGAGCTAGATGCTCAAGGGGCGGGTGAACTGATTCCAGTTCTTGAACAATTGGGGACTCATGATGTACCCGTTGCTGTGCCGTTAAAACATAGCGGACAAGCGGTTCATGTTATTGCAGAAAAACCTGCACAAATTGCTCCACGTTTAATGGGGCATCATCCCATGCAAACCACAGTCGCACAAGTTGCCGCAATTGCAGACGCACAGGCAAAACTGCATGTCGCTTTGCAAGATTTTCCGCTTGAGCGTGAATATAGACGTGATCATCAATACTGGACAGGCGTTGCAGAACAGCTTAAACCAAATATGACTCAAGAAGACCAAACTTTACTTGAGCAGGTCTATCAAGCATTTAATGCTAAAACAGCGCAGTATTCAAATCGACCAACAGGTTTTATTCATTCAGATTTGTTCCGAGACAATACATTGTTTGAAGGTGAGCAATTACAAGGTATTTTAGATTTTTACGAGCTCAATCAAGATGAATTACTGTTTGATATTGCGATTACCATCAATGATTTTTGTACCGAATATCCAGCAGCGCATTTAAACTCAGAGAAAGTAGCAGCTTACTTAGAGGCATATCAAAAAGTTCGTGCGCTTACTTCAGATGAACTTGAATGTTTAGATGTATTCTTGGCAATGGCGGCGTGCCGTTTTTGGTCGATGCGTTTGCAAGTTGCTCAAAAAAATAAAGAAGAAGGACGTACAGGCGACGACATTTTGCAAAAAGATCCGCTAGAAATGCGAGCAATGATGCAAGATCGTTTAAGCCATGTAAAAGGATAAGGAATAAAGATGCGAGATCAGGGGCGATTAGTCGAATGGTTCGACGAAAAAGGTTATGGCTTTATTCAGCCAGATGATGCTGAAAAAGAGCGAGTCTTTTTGCATATCAAAGATTTTGCACGCCCCGGTCCTCGGCCAATTATTGGCTGTGCACTGGAATATCTGATTATCCTTGATGAACGTGGCCGCTTTCGTGCCCAGCAGGTGACCTATTTAAAGGCATCTCAAACTCGTAAAGCTTCAAAGCCAACAAAAACAGAATCTTCATTTCAAGCTAAACCATGGTCTGCCATGCAAATGGGGATCGTATTTTATTTTGTTTTAATGGGCATTATGAGTTTTATGCATACTTTGCCAGCTTACGCTTTGTTGTTTGTTTTAATGATGAATGTGCTGAGTTATTGGCTCTATTCACAAGACAAAGAAGCAGCACAATTGGGTAATCGCCGTGTGCCTGAACAAACATTGCATATTGTCAGCTTTCTAGGGGGTTGGCCTGCTGCATGGTGGGCACAACAAAAACTGAGACATAAAACACAAAAACAACCCTTTCGTAAGATTTATTTTTGTACCATATTCCTTCATTTACTTTTGATTTTGTGGCTAATTTCTCCCTTAAATGTGTTGCGGGGCTCATAAAAGTAAATCGTTTTATTAAACTCGAGAGGTATAAAAATGAATAGTTCTATCGACCAAGATTCAAATCGTACTTTAACGCTTATTTTATATGTACTTTATATTGTTGCCATTTTTACTGGCGGCTTACTTGCGGTTATTGCTCTAATTATTAACTATGTAAAACGTTCTGATGTGCAAGGTTCAATTTTTGAGAGCCACTTTACATGGCAAATCAGAACATTCTGGTGGTATCTGGCTTGGAATATTATCGCCTTTTTACCGTTTATTTTCTTGTTCTTTACCGGTGAAAATACCGATCTATTTGCAGGTGTTGCAATCTCATCTACCGTATTCTGTGTAGGCGTAATTACTGCTGCTTGGATTTGGATTGTATATCGTGCAATTCGTGGCTTGATTGCGTTAAATGATAATAGACCGATGTATCAATAAACCATGATTATCGAACATGTGCATTTGAGCATAAAGGCTGGGCAAAGTGAGGCGTTTCTTGCGGCATTCGAGCAGGCCAAACATATTGTCTATCCAATGGAAGGCTTTAATGCTGTCCAGCTGATTAGACATGCAACTGATCCTCATCATTATATTTTAATGATTTTTTGGGATGAGATTGAAAATCATACCGAAGGTTTTAGAAAGTCTGAGGCTTATCAGGAATGGAAGGCATTGCTCCATCCATTTTATGATCCAATGCCGACAGTTGAGTACTATCAACCCTGCATATTATTGAAGAAAAAATAATTGATAAAAAAGAGAGCATTTCGCTCTCTTTTTTATTCTTGAATTCTTTTGACTTTTTTGGTCGGTAACTTAATTTTTAACTCACTCACTAAAACACCTAATACCACTAAAGCACCACCAAATAGGGCAATAACTGGTAAACGCTCACCTGCAATACGACCAATAATGCCCGCCCAAACGGGTTCTCCTGCATAAATAATTGCAGCCCGTGAAGGGTCAACCACACGTTGAGCCCAGTTCATCACAAATTGAATGAGTGCACTGGCTAAGCCTAATGCAACAGCAATCAGCACCAGAGGCCATGAGAATGCTGGAATCGTATGTTCACCAACCACAGGCATAATGGCAAAAGAAATTAGAGATGCGACAGCGAGTTGAATGATGGTGACACGGCGTAAATTTACTTTTCCAGCAAAGTAGCTAATAAAAATAATTTCTAAAGCAATTGCAAATGCGCCAAGCACTGTTAAAAGCTGCCCAAAACTTAATGAAATTTGCTTAAAACCATTTCCTGTCAACAAAACAAGACCAGCAAAAGCAAGGACCGCTCCAACCCAAGTCATAATGTGTGGAACTTTTCTAAAGATAAGCCACATTAAAAGAGGGACAAGCGGCACATAAAGTGACGTTAAAAATGCGGATTCACTACTTGGAATGGTTTGAAGACCAATCGTCTGTGTGCCATAGCCCGCTGCAATTACGAGGCCAATCGCACTCCCTGCACCTAAATCTTTTAACGTTATGCCTTTCATACTTTTTAATGAAATAACTAATAACGTTAAGGCAGCTACAGCAAAGCGACAGCCCACAAAAAACATAGGTGACGAAAAATTCAGTGCATACTGCACAGTAAGGAATGTTCCACCCCAAATAATGGTAATTAGGATGAGAGCTAGCTGTGGGGCTTTGCTTGAGCTCAGAGAAATTGGTGACATATCTGATCAAGAGGAATTGTGCAATATACTGCACATATTGCAGTATTCCTATGTTTTGTGCAATATATTGCTCATATTTTCTTTGTTACTTATTTTATGACCCAGTCCAGCACCGTTTTACAGCATGTCGGCACAAATATCCGTTCCTTAAGAGACGAGCGAGGTTTAAGCCAACAGGACTTGGCCGATCAGGCGGGTGTGAGTAGACGAACAATTGCTGCTTTAGAAACGGGGCAAGTCAATATTAGCTTGGCTAAACTTGATGCGATTGCGGTAGTTTTGGGCGTAGATTTTAGGACGATTGTGAGTGCGCCAGAGCTCAAAGAACAAGCCTTAGTAAATGTACTTGCTTGGCAGGGAGACAAAGAAGAAAGCAAAGCAACTTTACTGGCTTCAGTCCCATCCCGCTCCCAAGTTGAGCTATGGACATGGTCATTGGCAGTGGGGGAATCTTATATTGCCGAAGCAGATGCGGAAGGATGGCAAGAACTGATTTATGTATTAGAAGGTGAGTTAACCATACAATTTACCGACTGCATAAAAATAATTCCTGCTGGTTCATCTTTTAGTTTTGAAAGTTCAGTGACTTACACCTATATTAATAGTAGTAACCAAGTACTTAAATTTATGCGGAATGTGGTGTATTGATTAACCGATTTTTTTAAATCTTTATAAAAAAATTTCTTTTGAAATTAAGTTGTTAAGTCTTTACAGTGAAATATCACTTATCTGAAAAACAGTGAACTTAATTTTAAACAAAAAAATATGAATAAGAATAAATAAGGCAAGCTATGATATTTCTTGTGTAATGAAATTATTTTTAACTTGTTTTAATAGAAAAAAGATACAGAAATGAAGTTTTTATTAAGTTCGCAAGATATTCAAAACTATAAATTTTTATGGCAAATTTCTAAAGAAAACTATAAGAAACAGAAGGGTAGTATGTTTCTCATGTTTTTATTAGTGATGTTCACAGCATTCTTTACGACATTATTGCCATATTTGTTAAAAATTATTATTGACTACTCTGCACAGGAATATAACTTTTCACTAGATATTCGACTCCCATTTAATTTCTTATATCTAATCGTACTCGCGTATGCTGCAGCATGGTTAGCGAATGAGTTATGTAATTGGACAAAAAATATTTTTAGTGCTTATTTGATGGTTGATTTCAAAGGTGCATTAATCTTTGCGGGCCTAAAAAATTATTTAAACCTCAAAAAAGATGAGCAAGATCAAATTGAGGCTGGAACAGTGATCAGTGATCTTGCAAGAGGAAGTTCTGCTTTTGGTGAGATTAATCTAACGTTACTGCTTCATTTAGGACCAATTATTTTTCAATTGGTTATGATCTTTGCAGTTCTATTTACGACCATTAGCCTAGTCTTTAGTATTAGCTTTTTATTAATAGCTATCGTTATTTTCCTAGTTTCCTTTCATATAAATAAAACAAGCAGTTCTTTATTCGATTCGATGTATCAAAAAGATAATCAGGTGAATAGTCATTTGATACATCAGATATCAAACTCCTATGAAATTAAAGTGAAAAATGCAGTACCGTTTCAATTGTCAAAATTTAATGCCACATTAGATTCATACATCACAACAGCTAAAGATAGGAACAAGAAAATAGGGTTATTGATGATTTCTCAATTGTTCCTGATCTTTCTATTTTTACTCTTTTTTATGTTATTTACAGTGTTTCTTTCAACTGAAAAGCAGCTTACACCGGGTGCTTTTGTATTGATAAGTACCTATATTATTCAACTCACCAATCCATTTCTGGCGGTTTCCCAAAGCTTGATGCGTTTAAATGGCAACTTTGTCGCCTTAGCAAAATATCGAAAATACTTTGATCTCAATAAAGAAAATTATACGCATTCTATTGTTCAAGACTCCAACGTTCTCTTCCAATTTATAAATGCTAAATTTTTACTTGGGAAAAGAGCAGTAGATCATTTTAATTTAACAATATTAGCCAATAAAACATATGTCGTGATTGGCCAAACAGGTCTAGGTAAGACTTCTCTGATGAATTATTTAATGGGCGTCTATCAGATTCAATCAGGACAGCTTTGCTATAAGAATATTGATATCAGTCAAAATTTTTCTAAGCATATTTTTGATGAGGTTGTTTACGTTGCACAGCAACCAGTTATTTTCCCTTATTCCCTTATTCCCTTATTCCCTTATTCCCTTAGAGATAATTTAGTTTATAACTCCTCGCATATATATGAGGATTCTTACTTACTTCAGATGCTTGATCAATTTAACTTGTTACATATTTTGAAAAAGCATCAACTGACACTTGATGATGATTTAACTGAAATTTATAAGAATTTTTCAGGAGGAGAAAAGCAAAGAATTTGCATTCTTCGAGGGCTTTTAGCTCGCCCGCAGCTCATCATCCTAGACGAACCGACTGCCGCCTTGGACGTAGATACTGCAAAAAATATACTTGAATATATTCAGCAGGTTGTTCCATCCGCAATTATGATTACACATTCACCCTACGCAATGGAGCTTGCAGATGAGGTTACCGATTTAGAAAAGTTATTAAACTAAAGATAATCAAAAAATAAAAAAAGAGCCTAAAGCGGCTCTTTTTTTACATCTTAAAAATTAAAGACGGTTTTCATCTAATAAAAGCTGAGCTTCACGAAGGCTCAGTGTGCCTTCATAAATTGCACGGCCTGTAATCGCACCTAAAATGCCTGGTTGGCCTATTAAGTTGCGAACGTCATCAAGGTTAGTTACGCCACCAGAAGCAATTACTGGTAAGCCTGAGTATTGAGCCAAGTTTACAGTCTGCTCAACGTTTACACCTTGCATCATGCCATCGCGAGCAATGTCTGTGTAAACAATGCTAGATACGCCTGCATCTGCAAAACGTTTTGCTAAATCAGTTGCTTTAACGTCAGTTACATTAGCCCAACCGTCAGTTGCAACCATACCATTCATGGCATCAAT
This sequence comes from Acinetobacter sp. M5A5_2a, assembly GCF_053345265.1. Classification (NCBI taxonomy): domain Bacteria; kingdom Pseudomonadati; phylum Pseudomonadota; class Gammaproteobacteria; order Moraxellales; family Moraxellaceae; genus Acinetobacter; species Acinetobacter sp. M5A5_2a. The sequence goes on along the minus strand of NZ_JBKEZV010000002.1, from coordinate 225,564 downwards.
ACCAACAATGATGTGGCCTGCAAAGCGTTTACAAGCTTCTTCTACAAATTCAGGCTCTTGAACAGCTTTAGTGCCGATAATGACAAAAGTCACGCCAGCTTCTAAATAGTGCTCAATTGTTTCTAAAGAGCGAATACCACCACCAATTTGAATTGGTAATTCTGGCTGAGCTTTAGCAATTGCTTCAACAATAGGTTTATGAATTGGAGTGCCTGCGAAAGCGCCATTCAAATCGACCAAATGCAAACGACGTGCGCCTTCATTTACCCAATGCTGGGCAGTTGCAACTGGATCGTCAGAGAAAACTGTATCGTCTTCCATACGCCCTTGTTTTAAACGCACACATTTACCATCTTTCAGGTCAATTGCAGGAATGATTAGCATGCTTCCGCTCCTTGCTTCATCATGATTATGAAATTTTGCACATCTTAGCAAAGTATTGATCAATCGCTAAGCCTTAGAAAAGACTTTTATAACTTTACGCTTGAAGTGCGGTTTGAATAGTTTGAGAAATGTGAGCGGGTAATAGTTTTTGTTTTCTGAGCTCTTGAAATACCAATAAAGCAGCATATGCATCGGCAGCAGCGTAACTGATTTGCTGAGAGCTAAGCGGCTTTCGTGCCCAGTTTGATGTTCCGACTTTTTTCGACTTTGCAAGATATTGCTCAAATAACAGCGCAACTGCTTTTTGTATCCCCATTTGCTGTTTAAAACCAAAATGGCTAAAGCCTTTTGCGAGGTCGACACAACCTTCGAGTTCAATCCCTTTTTTATGAAAAATATGCTTATCGTTTTTTAGGCCAAAACCGACTTTAATTTGTTTGGGGTTAGATAAAATAGGCTGTAAAAATTTTAAAGTGAATGAATTTACATGAAACAAATATGCTTTTTTTACTGTGGCAAGCTGAATCAGATGTGGACCTGTTGAGACTTCGCCTACTCGAAAAGTCGGTTTAGATTCTGAATCAAAGCCAAAAATACTAACGACTTTTAATTCCTCTCCGATACTTTTGCATTGCTCAATATTTTCAATGACCACAATATTTTGATGATTAAGATTTTCAAAAGGAGGAAGCTGCTGAATAGAGGCTTTATTAAGGAGGGGAGAGGCTTCGGACATATTTAACAGCATACAAATGAATTGAGCTATTAGCTTTATATAGGAATAAAGCCTAGAGAACTAGGCTTTATCAATGATTTAACAATGTTTATGGTTGGGTTGTTGAGCTAATTTTAATTTGTTGACTTTTTTCAATGTAAGTTTGATAGCTTGGGACTGCTATTGCAATAATGCCAACAATAAAGAGGATTGGAATAATGACAATATAAATCCAACCCAATATACGCTCCCAACTTGGCGTTGCCCGTGCTGGACCGTAGTCGTTAGTACCTTCATCACCTTTAGCTGCAAAAAGATAAATCATAAGGCCAATATTTACCAAGGGTACGAGTAGAAGTAGTGACAGCCAACCACTATGATTTCGATCATGTAAACGACGAATCATAAGTATAAAAGTAGAATAGAAATATGCGATATAAAAAACAAATAATAAAATGAACCCAACCGTGACAGGTACATTACTGCTGGGTTCAGCTACCAGACCAGCAGACATACCAATCACTGCAAAAGCACTAGTAAAAATAATAGCGTAAATCATTAACCAAGCAGCATAAGAGAGTCGTCCAAAACGACCACTAGCTTTAAAGGGGGAATCTTGTTGAAGTGGCTGATTTTCGAAAGGTGAATTCATTTTGTTTTCCTGATCATTTGGTTTTATTTAAAAGTATAAATATTCAATATTTTATTGAATAAAATATCATTTTATAAGTGATTGGTTATTATTATAAATAAAAAAAAGATCAGGCCATCTAGACCTGATCTTTTTCAGTTTTAAATGAGATTAAATATTCCATTCCACAAAGTTTTTAAGTAACTGCAAACCAGCAGTATGACTTTTCTCTGGGTGGAATTGAGTCGCGAATAAATTATCTTTGTGAATTGCTGTGCAGAAGTTCACGCCATAGTCACAGGTCGCAGCCACAACGCTTTCATCTTTTGGCTCGACATAATAACTATGTACAAAGTAGAAACGTGCATCTTGTTCGATGTTGTTCCACATAGGGTGGCTTGGGTCCAATTGGTGAACCTGATTCCAACCCATATGAGGCACTTTTAACCCTTCCATTTGAGGGAAGTGTTTTACTACGCCGTCAAAAATACCTAGAGCGTCTACACCGCCATTTTCTTCAGAACTTTGTAGTAATGCTTGCATGCCCACACAAATCGCAAGAACTGGCTTATTAAAAGCAGCTTTACGTACGACTTCATCAATGCCTGCTTCACGCATACCTTGCATACAGTCGCGCATTGCGCCAACACCTGGGAAAACAATTTTGTCGGCTTGTGCAATTAATTTTGGATCATTGGTCACATCGACTGTAGCGCCCACATACTCAAGTGCTTTAGCTGCTGAGTGTAGATTGCCCATGCCATAATCAAGTAACGCGATACGTGTCATTAGAGGCTACCTTTTGTCGATGCAATCGTGTTTTCTGCACGTGGATCAACTTCACATGCCATACGTAAAGCACGAGCTAGCGCTTTGAAGACACTTTCAATTTGATGGTGGCTATTTTTACCTTTCAAATTATCGATGTGTAAGGTCATAAGCGCATGGTTTACGAAACCTTGGAAAAACTCAGAAAATAAATCGACATCAAACGTACCGATACGTGCGCGGGTAAATGGAATATCCATAAATAAACCCGGACGACCAGATAAATCTACAACAACACGAGACAAAGCTTCGTCTAATGGTGCATAAAAATGACCATAGCGTTTTAAACCTTTTTTATCGCCTAAAGCTTGTGCAAAAGCTTGTCCAAGCGTGATTCCACAGTCTTCTACGGTGTGGTGATCGTCAATATCGAGGTCTCCGTCACAATGAATATCGATATCAAATAAGCCATGTCGCTTGATTTGATCAATCATATGGTCTAAAAATGGAACTCCAGTGTTTAGTGTGCCTTGACCAGTACCGTCGAGATTTAATCGAACTCGAATTTTGGTTTCATTGGTATTTCTAACCACTTCACTGATACGTTGCGTCATGGACACGTTCCTCAAAAAAACGTCAAAAATGATTGGATGTAACGATAATTTCGCTGTGACGAATTCGTGACAGCATCATAGTTTGCTCAGGAGGGTTAATCAATGCCTATTACCGTACATGCTTATAGTTCTCTAGATAATTCAGAGATTCGCGATCAGCTTGAGCGACTGTATGATACAAGTCCGGAGTTTGGTGACGGGCACGATGCGATTGAACAACTTGAACAAGATTTACAACAGTATACCACGCTATACACTGCCGAATTTAACACCAAAATTATAGGGGCAATGTGGTCTTCAGGACAAGGTGAAAGCAAGGTTCTTGAATATATTGTTGTGCACCCTGCCAACCGTGGTCGTGGGGTAGCAGAGCGCTTAGTTGAAGAAGCTTGTCGTATAGAAGAGTCAAAAGGCGTGAAAATTTTTGAGCCGGGTTGTGGTGCTATTCATCGCTGTTTGGCTCATATTGGTAAATTACACCATTAAAAGTCCAGTTCGTATGTGATGGTGATTTAAAAATAATCACTTGTTACAAAAAACACGGAAGTTGCTTGACGTGATCATATAAACATTGTTTAATACGCCCACTTCGGCGTGATAGCTCAGTAGGTAGAGCAACGGATTGAAAATCCGTGTGTCCCCAGTTCGATCCTGGGTCTCGCCACCATTATATGTGTTTTCAATCCCTGATCCCATCAGGGATTTTTTTTGAGTATAAAAAATACTCATTTAAATCAAAAACTCAGGATAATAGTTGACTATTGTTCTGAGATACGGCTTAATACAGGCCATCGGCGTGATAGCTCAGTAGGTAGAGCAACGGATTGAAAATCCGTGTGTCCCCAGTTCGATCCTGGGTCTCGCCACCATATTCGAAAAAGCCTCATACATAACGTATGAGGCTTTTTTCATGCCTATTGTTTTATCTGAACAAATCATTTTCTTACTTGTGGGTAAAATGAGATTTATCCACAAGCACTGTCACTTATCCCCACGTTCTGATTATTTTTCTTATTGAGTCAAAGCTATAATAAGTAAGGCTCTAATCATGTGGGCTATCGTTAATTAGACGTTTCCCTAAACATACCGCTTCTACTTCGTCATAGCCGAGCTGTTCATAAAAATTCAGTACATTTAGGTTATCTTTACGCACCAATAATTGTAGTTTTGGGCAGCCCCGAGCAATCAGTCGCTTTTCAAGCTGCTGAACGAGCGCTGTAGCTATTCCTAAGCGTTGTTGGTGGGGGTGAACAGCCAAATAATTAATCCAGCCTCTATGGCCGTCGTAGCCGCCCATAAGCGTGCCAATGAGTTGCTCATCTTTAATAGCAACCAAAAATAAATCATCTTGTTGTGAGACTTTTCTGAAAATATCGGTTTCAGGATTATTCCAAGGACGAGTCAGGCCGCAGCTTTCCCATAAAATAACGACATCTTCCAGATCCGCATTTGTAAATTGACGAATAATAAACATATAGATTTCTACTTTTTGTTTTGATGTGCTGAAAAGATAAAATAAAAATTCAGGCTTGAGCAGTATTTTATGAAAAATTTAAACAAATAAAAAAGCACCCCCTTAGGAGTGCTTGAATTAAAACAGTTATTTAAGCTGATTTTGCAACTGGTGCTGCTTGAAGCATTTGACCTGTTTCTTCGAAGTTTGCATGCCAAGACAATGCTTCACGAAGTAAATGAGGTGTATGTCCACCTTTAGCACATGCACGATCAAAGTAATCATTTAATGCATCACGGTAAAGTGGATGTACACAGTTGTCGATAACAACGCGAGCACGTTCACGAGGTGCTAAACCGCGTAAGTCTGCTAAACCTTGCTCTGTCACTAAAATATCAACATCGTGTTCACTGTGGTCAACGTGGCTCACCATTGGCACGATAGAAGAGATATCGCCGCCTTTAGCAATTGATTTGGTCACAAAGATCGCCAAGTGAGCGTTACGAGCAAAGTCACCTGAACCACCAATACCATTCATCATTTTAGTACCGCACACGTGAGTCGAGTTCACGTTACCGTAAATATCAAACTCAAGTGCAGTATTAATGCCGATAATACCTAAACGGCGAACCAGTTCAGGGTGGTTAGAAATTTCTTGTGGACGAAGTACTAATTTGTCTTTGTAAGCTTCAATATTGCCAAAAACTTTTTCGCCACATTTTGCAGAAAGTGTAATTGAGCTACCAGAAGCAAATTTCATCTTGCCTGCATCAATTAATTCAAAAGTACAGTCTTGTAATACTTCTGAGTACATGATGAGGTCTTCAAAGTCAGAATCTTTTAAGCCAGTTAATACAGCATTGGCAATAGAACCGATGCCTGCTTGTAATGGGCCAAGGCTTTTTGGTAAGCGACCTTCAGCAACTTCTTTGTTAAAGAAAGCGATCAGGTGGTTTGCAATGCCTTGAGTTTCATCATCTGGCGGAGTTACCGTTGATGGTGAGTCATGCGTATCGTTAAATACAATACCAACAATCTTTGCAGGATCGATTTGGATTGCTGATGTACCAATGCGCTCATCCACTTTTGTTAATGGAATTGGAGTACGTGTTGGACGATAGGTTGGAATGTAGATATCGTGCAAACCTTCAAAGCTTTCGCTTAAAGACGTGTTGATTTCAACAATAACTTTCTCGGCAAAAATAGCAAAACTTGCAGAGTTGCCAACAGAAGTCGTTGGAATAATGCCGCCATCTTCAGTAATTGCAATTGCTTCAATCACTGCAACATCCGGACGTTTAAGCTGTTGGTTACGCATTTGCTCAACAGTTTCAGACAAATGTTGGTCAATAAACATAACTTCGCCATTGTTAATGGCACGACGTAAAGTGTTGTCCACTTGGAATGGCATACGACGAGATAAAACACCTGCTTCCGTGAGTTGTTTGTCTAAGTCGTTACCTAAGCTGGCACCCGTAATTAACGTGATTTTTAACGGATTTTTCTTTGCAAGTTCTACAAGTGCTTGTGGAACAGCTTTAGCTTCACCAGCACGAGTAAAACCACTCATACCTACGGTCATTCCATCTTCGATGAATTGTGCAGCTTGTTCAGCACTGATGACCTTGTCATGAAGAGAAGCTAGGCGAATACGACTTAAAGACATTGGACATCCTCAGAATTGTCAAAACATAGGGGATTTTAGCTATGAAAAATTGAAAAGTGCATAGGTGTTAGGCTAAGGTCTAATTTTGTAAATAAATGGTGGTATAAAATATATTTATGGTTTTTATTTTATTGATTTTTAATTATTTTATTTGTCTTTAAAATGAGGCTTCTAACAACTAACTGGTTAAATTAAAAGCGCTCACTCAAAGTTTGTTTTATTTTTTCTAATGGATTGATCGAGCTGTTTTCTTCAGTGCTTGGTTTCGGGATAGGTAAAGAAATAATAACTTCTAAACCGCCTTGTTCACGGTTATGAATTTGAATTTCACCATGATGAATATCAACAATACGTTTGACAATCGCAAGGCCCAGACCGCTTCCTTGAACTGTTCTTGCCGAGTTTCCTCTAACAAAAGGTTGCATTAACTCTTCTATTTGATCTGCTGGAATACCTTCACCATGATCGGCAACAGTAATTAAAATATGTTCATTTTCAACTTTTGCACTGAGTTCTATCGGTTCGGCACCATAGCGTTTTGCATTGTTAATCAGGTTGGCAATAAGTCGCTTTAAAGAAAGACTACGTGCCGGAATAATTGGCACATCCTGCATCTCGAAGTGAATATCAAGTGGCTTAAACTGGATAACAAGTTCTTGCAAAAGCATATTGATATTGGTGTCTTTCAATTCTTCATCAGAGCCATCACGCATATAGGAAATGAACTGATTAAGAATCGCATCCATATCATCTACGTCATAGACCAGACCTTCACGTAAAAACTCATCAGGTAACATTTCCGCCGTTAAGCGAATACGTGTAAGAGGAGTCCTTAGATCATGTGAAATGCCGGCCAGCATAATACGTCGTTCACGCTCAGTTTGATCAAGCGTATAAACCATGCGATTAAAGGCTTGGTTCACCTGACGAATTTCTAAGGGACCATGATTGGTATCTAAATAGGGAGCTGTTCCAGCCTTACTATATTCATTGGCAGCATTTTGCAAACGACGTAAAGGGCGGTTCATCTGCCTAACTAAAATCAGAATAATAATAGCTGAAAGTAATGGAACACCAACGATCCAACCAATTAATAGCTCAGGGCTATAATTGGCATAGGTTTTTAAAGGCTCACGGACCCAGTTCCCGTGCATTTCAGGTGTTTGAATCCAGATGCGTGGGCTAGGCTTAAACTGGAAGTAAACCGTAACATCCTTCGTCCCAATCTCATTTGCCAGTTTTTGTTCGATCTGATTGGTAAAAAACTCAGCAATAACTTTATCGCGGACGCTTGGATATTCTTTGGGGTTGGTAACGTATTCAATACCAACACGATTACGTAACCACGCATCAACATCAACTTCGTTGTCACGATGAAAAATTCGTATATCTGGATTGTTGACGAGTTCAAGTTCAACTGCTAGATAACGGGCATGTTGTTGAATTTCAGGTAAATAAAGAGTGCGCCAAAAGAACCATAACGACATAAACAAGCTAAAAAACACCACCAGCAGTACCAGAATTGTGGTACGCATGGCAGCAGAGCGTGGCTTAATTTTGTCGAGAAAACGTTCCCACCGAGTTCGTTTCCGTTCAGAGTAGGTGGTGTAGTCAGTAAAGTTTTGTGGCGCGATTGGTTCTAAACTCACTCTATATTATCTCAAGCTTATTCCGCACCATCTGGAACAAATACATAACCCACGCCCCATACAGTTTGGATATAACGTGCACGTGCAGGATTATCTTCAATTAAACGACGTAGACGAGAGACCTGAACGTCAATTGAACGTTCCATTGCACCCCATTCACGACCACGAGCCAAGTTCATGAGTTTGTCGCGCGTTAATGGTTCACGTGGGTGTTGTACCAAGGCTTTTAATACTGCAAATTCGCCAGTTGTTAAGGTAACGATTTGTCCTTCGCGTGTCAGCGTGCGGGTAGACAAGTCTAAAGACCATGGTCCAAAGCTCACAACTTCAACTTGTTGGCTTGGAGCACCGGGAACTTCACGAACTTGGCGACGCAATACAGCACGGATACGGGCTAAAAGTTCATTTGGGTTAAATGGTTTTGGCAAGTAATCGTCTGCACCAGCTTCCAGACCTGCAATACGGTCTGAATCGCTACCACGCGCTGTTAACATGATAATAGGTGTATCAATATTTGATTGGCGTAAACGACGGCAAATACTCAAACCATCTTCAACTGGCAACATAAAGTCGAGTACGATAAGTGAAAATAACTCACGTTGTAATAAACGGTCCATTTGCGAAGCATCGTGGGCAGTTTTTACAACAAAGCCTTTATCTTCCAAAAAACGTTGCAAGAGGGTACGTAAACGCACATCGTCATCGACCACTAAAATACGTTCGACACGATCCGTTTCGTTGTGTACGGTTTCAGGATGTTCAGCAGGTACAACTAAACTCATGATGTACTCCCTTTTAAAGTCATAATTTATATATTATTGGGTCGGTCAGGCTTATTGCCAGCAAGCCCTCAGTATAATGCTGATGTTCTCGTTAAGACTATGTATCAATTTGCTCAAAATTACAATTTTCAAGGTGGTTTGAAACCAAAAAACAACATCTTAAGCCCATAATTTAGCAAAGACTGATCTAAAAAAACAAATACTTAAATATTTGATAAATTTTTAATAATTAAATAGTAATAACTAATTGTTTCAAATAAGTTATTTTAGGTAAACTAACTTGGTTGTTATAAAGCTTTTAATTGTTGAAGTAAGCAGATGGTTGGGTTGGTTAAAAGATTGGACGAATAAAACCTTGTTGAATCACTATGTTTTTAGCTTTTGAGGAATGTATCAATATGATCATTTTCTCATAATTTATAATAAAATTTTGTTACTTTCATGACACAAGGCCTACGTTTATATTTTATAAAGATTAAAAAACAGAGCTCAGCCTCAACTTTTTCATACTTGAACTCCTGTTTTTATGTGCTCTAGTAGTCGTAAAAACTATAAATATTCAGAGTCAATACAAAAAAACGTTTTGAATACGCAAACAAGTGTGGATTTTATGGGCTTGGTCTTTATAATCAGTGCTTTTAAACTTTATCCTTGTGGGATCAAACACGATGACTGACTTAGTTCAGCAGTTGGCAAGTGAGCTTGCCGTACGTCCAAACCAAGTAGAAGCTGCCATCCGCTTAATTGATGAAGGTGCCAGTGTTCCATTTATTGCCCGTTACCGTAAAGAAGTAACACAAGGTTTAGATGATACGCAGTTACGCCAATTAGATACTCGTTTAGCGTATTTACGTGATTTATATGAGCGCCGTGAAAAGGTTATTCAGTCATTGCAAGAACAGAATAAATTGAGTGATGACTTGTTGGCGCGGGTGAATGCAGCCGAAACAAAAAATGCTTTAGAAGAAATTTATGCACCGTATCGCCCTAAGCGTACAAGTAAATCTTTTAAAGCAAAAGAAGCAGGTTTAGGACCAATTGCTGAAAAAATTATTGCAGAACAAGTTGACCCGACAGAAGCATTAGCTGGTTTTAGTCACGAAGACTACCCAGATGTTGAAAGTCAGTTAGATGCGATTCAGCACATTCTGATTGATGACTGGGCGCAAAATATTTCACTTACTACAGAATTAAAAACAACTTTTGCAAAAAGTGCCGTTTTAAAAAGTGCGGTTGCATCTGAAGAAAAGAAAGAAGTTGGTAAAAAATTCCGTGACTACTTTGAATTCTCTGAAGGTCTAAACAAATTACCTTCTCATCGTTTATTGGCGATGTTACGTGGTCGTCAAGAAAACGTATTGGGTTTGAAAGTAGATGGTGAAGATGATGCACCATTGGCGCTTATTGAAACTGAATACAACCTTGAGCAAATTCAACCTCAAGCACGTCAAGATTTCTTAAAGCAAACTGCAAAATTATTCTGGTTAGGTAAGATTCGTCCTCAAATCGAACATTCATTGCTGACAGAAAAACGTCTTACTGCCGAAGCAGAGGCAATGCAGGTATTTGCTGAAAATCTTCGTCATTTATTATTGTCAGCGCCAGCTGGTAGCCGTACGACTTTGGGTGTTGACCCTGGTATTCGTACAGGTGTGAAACTGGCAGTAATCAGCGATGCAGGTGATGTACTTGCTCACAGCACGATTTATCCATTTGCTCCAAAAGAAGATAAAGAAGGCTCAATTGCTGAACTTACGCGTCTATGCCGTGAATATAATGTAGAGCTCATTGCAATTGGTAATGGTACAGCTAGCCGTGAAACAGAAGCTGTTGTTGCTGAAATGATGGCTGCGAATACTGATTTGAATTTAACACGAATCACTGTAAGTGAAGCGGGTGCATCTGTTTACTCTGCAAGTGAACTTGCATCGGCAGAACTTCCAGAACTTGACGTTTCAATTCGTGGTGCAGTTTCTATTGCTCGCCGTTTACAAGATCCACTTGCTGAACTTGTTAAGATTGATCCGAAATCAATTGGTGTGGGCCAATATCAACACGATGTGAACCAGACTGGTTTGGCAAAAACACTTGATGCAGTGGTAGAAGACTGTGTGAATGCTGTAGGCGTTGATGTAAATACCGCTTCACCAGCAATCTTGGCTTATATCGCAGGTTTAAACAAAGCAATTGCTCAACAAATTGTTGAATACCGCAAAGAGCATGGTCGTTTTGACAACCGTCAAGCGTTGAAAAGCGTACCACGTTTAGGTGAGCGTACTTTTGAGCAGGCAGCTGGTTTCTTACGTATTCAAAATGGTTCTGAACCTTTAGATGCTTCTTCAGTTCACCCTGAAAGTTATGGTCTTGTTGAGAAAATTGTTGCAGCAAAAGCAACAACTGTTAAAGACATCATCGGTAATACCGAAATCATTCGCCAAGTAAAAGCTGATGAATTTGTTGATGACAAATTTGGTTTACCAACAATTCAAGACGTTTTAGCTGAACTTGAAAAACCGGGTCGTGACCCACGTCCAGAGTTCCGTACTGCTAAATTCCGTGAAGATATTACTGAAGTTGGTCAATTGACAGAAGGTATGCAGCTTGAAGGTGTGATCACTAATGTCACAAACTTTGGTGCCTTTGTTGATATTGGTGTACATCAGGATGGCTTAGTTCATATTTCTGAATTAGCAAATGAATTTGTATCTGATCCGCATAAAGTTGTAAAACCGGGCCAGATTGTACAAGTGCGTGTTATGCAGGTTGATGTTGAACGTAACCGCGTGAACTTAAGTATGCGTGCTGAAGGTTCTGCACCTGTTAAAGCGCCGCGTCCACCACGTCGTGAGCAAAATACAGAACAGCGTTTTGAGCGTAAACCTCAAGCTAAGCGTCCTCAACCGCGTAAAGATCAAGCTGAACGCCCTCAGCGTAGCAAGCAAGATAAACCACAAGAACAAAAGATCGGCGGTTTAGGTGCATTGTTACTACAAGCAGGGATTAAAGGCTCTAAATAAGAGTTTTTAATTGATAAAAAGGCCTCCAATCGGAGGCTTTTTTTATGGGTTAAGAATTATTTTTTAACAGTTATATAAAAGCAAATAAGAAAAAAATAGCAGTCGTAAAGATGAGGTGAATCTTAAGATCAACAAAAACGTTGTGAAACCTACAATCAAATATACAACGTTATAGCATAACTCAACTTTAACGATATTCAGTTGTCCGACATCATCAACCAAGCCTTGAAGCAATTAATCACTTTCAGGCTGTAATAGTACAACTTTGCTTATTTCTTTATATTATAAATGGTTGTTTTATGTCGGTTTTAAACCTGAAAAATAGATTTCATTTAAAAGACCTCCTGTCCGGAGTTGTCGTATTTCTTGTGGCATTACCGCTGTGTTTGGGTATCGCTTTAGCCTCAGGAGCTCCCATTATCTCTGGCATTATTGCTGGTATTGTTGGTGGTATTATTGTTGGTTTACTGAGTGGTTCCCACATCAGTGTAGCCGGACCAGCAGCAGGACTAACTGCTGTCATCCTTGTACAGTTAGAACAATTAGGCGGCAATTATGCCGCCTTTTTATTGTGTATTATTTTCGCAGGTGTTCTACAAATTCTCTTTGGATTATTTAAGCTAGGCTTTTTTGCAAACTTTATTCCAAATAATGTCATTTTAGGATTACTGGCGGCCATTGGTGTCATCCTGATTGCGACACAATTGCCTTATCTGTTTGGTCTTTCTGATTTTTCATGGAAACAGGTTTGGACTTCAACGCCAGATGCATTTCTTCAGCGTTTTGATGGAGGAGCTGCACTCATTGGTTTGCTCAGTTTATTCTTAATTTTAGCGTGGGATAGTAGTCCACTCAAAAAACTAGCTTTACCTTCTGCTCTGATTGCAGTTGTGTTGGCAGCGGTTTTAAATTTTATTTTGGTGAGTATTGGCTCACCCTGGGCAGTGCAAGTTGATAACCTCATTCAATTGCCGAATATATTGCAAGCACCCGAAGAAGTATTAATTTTCCCTAATTTTAGCTATTTAGCTGAGCCTATGATTTACACAGGAGCAATTACGCTTGCTGTCGTGGCATCGTTAGAAACATTATTGAATCTGGAAGCGGCAGATAAAATCGACCCTCAAAAACGCTCTTCTCCTCCTAACCGTGAACTCTGGGCACAAGGTACAGGTAATATTATTTCGGGCTTAATTGGTGGAATGCCTGTGACCTCGGTTATTGTGCGTAGTTCGGTGAATGCAAATACAGGGGCACGTAGTAAATGCTCTACCATTATTCATGGCGTATTATTGCTATTGGCAGTTTTGTTCTTTGTACCATTAATGAACATGATTCCTTTGTCAGTATTGGCTGCGATATTAATCGTGACAGGATTTAAGCTTACTCATCCAAAACTATTTAAACAGCTCTATCAAAAGGGCTGGAAACAGTTTTTACCTTTTATTATTACCTTAGTTGCAATTTTGCAGACCGATCTTTTAATGGGCATTTTAATTGGTCTGTTCACCAGTAGCGCTTTTATTCTCTATGGCAATTTTAATAAAGGTATTCGTGTTTATAGAGAGAAGCGTTTGCATGGCGTAGTGACTCGTATTGAGCTTCCTTCACAAGTCACCTTTCTTAATCGTTCTGCGCTTATTTCGGCATTGGAACATGTGCATAAACATCAACAACTCATTATTGATGCAACTCAATGTGATTCGATCGATCCTGATATTTATCAGGTTATTCAAGATTATCAAAGTGAAACGGCCATTAAACGCCAAGTAAATCTTAAACTGGTTGGGTTCAAACAGCACTATCAAGACGTTGATGATGCGGTACTTGATATTGATATTAGTACACATGATTTGCAACAAAAGCTGAGTCCCCAACAGGTCGTAAACTTACTTAAAGAAGGGAACGAACGTTTTGTAAAAAATGAACGTCTTCAACGAGATATTTATCGACAAATTCGTGTTACTGCAGATGAAGGGCAACATCCGATCGCGGCAGTGCTTGGTTGTATGGACTCGCGTGCACCTACCGAAATGATTTTTGATGTGGGTATCGGTGATCTGTTTAGCTTACGAATTGCAGGTAATATTGCTGGGCAAAAGGTATTAGGCTCGCTTGAGTTTGCTTGTCAGGCTAAAGGCTCTAAAGTGATTGTAGTCTTAGGGCATACCGATTGTGGTGCGGTTACGAGCGCCTGTCAATTACGCTTAGAGCATAAGCAGGTGGCTGACGTGAAGGAAATGCCACATATTCAATATGTGCTTGGGCCGTTAATGCATTCGGTTGATAGTGTATATGACATTATGCAGCCACGTGATCTAAATAAAGCCTTTATCAATCAGGTGACTGCTATGAATGTTCACTACAATATTCAATACATCATTAACCAGAGTAACGTCTTAAAAGATATGGTTGAGCGAGGTGAGATTGCAGTTGTGGGTGCAATTTACGATGTAAAAACAGGCCATGTTCAGTTTCTGGATGGGTAATATTTTTAGTTAAAAAAAGCGCCTTACTTGAGGCGCTTTTTAAATCCTAAATTATATTTTTAGCCGAAAATTACCAGTGTTCGCCTGGGAAAATTCGTGCATACGCTTTTTGTGCCCAATTCAGTTTTTCAGCTTTTTCACCTTTTGCTGCATCCGAACTTGGGAATAAGCGGAAGCCAATCGACATAAACATATTGTTGATACCAGGCGCAACCGAATAAGTCATTGAAGCTAAACGCCCTAAGTTGGTTGCCATACGTTTTGGACGTTTCACAATTGCATAAGCAATTAAGTCAGCAGCCTGTTCAGGTGAAAGTGTTGGTACGTATTTATAAATTTTAGTTGGTGCAATCATTGGAGTGCGAACCAACGGCATATAGATTGAAGTAATCGCGATTTTATGTGCATGAACCTCAGCTGATAGGCAGCGGCTAAATGCATCAAGAGCAGCTTTAGATGCTACATAGGCAGAGAAGCGAGTCGCATTTGCTAACACACCAATCGAGCTAATATTAATAATTTGCCCATCTTGACGTTGAATCATATGAGGCAAAATATTGAGAACTAAGCGCACTGCGCCAAAATAATTTAACTGCATTGTGCGTTCAAAGTCATGGAAACGATCATAAGACTCATGTACGGCACGGCGAATAGAGCGACCGGCGTTATTAATTAAAATATCAATGTGATCAACCGTAGCTAAAATTTCTTTAGATACTTGATCAATCGTATCCATATCGTTGAGATCACATGGGAAAATTGATGCCTTACCGCCACGACTTTCAATACCTGCTTTTACTTCTTCCAAAGTTTCTTGAGTACGGGCAACAAGTAAAACATGAGCACCAGCATCAGCAAGTTTGTTTGAAATCGTTAATCCGATTCCACTCGAGGCGCCTGTCACTAAAATGACTTTATCTTGTACCTTTTCCTGGAACAGAGCTTCTAATTTTTTATTCACAGCATTTTACCTAAGTAGGGGCAGGGACTATTTATTCCGGTATGTAATTTTTATTTTTTACAACCGTAGGTTCATCCAAATGAACTCATAAATATAGCTCTTATCTTAATAGATGTTTAAAAATTGTCTAGTCTGTAAATATATGAAATTTAACAATTTATTTAGAGTAAAAACTCTAAAATAGTATCTTAATCCATTAATTATTTTTAGTCCTGTCATGAGCAGAAAATAAAAAAGCCTCTGTTTCCAGAGGCTTGTTAGATAGTTTAAAAGTTATACAGCTGAAAGGGCTTGATCTAAATCGGCGATTAAGTCATCGATATGCTCAATACCAATTGAAAGACGGACCATATCTTCACTTACGCCCGCAGCTTTAAGTTCTTGTTCGTTGAGCTGGCGATGAGTTGTCGTTGCAGGGTGGCAAGCTAAACTTTTTGCATCGCCAATATTTACGAGACGAGTAAACAGTTGTAGTGCATCGATGAAGCGAGTACCGCCTTCGAGACCATCTTGCACGCCAAAAGACAAAATTGCAGAAGGCTTGCCTTTTACATATTTTTGAGCCAGTTGGTGCTGTGGGTGATCTTTGAGGCCTGCATAATTCACCCATTTTACTTTTGGATGATTTTGCAAATATTCCGCAATTTTTTGAGCATTTTCAGTATGGCGTTCCATCCGAAGGTTCAATGTTTCTAAGCCTTGTAAAATCAAGAACACACTGAGAGGGCTAATTGCCGCGCCTGTATTACGTAATGGGACTACGCGAGCTCGTGCAATATAAGCTGCTTCACCTAATGCTTCGACATAATTAACCCCGTGATAACTCGGGTCTGGTGTGTTCAAAACTTTAAAGCGTTCTGGATATTTACCCCAAGGGAATTTACCGCTATCTACAATCGCACCGCCGATGCTATTGCCATGACCACCTATATATTTTGTAAGAGAATGAATGACGATATCAGCGCCATATTCAAAAGGTTTTAATAAAGCAGGGGTGGCAACGGTATTGTCTACAACGACTGGAACACCATATTCATGAGCAATTTTAGCAATGGCCTCTAGATCAATAATATTTCCGAGTGGGTTGCCAATCGACTCAACAAAAACAAGCTTGGTTTTATCATCAATTAAGTTACGTAAGCTTTCAGGTTGTTGGTAATCAAAAAATCGGACTTCAATTCCTTGTTTCGGTAAGGTGTGGGCAAATAAGTTATATGTTCCACCATACAATGTTGAGACCGAGGCGATGTTGTCTCCCGCTTCGGTAATCGTTTGAATAGCATAGGTAATTGCAGCCATACCAGATGCTAATGCTAAAGCTCCAATACCACCTTCTAGAGCAGCTAGGCGCTGTTCAAGCACAGCGGTCGTTGGGTTCATAATACGGGTATAAATATTACCTTGAACCTTTAAATCGAAAAGATCGGCACCGTGTTGTGTATTATCAAATGCATAAGAAGTAGTTTGATAAATAGGGACTGCAACAGCTTTTGTGGTCGCCTCTGGTGAATAGCCTGCATGAATGGCTAATGTTTCATCTTTATAAGTCATGATTACTTCATCTTCGTGAGTTAAATATTGAGCGAGTCTAGCCTAAAATTCATCTTGAAAATTGCAGAAATTCTGGTTTGTTTTCTAATTTTAGGAATAAAGATAGAAAAATATACGCTGAAACCTTGTATAAATCTTATACATAAACATTTTGCAACTTATTGAAAAAGAAAATTGTTTGATAAATCCGTACGATGGAAATCATAACTTCAAGTCAAAGAGGTTTTCAGCGTATAATACGCGCGATTATTTATCGCTTATTGCGATGTACTGGTTTTTCAATTGAGGAGTCCTGCGTGGCCCAATATATTTATACGATGAACCGAGTGTCTAAGATGGTTCCGCCAAAGCGCGAAATCTTAAAAGACATCTCTTTATCATTTTTCCCGGGTGCCAAAATTGGTGTGCTCGGTTTGAACGGTGCAGGTAAATCTACCTTGCTTCGTATTATGGCTGGCGTAGATAAAGATTTCTCTGGTGAGGCTCGTGCACAACCTGGAATTAAAATCGGCTATTTAGAGCAAGAACCACCGCTAGATCCAACTAAAGACGTTCGTGGTAACGTTGAAGATGGCGTGCGTGAAGCTTTAGATGCATTAGAACGTCTTGATCAGGTTTTTGCAGAATATGCAGATCCAGATGCAGATTTTGATGCGCTTGCAAAAGAGCAGGAAAAATTAGAATCAATTATCCATGCTTGGGATGCACATAACCTAAACAACCAGCTTGAAATTGCTGCGGATGCTTTGAATCTTCCAGCTTGGGATGCAGACGTATCATTACTTTCAGGTGGTGAGCGCCGTCGTGTTGCACTTTGCCGTTTATTGCTCTCGAAACCAGATATGTTACTTCTGGACGAACCGACGAACCATTTGGATGCAGAATCTGTAACTTGGTTAGAACGTTTCTTGAAAGATTTCCCTGGCACTATCGTTGCGATTACGCATGACCGTTATTTCTTGGATAACGTGGCTGAGTGGATTCTTGAACTTGACCGTGGTATGGGTATTCCTTATCAAGGGAACTATTCTTCTTGGTTAGAACAAAAGAATGCTCGTTTAGAGCAGGAAAATAAACAAGAAGAATCTTTTGCTAAAGCATTGAAAAAAGAACTTGAATGGGTTCGTTCAAATGCTAAAGGTCAGCAGAAGAAAAACAAAGCGCGTATGGAACGTTTTGAAGAGCTTAACTCTAAAGAATTCCAGCAACGTAATGAAACGTCTGAAATCTATATTCCACCTGGTCCACGTTTGGGTAACAAAGTTGTGGAAGTGGAAGGTATCAGTAAGTCATTTGACGGTCGCTTGTTGTACGAAAACTTAACGTTTACCGTACCTCCAACAGCGATTGTTGGTATCGTTGGTCCAAACGGTGCAGGTAAAACGACTTTATTCCGTATGATGACTGGCGAACAGCAACCTGATACAGGTACTGTGACTCTAGGTGAGTCGGTTAAAGTTGCTTATGTTGGTCAGATCCGTGACACTCTAGATAATAATAAAACTGTTTGGGAAGAAGTTTCTGGCGGTTTAGATATCTTAAAAATCGGTGATTACGAAATCGCATCACGTGCTTATATCGGCCGTTTTAACTTTAAAGGTCAAGATCAGCAAAAACGTGTAGGCGAATTGTCTGGTGGTGAGCGTAACCGTTTACAACTTGCGAAGATCTTACAGTTAGGTGCAAACGTTATCTTACTGGATGAACCATCAAACGACTTGGATATTGAAACTTTACGTGCGCTTGAGGATGCAATTCTTGTATTCCCAGGTACGGTAATGGTGGTATCGCATGACCGTTGGTTCCTTGACCGTATCGCGACACATATCTTGTCATTTGAAAATGAACAGCCGGAATTCTACGCAGGTAACTATGCTGAATACGAAGCATATCGCCAGTCACGTTTAGGTGATGACGCTGCTCAAAAACGTACGAAATACAAAAAAATTAGCGGTTAATCTCTGTTAATTTAAAAAACCAGCCTAAGGGCTGGTTTTTTTGTTTTAGGAATCTCAGTACTTTATTTATTAAAGTCACCATGTAAATCTGCCCATATTAAAGAGGGTGCAAAGACAATTACATCAAAGGTCATTGCTAAAGGGTACAAAACCTTGCGGGTAGCACGCTTGAATGGATGTTTCTTAGTTGTTTCAATTTTTTCCTGTAATTCAACCACGTATGGGGTTACTAGTTTTTGTTGAATATCTTTTAGGCTTTTAGCTTCATAAAGTTGCCCTTTGAAAAGAATATTAATATAGGGATATGGGGTATTCTCTTGAGCTTGGAGCATGGCAAAATTCTGTTTAAAACCCAAATCCTTTAACATATCTTTTTGTTTTTCATTTAGATTTCCCATGCGTGTATTATAGCGAACCTGTATTACTCCGTGAAAATGATTTGGATCATCCATGGTGAGTACAAGTGGAGAGGGGATATTAAGCGTTCTTTCGGTGGCTGGAATGGTTTTAATAATTTTTAGAAACTCTGCGCTACCATCAGTCATTAAATAATTATAGTCTTGACCTATAAATACTAATCCTTGTTCCTGCTGATTTTTAACTGCCTGTCCTAGGGCAATAATTTGATCTGTTTTTAAGGTATTCGTCTGAACTTGGGTTGTTTCATCGGGTAAGGCTGATGATAGCATTGACGTTGCACAGCCAGTTAAGCCAAGGCAAATTGTTAATATAGATGCAGAAAAAAGCTTGTACATAATGATTACTCAATAATAAGTTATTTTTGTCTCGTCTAACGTGAGATAAGTTCTAAATTAAAAGATGGGGATTCGTGATTCGAGGTTTTGTAATTTTATTACATGCCTAGTGCCTGTTATAGTGGCTTTGTTCAACTTTTTAGTTTAATGGTGCGCTTTTGCCACGTTCCGCAATTTTTATGTCCGTCTTGTTTAGTTTGCTCATATTCCAGAGTTTATGGAATGTGGCAGCGGCATTTTGCGCGCATGAAAATCAGGAAAAAGCATTGCATCATTTCGGGCATCATGCGGCTTTGAATGTATATCAATCTTCACATCAAGCTCATAATGAACAGAACGATGCCGGAAACACCTCTCATAAAGCTCCTTTAAATTTGCAAGATCACCATGATCATTTGCCTTCATGTTTTCATGTTGTGATGACTGAAGTTGCAAAACAAGCTGAAGCACCTGTAGTCCATGTGCAGGAACTCTCACAAATTTATCACTGGTCTAATTCTTACCAGTCACCCCATCTTACTGCTTTAAAACCTCCTCCTGTTTTGACCCCGCTATAGGTGGGGTAGCCAAAATAAGCCCACCGCATCTCTTATTTATTGCGGGGCAAAAACATGTCTTCTATTTTTTCAAATCGAGTGAGTTCTACTTATCACTTAGAGAGTAACGTTAAGATAACGTTAAAAAAAGTTTTAACCATCTCAAGTCTATCTGTTGCCATGCTATTGGCTGCACAAGTAACGATGGCTCAGTCTGAGATTCAACAAGAACGTTATATTCAAAAAGCAGCGTTTACTTTTGACCAAGCCTTAGAGCAGGTACAAAAATATCAAAGTCAGCAAGGTGTTTGGCAAGCACAGCAGCAAATGGCTGAGGCTAATTTAAAGCAAAGTCGTTTATGGGCCAACCCAAGTCTTTCCATTGAGCAAACAGGTTTCCAGAGTGATCAAGAAAAAGAACTTGCGATAGGTATTTCTCAGCCTTTAGATCTTTTTGGACAACGTAAGGCTGCGCAAAACTTAGCAAAAGTGGAAATATCAAAAATTGATTTGGCTGAGCAGCGTTATCAAGCTGAACTTGGATTAATCGTTAAATATTTTTGGTCGCAAGTGGCTTTGCTTGAGCTTGAAAAGTCTCTCATTGGCGAGCAGCTCGAAGTGAGCCAAGAGAATTTACTAGCATCGGAAAAACGTTATCAGGCAGGCAGTATTGCTCAAGTTGATGTAGACCGAGTGCGTATGTCTCACTTGGAAAATCAGCGTTTATATCAACAAGTCGATTTAAAACTCCAAGTTGCGAAACAGCAACTAGTGAATTTATGGGGTGGTGGTTCAAGTCAGTTTCAGCTATTCCAAAGTCCAAACCAATTATGGGCGCTGGCAGCAAATGTAGAACCAAGCCAAGATTCACAAAATAATTTATTGGAGCGCTCTTTCCAGTTAGATTCTCTTGCACAGCAAGCCAATATTCAACAGCTTAAAGCAAAAGCAAGACCACAACCTACCGTAACTTTGGGTGTTAATAACACTCGCTCTCCAGAGCAAAGTACAGATAACCAAATTCGTTTAGGCGTAGAAATTCCTTTAAATCTTTTTAATCGCCAACAGTATGGAGTCAAGATCGCTCAAGCCAAGCAAGAGCTGTCTCAACGCCAACAAAGCTTTTATCGACAGCAGAATCAAGCAGATATTGAGACTTTAATGTCTGAATTGAAAGGTTTACGCATCCAGTTTAAACAACTCAATGATCAGCAAGTTCCTCTTGCGGCTCAAGTCCAACAAAAAACATTACAAGGTTTCCGTCTGGGTAAATTCGCAGTTACCGATGTTCAGCAAGCTACCATGCAATTGCAAGACGTGCGCTTACGTAAAGTTGAGCTATTAAAACAGGCTTGGCAAAACTCAATTGAAATTCAAAGTTTGCGTCTCGGGTTAGAACCAGAACAAATCATGGCGAAAGATGCCTTAATGCAACTCAATCAACGTGCTTGGCAACAAAGTCAAACATTCCCAACTCAGGCAGGAGAATAAAAATGTCGGCAAATTTAAAGAAAAATTCTCAATGGCTTTGGGTGGGAGTGATTGCAGCAATCACTGCAATATTAATTGGTTTACTGGTTTTAAATTCAAAAAATAAACCTGCCTCTTCTGAAGCCTCAGAAGAGCATGAGCATGCTGAAGAAGAGGGTGAAGGACATCATGACGAGGGTGAAAAACCATTGATGCTCACTGCTCAACAAATGCAGGAACAAAATTTAAAAATTGAACAGGCTGAATTAGGTGAAGTTGCTCAGCTTCAAACATATCCAGCCAAACTGGTTGTAAATACTGACCGTCAAGCCCATGTCTCACCAAGTTTTAGTGGTCGTGTCGAAGCGGTCTATGTTGAATTGGGACAACAAGTTAAAAAGGGTCAGGCTCTCGCAAGCTTATTGGTTCCAGATCTAGTCGATCAACAAGCTAATTTGCAAATTGCACAGTCTAATCTTGATTTAACGCGTCAGGACTATGAACGTGAACGTAGCTTATGGTCTCAGGGAATTTCTGCTAAACAAGATTATCAAAGAGCTTATAACGCTTACCAGCAAGCCCAAATTCAGGTTAAAGCAGCTCGCTCACGCTTAAGTGCATTCGGCGCAGGTTCCGGTTCAGGAGGACGCTACACCTTAACAGCGCCAATTGCTGGCACGGTGAGTAACAAAGATATTGTGGTGGGTGAAAACGTACAGCTTGCAGATCAGCTTTTTATTATTAATCAACTTGATCAGTTGTGGCTGGAATTTATTTTACCAAGTACTGCAAATATGAATGTGCAGCCAAATCAGCAAATTGAATTTAAATCTTTGCAAACTGGGAATGTATTTACTGCACAGGTTCAAAGCTTAACAACAGAGGCTGATGCTCAAACAGGGCGTTTACAAGTCCGTGCTAAGGTTTTAGCAAATAATAGTGAATTACGTCCAAACCTAATGGTTAACGTTGAGCTAAATTCAGGTTCAACGCAAAAAGTAACACGTGTAAAAGTTCAAGCGATCCAGCAAGTTGAAGGTAAAGACGTTATCTTTACTCCAAAAATGGTCAAAACAGGCTTTGAGTTTGAACCTGTCACGGTACAGTTGGGGCAACGTTCTAAAGATGGTCAGTGGGTCGAAGTTGTAAAAGGTATTAATCCAAGCCAGCGCTATGTTGCAGAAGGCAGCTTCTTGCTGAAATCCGAACTGGAAAAAGGAGAGGCAGAGCATGGACATTAATAAACCTGAACTGCCCAAACCCGAAGGGTTATTTGACCGAATTATTCAGTTTGCCATTCAAAATGCTATTTGGGTCATGCTATTTGTGCTGACGTGGATTGGAGTCGGAATCTGGAGTTATCAGAAGCTTCCTATTGATGCGGTTCCAGACATTACCAATGCTCAGGTCCAGATTAATACTCAAGCAAATGGATATACGGCTTTAGAGGTCGAACAGCGGATTACCTATCCTATTGAAAATGCGATGGCCGGAATTCCTAATCTGGAACAGACTCGCTCTATTTCCCGTTATGGACTTTCCCAAGTCACCATCATTTTTAAAGATGGAACAGATATTTATTGGGCAAGACAACTGATTAACCAGCGTTTACAAGAGGCGGATGGACAACTACCCGAATCAGTTGATCCACTTATGTCTCCTGTTTCAACGGGATTAGGTGAAATTTACCAATGGGTCGTAAAAGCAAAATCTGGTGCTAAAAAAGCTGATGGTACAGCCTATACAGCGATGGATTTACGCGAAATTCAGGACTGGATTGTACGTCCTCAATTGCAGCGTGTGAAAGGCGTAGCCGAAATTAACAGTATTGGTGGCTACAATAAAACTTATATCGTGTCGCCTGATTTAAAACGTTTGCAGCAGCTCCAGATTTCAATTAATGAATTTCAGACTGCTCTGCAAGAAAACAATGAAAATCGCGGTGCAGGTTTTATTGAAGAAAACGGAGAGCAGCTCACTGTTCGTGTTCCGGGCATGTTAAGTAGTGTTGAGGATATTCAAAACATTACTGTAAGCACTAAAAATGGTTTACCAATTCGTGTGGCAGATGTGGCGAATGTCTCTATTGGGCATGATTTAAGAACAGGGGCTGCAACTTACAATGGTGAAGAAACTGTTCTTGGCATAGCCATGATGATGATGGGAGAAAACAGCCGTACCGTTGCTCAGGCGGTTGATGCCAAAATTAAGGAAATCCAATCTACCCTACCTAAAGGTGTAGAAATCGAAACGGTTTATGACCGGACGAGTTTGGTAAACAAAGCAATTGCAACAGTACAGAAGAACCTTGTAGAAGGGGCGATTCTGGTTATTGTGATTTTGTTTATTTTCTTGGGAAATTTCCGAGCAGCTTTAATTACTGCCTGTGTTATCCCACTTTCGATGCTATTTACCCTGACAGGTATGGCTGAACAAAACATTAGTGCCAACCTGATGAGCCTAGGAGCGCTTGATTTCGGGATTATTGTAGATGGTGCAGTTGTTATTGTAGAGAACTGTATTCGACGTCTAGCAGAAGCACAGCATGCTTTACATCGACCACTTACACGCACTGAGCGATTCAAAGAAGTTTTTCTCGCAGCAAAACAGGCCCGTCGACCGCTTATTTTTGGGCAAATGATTATTTTAGTGGTCTATTTACCTATTTTTGCTTTATCTGGCGTTGAAGCCAAAATGTTCCATCCAATGGCAATGACTGTGGTTATGGCGTTATTGGGTGCCATGATTCTTTCTGTGACATTTGTACCTGCGGCAGTTGCTCTTTTTGTTGCGGGTGAAGTGAAAGAAAAAGAAACAAGTTGGATGCTGCTTTTAAAGCAGAAATATCGAGATATTCTCGATCAGGCTTATCAACTTAAGATTGTTGTTCTTAGTTTTGCATTAAGTATTTTAGTGCTCACAGGTGTGTTAGCAACCCAAATGGGCAGTGAATTTGCTCCCCAGTTAAGTGAAGGTGACTTCGCCTTACAGCAAATGCGTTCACCTAGCACTGGACTTGAGCAGTCTCTGCGAATGCAAGAAAATACCGAAAAGCTCATTTTGAAAAACTTTCCAGAGGTAAAAGCTGTTTTTGCGCGAACAGGGACAGCTGAGGTTGCAACTGACGTGATGCCACCTAATATCTCTGATGCAGTCATTTTACTTAAACCTCATGATCAATGGCCAAACTCTAAAGAAACGCTAGATGAACTACGTTCGCGTATGCAGGCTTTCTTGGCGACATTACCGGGCAATAACAGCGAGTTCTCTCAACCGATTGAGCTGCGTTTTAATGAGCTGATTTCAGGCATTCGTAGCGATATTGGCGTCAAGATTTTTGGCGATGATATGCAAGTGCTTAATGAGCAGGCTCAGACATTTGCTCAAAAAATACAGACGATTTCTGGTGCTACAGCGGTTAAGGTAGAACAAACGAGCGGTTTGCCTGTGCTAAGTATCGAAATTAATCGTCCTTTGGCCGCGCAATATGGATTATCTGCCAAAGCCATTCAAGATATTGTGGCAGCAAGTGTCGGTGGACAAAATGTAGGGCAGATTTTACAAGGTGATAGACGATTCGATTTTGAAATTCGCTTAGAAGATCAGCAACGTACCATTCAAAACTTAGCCCAACTTCCGATTCAATTACCAAATGGTGGTCTAATCCAGCTTCAAGATGTCGCTAAAGTTGAACGTACCTCAGGCTTAAATCAGGTAGGACGTGAAAATGGTAAGCGCCGTGTCATTATTACCACTAACGTAGAAGGTCGTGATTTAGGATCATTTGTTCAAGAGCTAAGAACAACGCTCGCAAAAGAACAACTACCAGCAGGGTATTGGTTGGAATATGGAGGTCAGTTTGAAAATCTAGCCTCAGCTGCTGCACGAATGAAAATTGTTGTTCCATTGGCGCTTGCTATGATTTTCATTTTACTCATGGCTGTATTCCATAACATTAAAGAAAGTCTGTTGGTGTTTAGCGGCGTTCCGTTTGCTTTGTCGGGTGGAATTATCGCGCTTTGGTTGAGGGATATTCCGCTTTCGATGTCGGCGGGTGTCGGGTTTATTGCCTTATCGGGTGTTGCTGTTTTGAATGGTCTGGTGATGCTGAGTTTTATTAAAGAGCTTAGAGAAAACTTTGATATTCAAACTGCAACTTGGAATGGGGCGATCTTACGCTTAAGACCTGTTCTGATGACGGCTTGTGTTGCTTCGCTTGGTTTTATTCCAATGGCTTTGGCAACAGGAACCGGTGCAGAAGTGCAACGACCTTTGGCAACGGTTGTTATTGGTGGCATTATTTCATCTACGATATTAACTCTGGTTTTATTACCAGTAATTTATCGATGGATGAATGAAAGCAAAGCGAAAAGCGCTGAGCATTCATAATGTCATCGATTTGAGATATCTTTTTTGATTACAGAATCTAAGTCAAAAAAGTGTTTGAAAGAGGTAAAAATAATGATGCATTCATTGTTACTTTTACCTCACCATAAAGATAAATAATAAGGAGTCCGCAACATGGGTGGACAACATGATCATAGTCATGCCGTAGTGACTGAAGGTAATGCTAAAAAATTAACAATTGCCTTAGCTCTTACTACAACGTTTTTAATTGTTGAAGTCATTGCAGGTTTAATCACGCAAAGTTTGGCATTGCTCTCTGACGCTGCACATATGTTTACAGATGCAGCTGCTTTGGCAATTGCTTTGGTTGCCATTCAAATTTCAAAACGTCCCGCCGATAATAAGCGTACTTTTGGCTATCAGCGCTTTGAAATTTTGGCAGCTTTATTTAATGCGCTCATGCTCTTTGTGGTGGCAGTTTATATTTTATATGAGGCCTATATCCGGTTCTCTAAGCCACCTGAAATCCAAAGCGTGGGTATGCTTATTGTGGCAACGGTTGGCTTAGTAATTAACCTCATTTCAATGAAAATTTTAATGTCGGGCGCTAACTCTAGTCTAAATGTTAAAGGTGCTTATCTAGAGGTCTTAAGCGATGCATTGGGTTCGGTAGGAGTGATCATCGCGGCAATAACGATTTATTTCACCAACTGGTACTGGATTGACACGCTTATTGCCGTACTCATCGGCTTTTGGGTATTACCAAGAACATGGATTTTGCTTAAACAGAGCATTAATATTTTGCTCGAAGGTGTGCCAGAAGAAGTGGATATTGAGAAATTACGTACAGATCTGCTTTCTTTAAATGGCGTTGAAAGTATTCATCAACTTAAAGTATGGGCCATTACGTCTAAAAATATTCATTTAACGGTGCACTTGTTTGCGCCAGAAGCAGAGCGTACAAGGCTTTATAATGAAGCAGTTGAAATGCTATCTCATGAACATGGGATTGCAGAGGTTACTTTGCAAATTGAAGATGACGAGGAGATTAACTGTCAGCACACTGCCCAGCATGCTCCCCATGAACATGCTGACGAAGCACATTCACATCAGCATTAAACTGATGTGAATAATTGATTAGATTTCCCACTCGTTATTGCAGTCACGGCATTTCCAATGTTTTTGTGATTGCATAAATGCTTGCATAGACAGTTTAAAGTCTGGTAAGTCACGCCAGAACATAAAACCTGCCCCTACAGTCACAACAAAAACAACTACTGTTGCAATTTGAAGAGAGCTGCTTGCACCATTGCCAAAAATCCACATAAAAATGCTAATAATAACCAAGAGTAAAAGCATAAAAATTGCAGGAATTAAGATAGCAAGGCTTTTAGGAACTGCTGGTTTTGCGCTGTTAATGCCTTGGCTTACAGGCATAATTTTAACACTTTGACATTGAGGGCAACGGTATTGCATAGGAACTCCACATTCAGTTTGAATCTATTCTAACGGAAATGTCGAAAAAGAAAAAAATTTGTAGGATATCGATGAAGTGCTTTGAGCTAGCAAAAAATTAATTTTGAATAAACAAGGAAATACAAAAAGCAGATGATTTATGCGTACACATAAAAATTAAAATAATATTGTAGAGCATGCTAATCTACAGAAAAATGAAGTGTGATTAGCACTATAAATGAGCTTAAATACTCATAAATAGGATGTGAAATAAATATAAAAAGGAGAGAGAGACTTGGGTCAACAAGATGACAATGAGTCGAAGCCTACAACAACAGCATCGGCTGTAGATAACCCAGATACCGCAAAACAGTCATTATCTCGTCGATTACTGTATAAGACATTGCAACATGCCCAAGACGCGGTCGGGTTCGCTAGTGATACGACACGTAATATTGCAGGGGTCGCGGATGCTGCATTAGATGCGCTCGACCAAGTGACCACTCACACCAGACGTGGAGTTGTCGGAATGACAAATCTGGCGGCAGGCACTGTGAGAGATATGGTGTCTGAAACCAGTGAAACTGCACGTCAAGTCGCGTTGATCATGGCACGTACATTTTTGGGGAAGAGCACCTTAACGCTGTATTTACCGGAAATGCTATTAAACAATCAAATTCGTAAGCGCATAGATCGTTCTGAAATTGATGATATTAAAATCAAGTGTGGCAATGATAGTTTCCAAGTCGAGATCGATGGGCATTACCATCGTTTCATGTATCGTTTAAGTTTAGATTTTAAAGTATTGGAATGTCGTATTGGGCAGGAAAAATTTTTGCGCCTACGTCAAATGGATGAGAGCCTCGATGTCCAGATTCGCCATGGGGGAACCCTGTCAAACTGGGCTGTGCGCCGTATTGGTCGAGTTGGTTTTGAAGTCGTGAATATGTTACCGATTCCATCACTCATTAATCATTTGATTGGTGATATTCCTGGTATCCAGCGCGATGGTCACCGTATGTGGTTTATTGACCTAGAGCAAGCCGGATTTATTGACTTTATTAATAACCGTTCATGGATGGTAGAAAAGCTTCTGAGTTTGACTGATTTCAGTATTTTACCTGGCTTGAATATTTTGAGAGAAAGTCGAGAGTTGGTCCAGCAATTGGTAGATCAATTTGAAATTAGAGGACTACGGGTACAATCGGGTCGCCTTGAAGTACAAGTGGGTATTGCGAGCTAATGGAGCATATGAAAAGCTAATCATTGATTGGCTTTTTATTTTTTTAGGCAAGAAAAAAGCCACTGACATTATGCAGTGGCTTTTTAGAATTTGGCGTCCCTACGGGGATTCGAACCCCGGTTACCGCCGTGAAAGGGCGATGTCCTAGGCCTCTAGACGATAGGGACATATGTGAGGCATACATCTGAAAAAATTACTGGCGTCCCTACGGGGATTCGAACCCCGGTTACCGCCGTGAAAGGGCGATGTCCTAGGCCTCTAGACGATAGGGACGTTTCAGAGGTGGGCGTATATTAGGTCGATTTAATAAAAGTGTCAAATAGTTTTCTGAATAAATATTAAAAAAAGCTATCAAGCGCTTAAAAATAACTCAAATTGTAGAAAATATATACATTTAGCCCTCTTTTTTCTGAAAAGGTTCAATAATTGCCTTTATCACGGAGGGATGTTGTAAATATCCTAAAATCTCATGTGGCTGGTTGGCGAAGGTAAAAATTTTCTGATTAATAATGGGTGGATCAAAGTTAAAAGGAGCCTCACATAATGGAAATGCAGTCAGAAAATCATCTTGGGAATAAAAATTAAACCATTCACCGTCAATATGGGGTGGCCTAGAAATTGGACTCGGGAGCTTACTTTGAATGACGCGAAAAGATAAAGGAGACGCTAATGTTATAAATCGTTTAATCGAAAACCGATATGAAGGGTTTGAAAGTAGATTAAAAGCAATAACTGAGCCGAGAGAGTGTGCAACGACGATATAATCATCATCTTCTCGCATTTTTTGTAAAATCCGCTCATTCACTTCCTGCATAAATTCAGGATTAGATAAGTACATATAAGTTTCAATCAGAAACTGCTGTATTAAGCTCTCATGCAATTTTGGAAAGTTGTTTAAAAGAACAACCAATTCTTTGAGTACTCGATCCTTTACGAGCTGAGAGGTGAGATAAAGTCGTTCTGAAAAGCTTTTTTCAGCTGGGTCAGTTGCTGGTAGTAATAAAGGAACAAATGGAGTGTGTTCTTTAGCTGGAGGATTGTTGCGATGTAAGTGAATGGGTAAATAATTATTTAAAAAAGACTTAGGTAATAAAGTATTAGGGTTTAATTGATTGCTTAATTGATATTTAGTCATCAGATCGCCATAAAATGGCATATGAATATGAAGATCGCGCACGTTAACTTTGCAAGGCATCTGTTTTAGACCGAGCTTAAATACTTTTAACCAATGCTCTTTCAAGCGATGTGCTGTGTAATTTTGTTGATTCATCCCGTGGATAAATATAATTTTCATTCTATACAAGGAATTGTTTTTAATATAAATTTTAATCTACAACGGTCTGTTATATAAAACCAGTATGCAGACAAAAAAAAGTGTAGCTTTTTGCTACACTTTCATTGAATAAGAGTGGTTTAGACTTTATTGCGGTAAAAAATAAAATAGCTGACATAACATAAAGCTGTAAAAATAAGGCAGCCTACGAAACCAGCACGCATTTCAGGGTCTGCTGCCATACTTAAACACGTAATAAAGCAGAAAATAAAACCTAAAATTGGGACGATAGGAAATAATGGAGCAGCATATTGTAAGTCTTTAACTGTATGGCCAGATTTGTACCATTGGCGACGGAAATTAAATTGACTTAAACAAATGCTCATCCAGACAATAACCATAGTAAATGCTGCAACGCCAAGCAGATTTTTAAAAATAGTCTCTGGGGCAAATTGCTCTGATAACAAGCCTGGAATTGCTCCAAACATTGTTACAACTAAGGCAACAATAGGTGTTCCACTTTTTGAGAGCGTAGCAAATACGCTAGGTAATAATTTTTGTTCTGACAGTGACCACATCATACGTGAAGCGGCATAAAGGCCTGAGTTTGCTGCCGAAAGTAGGGCTGTAATAATTACAAACCTAATAATGTCATCTGCATAGGGAATGCCAATATAATTAAATACGGTAACGAAAGGACTACTACTTACGCTTTCACTGCCTAAACCTGCAAGCTGGAAGGGAAGCAAAGCACTAATAACAATAATGGTTCCGACAAAGAAAATAAGAAGGCGCCAAATCGCAGCGTTAATTGCTTTGGGTACATTCTGAGCCGGATCTTTGGTTTCACCTGCTGCTACGCCAATTAATTCAGTGCCTGAGAAAGCAAAGTTAACAATTAGCATGGTGGTAAAAATAGGAATTAAACCGTGTGGGAACCAGCCTTGAGCTGTAAGATTGCTAAATAGCGGTGCAGTTTGGCTACCATGAAAAGGAATTAAACCAAAAATTGCTAATAGGCCGAGCACAATAAAAGCAATAACGGTAATGACTTTAATAAGAGCTAGCCAAAACTCAGACTCAGCAAAAATGCGAGTTGAACTAATATTTAAACCAAAAATAGTGATTGCAAAAACAATTGTCCAGATCCACATTGAAATATGTGGGAACCATTCCTGCATGAGTAATGCTGCGGCTGTGAATTCAGTTCCAAGCGTTGCAGTCCAGGTCAGCCAGTACATCCAAGAAATCATATAGCCTGTACTAGGACTAATATATTTTTTGGCATAGGCACCAAAAGAGCCTGAAACAGGCATGTGTACAGCAAGCTCTCCTAGACAAAGCATGACCATATAAGCGATCGCGCCACCAAGAATATAGGCAACAATTGCGCCAATAGCTCCAGTTTGTGAAATGACTTCCCCTGAACCTAAAAATAAACCAGTTCCGATTGCCCCGCCTAGTGATAGCATAACAAGATGGCGAGTACTCATGGCTCTTTTTAAAGGTGCAGTACTGTTCTGATGCTGATGAGCATCTAGTTGATTGTCAGATGGCTGCATATTACACATTGAGAGAATTAAGAAAGACGCTATTTTAGATAAAATAGACAAATGTGCAATCTAGAAAGAGATAAAGAATAAACAGTAAGGTGACGATAGAGTCTTTTTATAATTTTATAAAGCAGAATATGGCGTCCCTACGGGGATTCGAACCCCGGTTACCGCCGTGAAAGGGCGATGTCCTAGGCCTCTAGACGATAGGGACTTGATGAGGCAAACACAAAGGAGCGTGGTGGAGTCAAGCGGGATCGAACCGCTGACCTCTACAATGCCATTGTAGCGCTCTACCAACTGAGCTATGACCCCAGTTTGTGTGAGCGCAATATTAGGTTGAATGCACTCACACGTCAACTAAAAAATGAATTAAACTTCGCTAGTTGCTTCATTTTTCGGCAATTTTAAGCTCTCATTGAGTTTTTCCCAATTTTTAACTTCTTTCTTGCTTGGTCCACCCACAATTTCTAAAGCGCGACGTAAACGAGCGAAAGTTAAATCAGGTCCAAGGGTGACCATCGACTGCATTACAGGGGTCGAGCTGGTTGAACCCGCAATTGCGATAAAGAACGCAGGCATGAAATCGCGTAATTTAATGTCCATCTGGTTCGCAAGATCCATTAGGGTTTGGCTCACAGTGTCATTATTCCAAGTGAACTGGCCTTCAAGACGCCAAATTGCAAATTGTAAACTTTGACGAACCTGTTCAGGTGTCAACTTTTTACTTTCAAACATTTCTGCTGTGATTTGTGGCATATGGTTAAAATAGAAACCAGCCCAATTCACTGCTTCTGAAAGCAAATTAATACGCGGTTGAATAGCAGCAGCGATATCTTCTAAAGTGCTTCGATCACTCTTCCAAGTTAATAAACGGTCTAACAGTTGGCCAGGGGTTAAACCTTTGATCCATTGACCGTTAAGCCAGTTTAATTTTTCAACATCAAAAATCGGACCGCCGAGTGATACACGTTGAATATCAAAGTTATCCATCATGTCTTGTAGCGTAAACACTTCTTTTTCGTCCGGCATTGACCAACCCATACGGCCTAAATAGTTTAACAACGCTTCTGGTAATACACCGATATCGCGGTAGTAGTTAATTGATGTCGGGTTTTTACGTTTAGATAATTTTGATTTATCTGGGTTACGCAATAATGGCATGTGGCAGAGCGTTGGCATTTCCCAGCCAAAATATTGGTAAAGCAACTGATGCTTCGGTGCAGATGGAAG
This sequence comes from Acinetobacter sp. M5A5_2a, assembly GCF_053345265.1. Classification (NCBI taxonomy): domain Bacteria; kingdom Pseudomonadati; phylum Pseudomonadota; class Gammaproteobacteria; order Moraxellales; family Moraxellaceae; genus Acinetobacter; species Acinetobacter sp. M5A5_2a. The sequence goes on along the minus strand of NZ_JBKEZV010000002.1, from coordinate 193,061 downwards.
CCATTCTTCACCACGCAATACATGAGTGATTTCCATTAAATGGTCATCAACGACATTGGCCAAATGATAAGTTGGTAATCCATCATTTTTAAGAAGAACTTGCATGTCGACTTGTGCCCAAGGAATTTCAACTTCCCCGCGTAATAAGTCATTAAATTTACAAATACCTTCTTCAGGTACTTTCATACGGATGACATGTGGTTCGCCCGCTTCCAAGCGACGTGTCACTTCTTCTTGAGAAAGTTTTAACCCACGACCATCATATTTTGGTGTTTCACCACGTGCTTGTTGTTCTGCACGCATTTGGTCTAGTTCTTCAGCTGTAGCAAAACAATAAAAAGCATGACCTTTTTCGACAAGTTCTAATGCGTATTGCTTATAAATTCCCATACGTTCAGATTGGCGATACGGTGCATGAGGACCTCCCACATCTGGACCTTCAGACCAATTTAGACCTAACCAACGCAATGAATCCAAAATCATTTTTTCAGACTCTGGTGTAGAGCGAAGTTGGTCTGTATCTTCAATCCTTAAAATAAATTCTCCGCCATGTTGTTTCGCAAAACACATGTTAAATAAGGCGATGTAGGCGGTGCCGACATGAGGAAAACCAGTAGGGGATGGTGCAATACGAGTACGAACTTTCATAGGTAATGGGTCAAAATAAAAATTGAAACTATTATAACGAAAAAGCCCAGTATTCTGACGTTTTATTTAACATCAGACTGGGCTAAAACTGAAACGAAGAGGGGGTGTTTCAGATTTTAAGAAGTATGCGGCTGAAAGATTGCCTGAACAAAACGTGAAAAACGTTCATGCTGAGCAGCGAGAAAATTTTGAGTCGGTGTAACGCGAATAGTATTGAGTACTTTAAGCTCATCATCTGTAGAAGGTAATACAATAGGATTACGTTTCTGTTGATCTAAAGCTTTTTCAATAAGCGAAGTCTGCTTATCTGAGCCAGTTTTGTTTGGAGTATCTTTAAGTACTGCTGCTGCAGAAAACTGTGATGCCAAACCCAGCACCAAACTTAAGCTTAACGCTTTTCCATAATGAATTTTCATTATTAATCATCCCCTCTGTTCATTACATTTCATCTATTTTTTGAGTTTAACGAAATGTAAAATTACGGTAATGCTACGATTTAAACATAAATCTTAATAAAAAAGTGGAACTGTGTCACACTTTTTACAAAAATTATCTATATTTTAATCTGGTCGACCCAAATGTAGGCCATATGTATCCTTTGCGCTTCATTATTTAACAAATTAATGTGTAGATAAAGTGAAGGCCCTCATTAAGTTGTAAGGATAATTACAAAACTTTTCAAAAATGAAATAACTTAGACATCTTAATCTATATATTTTAAAGAGATTAATAAAAAATATATTAATATAAGTAATTGATTGTAAATTATAAAATTAAAAATATAGTAAAACTAAAACCAATGATGGATTTTGTAAATGAAAAAAATATCAATAATAGCTGTAGCTGTTTATTTGGGAATGGCAACAGCAGCTCAAGCCGCTACCTCTTTTTTAAATGTTTCTTATGATCCGACCCGAGAATTTTATCAAGAATATAATCAGGCTTTTGGTAAGTTCTGGAAACAGCGTACGGGGCAAGATGTTGAGTTTAAACAGTCGCACGGTGGATCTGGTAAACAAGCTCGGGCGGTGGCTACTGGTTTAGAAGCTGATGTTGTAACGTTAGCGTTAGCTAATGATATTGATGAGATTGTGAAAGCAGGCTTTATCCAGCCGAATTGGCAAAAAGAATTTCCGAATAATTCTGCGCCTTATACTTCGACTGTTGTATTCCTAGTACGAAAAGGTAATCCGAAAAATATACGTGACTGGAATGATCTAACAAAACCGGGTGTTGAAATTATCACCCCTAATCCTAAAACAGGTGGCGCACCTCGTTGGATTTATTTGTCTGCGTGGGGTTATGCCTTAAAACAACCGGGTGGTAATGATGCCAAGGCTCGTGAGCTAGTTAAAAAACTTTATCACAATGTAAAAGTACTTGATTCGGGAGCACGCGGTTCGCTAACAACATTTGCCGAACGTGGCATTGGTGATGTTTTATTATCTTGGGAAAACGAAGCTTTATTAGCGACGAAAGGACCTGATAAAGACAAATATGAAATTGTTTACCCATCAATTTCAATTTTGGCAGAGCCATCAGTCGCAATTGTAGATAAAACCGTTGATAAAGATGGGAACCGAACTTTAGCAAAAGGCTATTTGAATTTTTTATATTCACCTTTAGGGCAAGAGCTGGCTGCTAAACATTATTTCCGACCACGTAATGCTCAAGTGGCAGCAAAATATGCAGCACAATTCCCAAAAATTAAATTATTTACCATTAATGATGTGTTCGGTGGTTGGGCGAAAGCTCAGAAAACTCACTTTGCTAATGGAGCTGTCTTTGATCAAATTTATGATGGGAAGCAGTAATTAACTAAGTTTTTCCATGTGGCCGCTTATTTAATAATTAAGCGGCTTTTTTGAATTTTAAGATTTTCACATCTAATTTTTGATTAATTTAGAAATTACCCAATCTTTTTAATAAAGTGCTGATAAAGATATTAATGTAGTGGTCTACATCATCTTTAAAAATCATATATTGTAAAGCTAGCCCATAACTTAATGATACAAGCTCTATAACAATAGAATCATAGTCATCAGGCTCAGCTATCTGCATTAAAGAAAAAAATTGCTTCATGATCTTGGTTACTTCTTGCTGATGAGTTTTCCAAACCTTTTGATACTCCTCTGCGAAGGTAATATCACGTGCAGCAAATAGTTGTAGCTCGATTGATATTTTCAGCCATTCATCGTTTGTAAAAAAAACCTTCAGCCACTGACGCAATGAATCAATTAGTTGCTCAGTATTTGAAGGAGCACTGGTAAATATTTCTTGTAATTGTAAATTTTCTTTAGCGAATTGAAGCTCCATCAGCTCAAGTAAAAACGCTTCTTTATTGTTGAAATTAGAGTAGAAGGCACCTTGAGTATAACCTGCTTGTTTAGAAAGATTCCTGATTGATACCGCGTTATAACCAAATTCAGAAATGAGAGCAAACCCAGCTTCAATGAGATGCTGTCGAGTTTGTATCTGTTTTTCATTGCGCGAAAGAGTCATAAGAGCCAGATCAAATAATAGTTGAGATATCACTTGTTATCTTAATTTTTATAAGATATTTTCGCTACTTATTTGTTTCAGATATCACTTGATATTTGAATGTGCGACAATAAAGGCGATATATGTCTCAACTCTCTAAACGTATTGTAGTTATTAATGGTCATCCATCCGATATCAGTTTTAATCATGCATTAGCTCATAACTATGTAGCACACGTAAAAACATTAGGTGTTCACGTAGATCTTATAGAAATTGCTAAGTTGGATTTCGAACCTAATTTAAAATATGGTTATGAGAAACGTATGGATCTGGAACCTGATTTAATGAATGCGTTGGAAAAAATTCAAGCCGCTGATCATTTGGTGTGGTTCTTTCCTGTCTGGTGGGGAGGACTTCCAGCCATAGCTAAAGGTTTTATTGATCGACTCTTTTTACCAAATCTTGTATTTAGTTACCGAGAAAATAGCAATCGTGTTATTGGTCATTTACATTCCAAATCAGCACGACTCATTACTACTTTAGACCAGCCAGGCTGGTTTTATCGTTGGTACTATGGTGAACCGAGTACACGTCAACTTAAAAAAGCGACTTTGCAATTTTGTGGGGTTAGCAGAGTCAAAGTTAATTATATTGGAACAGTGCGGGGAGCAAGTTCAGACCAACGGCAAAAATGGTTAAATCAAATCGGTAAATATGCCGAAAAAGATTGCCAGCTCATCTCGTCCTAAGGTAAATCCGTGAGAGTCTCTAACGGAATAAGCGTAAAGGAAAAGAGAATTTTTTAGGTAAAGCGGTTAATAAAAAGTTTTATAAATTCGTATTTAGCTATAAAAAATTATTCTTGGTTTCTTATTTTGCTTAAAAAGTGCTAACAAAACGGTTTTATCTATGAAAAATTAATATTTTCCTACAAAAAGCCGTTTGGCGTTGGTCATAAACAAGGTGATAATGTGCAGTTACATTTTTACGCTATGATTTAACACCTATGTCGCATATTTCTGTCTTACTTTCCGAGACCATTGAGAGCTTATTGGCAGATCGCACAACTGGGGTGTATATCGATGCAACCTTTGGAAGAGGTGGGCATACCCGTTTATTGCTTTCTAAACTTGATGAAAATGCGCGAGTGTACGCATTTGATAAAGACCCTCAAGCATTGGAAGTTGCTGCTGCTTTGGCACAAGAAGATTCAAGATTTACCATCATTCATGCCAGTTTTGCTGATATCAAAGAGAAGATGCAGGAAATTGGCGTGATGAGTGTTGATGGAATCATGGCTGATCTAGGGGTTTCATCTCCTCAACTTGATCAGGCAGAGCGTGGTTTTAGTTTTATGCAAGATGGTCCGTTGGACATGCGAATGGATAATTCTAAGGGTTTAACTGCGGCTGAGTGGTTACTTAAAATTGAAGAAGAACAATTAGCAAATATTATTTATCAATATGGTGAAGAGCGTTATAGTCGACGTATTGCTAAAGCCATTAAACTAGCTGGAAAACTAGAAACGACCGCTCAATTGGCGGAAGTTGTTAAAACTGCTCATCCAAAATGGGAAAAACATAAACATCCAGCGACACGTGCATTTCAGGCTATTCGAATTGCTATTAATAAAGAGCTAGAAGATATTGAACTGTTTTTGCCGCAAGCTGTAGACTTACTAAAACCGGAAGGACGTTTGTCTGTTATTAGTTTCCATTCTCTTGAAGATCGACTGATTAAGCAGTTTATTCAAAAAGAATCTACGTTAGCAGAAGATTTCGGTTGGGGAATGCCTGAGCAGCGAGTAGATACAAGAAGATTAAAGAAAATTTCACGGGTTCGTGCGAGTGAAGAAGAAGTAAAAGCGAACCCTCGTTCACGTAGTGCATGGCTTCGGGTTGCTGAACGCTTGGAAGAAAAAGGCGCGTAATGAAAAGCAGTGATGAAATCGCAACCACAGAAAATAACGTGGTGAAAAAAGTTGTTGTGTATACAGTATTGGTGGCGCTTGTTTTTATAAGTGCCATGATGGTGGTATTTCAAGTATTTGAATATCGTCATGATTATAGAGAGCTTAGCTCTTATATGCGTGAACGTGATGATCTCAATGCTGAATGGGGGCGTTTGCTCATTGAGCAACAAACCTTTGGTGCAACGGCACAGATTGGTACGCGTGCTGTAACTCAGCTACGGATGTTTTCTCCACCGGCTGCAGAAACGGTGGTAATTTCTTTACCAATGACCTCAGAGCAAAATAAGTAAGGCCTTGCTGTATGGTAGATAAGCGAACAAAACAAACACGGAAAAAACAGCAGTCTATTTCGGAAAAACCAACTCTTGCCTTTGATATGTGGCGGTTTTATCTGCTCTGGGCAGTAGTGCTACTCTGTTTTGTTGTTTTAATTGCGCGTGCATTTTATGTACAAGTAATTAATAAGGATTTTTTACAAAACAAGGCCAATGCCAATATTTTGCGTACTGAGCGTGTGGAAGCCATGCGTGGCGTGATTAGTGATCGCCATGGGGTACCTTTGGCAATTAGTACACCGATCATGAAAATCGTAATGGATCCACGTGATTATTTCGATACGAAGCACTTATATGACCAAATTACAGAAGAATTAAAGAAAGATCCGAATAATCGTAAATTAAAAAGACAATTACCCGATAAAAATTTGAATCTTAATGAATTGGCGGATGTTGTTGGTTTAGACCGTGCCGATCTTAAAAAACAGATGAATGCACGACCGCGTTCTCGTTATCTGGTTTTGAAGAAAGAAATACCGCCGCAACAGGCAGACCTCATTACGAAGGGTAACTTTCAAGGGGTCTATGCCGAGAAAACGTATAAGCGTTATTATCCTCAACCACAGCCAAATGCCCAGATTATTGGTTTAACCAACAGTGAAGGCCAAGGGATTGAAGGCTTGGAAATGCAGCTCAATAAACAGCTGTCGGGTGTGGATGGTGAGCAAAAAATTATTCGTGATAAGCGCGGAAACCGTTTAAAAGTTTCAGAGGTTATTCGTGAGGGTGAACCGGGCGAAAACATCACTTTAAGTATTGACTCCCGTTTGCAGTACATTATGTACCGTGAATTAACAGCTGCTGGTGTTGCAAATAACGCTCGTTCGGCAACAGCTATTGCTGTAGATGTTAAAACTGGCGAAATTTTGGCAATGACCAGTTGGCCGTCATATAACCCAAATGACAAAAACGGTTTATCTAATAAAGATGCCATGCGTAACCGCGGTGCGATTGATATGTTCGAACCGGGTTCAACCATGAAGCCATTTACTGTTTCTGCGGCACTGGAAACTGGACAATATACGCCAAATACGATTGTAAACACCTCTCCGGGTTCAATGCGTTTAGGTTGGCATACGATTCGTGATACCCATAATTATGGTGCATTAACTGTAAGTGGCGTGATTATCAAGTCTTCAAACGTGGGTTCTGCAAAAATTGCGTTGTCGCTTCCAAAGCAAACATTGCCGAGCTTCTTTAATCGCGCGGGCTTTGGTAAACGTTCGGCTGTGAAGTTCCCAGGTGAAAGCTCAGGTTTGGTACTACCGGTAAGTAAATTAAATTCTTCCCAAATTGGTACTATGGCTTATGGTTATGGTCTAAATGCGACTATTCTCCAGTTGGCGCAAGGCTATGCAATGCTTGCAAATCATGGCGAGAAAATGCCTTTAAGCCTGCATAAGTTAGATCAGGCACCTAAAGGTGAACAAGTTCTTGCTCCAAAAATTGCCGATCAGGTTTTGCTCATGCTAGAGCAGGTGACTATGCCTGGTGGTACTGCAAAACAAGCTAATATTCCAGGTTATCGCGTGGGTGGTAAAACTGGTACGGCGCATAAACTTCGTGCAGACCGTAAAGGTTATTCAAATAATGAATACCGTGCTTTATTTGCTGGTGTTGCCCCAATTAGTGACCCGCGTTTAGCCGTTATTGTTGTGGTTGAAAACCCGCAAGGCCGTTATTACGGTGGTTTGGTTGCTGCCCCTGTTTTTGCACGCATTATGCAAGAATCATTGCGCTTAATGAATGTGCCGCTTGATAAGCCCCTTGATACTCCAGAAAACCCTATTCGCAGGTAAGCTATGTCTGTTTCTTTTCGAGAAATTAATCCAGTCGAGATTGATGCACAGTGGTCTAAGCAGCCTTTTCGTGGCTTTAGTTTAGATAGCCGTAAGGTTGAGTCAGGCCAAATCTTTATCGCCTTGACCAGTTATAGCCAACCTGAAAAAACGCGTATATTTGCTGAGTCAGCTTTAGCCAATGGTGCACTTGCTATCATTAGCGAGACTGAGTTGGGTTTGGAAAATGAGTGGGTATGTCCTGATGTGCGTCAACGTATGGGTGAGTGGCAACAGCGTTATTTGCAGCAGATAGATTCAGTTGCACCAGCACGTATTGTTGCAGTGACAGGCACAAACGGTAAAACGACAATTTCACGTCTAATTGCTGAGTTAATTAGTTCGCAACAACAGCAATGTGCAGTGATGGGAACTACGGGTAATGGTATTTTGCCAGACTTAACACCATCAACGCATACCACACTTGATGCTTTACAATTACAAAATGCGTTACATGACTATGCTAAACAAGGTGCAACTTTTGCGTCTTTGGAAGCAAGCTCACATGGTTTAGAGCAGGGCCGTTTAAATGGTTGTGCTATTGAAATTGCTGTTTATAGCAATTTGAGCCGTGATCATCTGGATTATCATGGGACTTTAGAGGCTTATGCTGAAGCTAAGGCTCTTTTATTCCGCTTCAGCTCTTTAAAAGTGGCTGTTATTAATCTGGATGATGAGTATGCTGCTCTAATGATAAATGCAGCAAAACAAAATCCTGCTCAGCCAAAGATTCTGACGTATTCGCTTACTCAAAATACAGCAGATTATTATATTAGTGACCTAAGTTACAGTTTGGCAGGGGCGACTTTTAATTTAGTCAGCCAGCAAGGTTCTTTTGCTGTTCAAAGTCCATTATTGGGACATTTCAATGTCGAAAACTTGATTGCAGCACTTATTGCTGTTGAGCAAGCAGGTTTTGATTTAGAAGCATTAGTCGCTTTTGTCCCTCAATTGATTGGTGCGCCGGGACGGATGCAGGTCATTCGTGATGGTGAACGTTTATTTGTTGTGGATTATGCGCACACACCTGATGCTTTGATTCAGGTACTTAAAACTCTAAAACGTCATGTATCTAATCAACTTTGGGCGGTATTTGGATGCGGGGGAGATCGGGATCGAGGCAAACGCCCACTCATGACTCAAGCCGCTTTAGACGGCGCAAATCCGATTATTTTGACTTCAGATAACCCAAGAACTGAAGACCCTGAACAAATTTTTGCTGATATGAAGCAAGGAATCGATTTTTCAGGGCACCGTATGCATGAAATTCATGACCGCCGTGAAGCAATTAAATTTGTTGCACAGCAGGCTCAGGCTGGTGATATTGTTGTTATTGCTGGTAAAGGTCATGAAAACTATCAAGAAATTAATGGTGTGCGTCACTGGTTTGATGATGTTGTTGAAGTTCAATCAGCGATTGCTGCGCAACACCATACTGTAGACGCTGCTTACCCTGCACAATAGGACAAATTATGCATACTTCAACCACCAGTACCGTGCCTTTGGAACCGTGGACAGCTCAGCAATTACAACAGGCAACACAGGGCTACTGGCATAAAGACCAGATCCCTCAAACTGAAATTAAACGTATTTTGACGGACTCACGTCATGCGGAAACTGGGGATGTTTTTTTAGCACTTAAGGGTGAACGTTTTGATGCGCACGACTTTGTAGCTCAGGTTGCAGCGAATGGTTGTCAAATCGCAATTGTTGAACGCCCTTTAGATGTAGATATTGCCCAACTAGTTGTTGCCGACACTCGCTTGGCTCTCGGGCAACTTGGCGCTTATCGCCGTGAGCAAAATACACAACTAAAAGTGATTGCTTTAACAGGTAGTAGCGGTAAAACCACAGCTAAAGAAATGTTGGGAAGTATATTATCGCGCTTAGCACCGACACTAATCACCCGTGGTAATTTAAATAATGACCTTGGTGTACCCATGATGTTGCTTGAACTGAGAAAAGAACATCAGTTTGCTGTAATGGAACTAGGTGCAAGTCATCAGGGTGAAATTGATTATACTTCTAAGTTGGTGCAGCCGCATGTTGCAGGCATTTTAAATATTGGGACAGCTCATTTAGGCGAATTTGGCGGACGTGAAGGTATTTGCCGCGCTAAATCAGAAATTTATCGTCATATTTTACCAAATGGCGTTGCAATCGTTCCACAACAAGATGATTTTACTGCTGAAATTCATAAAGCTGCCCAAGCACATCGCATTTCTACATTTGGTGTAGGGGGTGATATTTATGCAACAGATATTGAATTATTGCCTCAATCAACAAATTTTACGCTGCATACACCGCAAGGGACGAGTACCGTTAAACTCCCTTTTGCCGGTGAGCATAATGTGCAAAATGCCACTGCGGCTGTAGCCTTTGCTTTGGCGCTTGGTATTGGACTTGAAGATATTGTTCAAGGTTTAGAGCAAGCTCAGGGGGCTAAAGGTCGTCTAAACTTTATTCAAAAATCTCCTTACTTATTTATTGATGATACTTACAACGCCAATCCAAATTCTATGCGTGCTGCTGCGCAAGTATTGTTGCAGCAACAAGGCATAAAAGTGATGGTAATGGGTGATATTGGTGAATTGGGAGATAGCAGTTGGCAAGAGCATCATGATTTAGGTCATGATCTTGCTCAGCTTCCTTTAGATCATATTATTGCAGTTGGGCAGTTTGCTTCAGCCGCGCTCGAGGGTGCAGACTCTCATTCCAATAAAGTGAAAGCATTTCAGACACAAGCTGAGGCGCTTCCATTTCTAATCAATCTAATCCAAACACATCAACCCCAGTCCATGAGTTTCCTGTTTAAAGGTTCTCGCTTTACTCATATGGAAACGTTGATGGCTGATTTGATGGAGAAACTTTAAATGCTGTTATGGTTGTTTGAACAACTTGCGGGCTATCACAGTTCGTTTCAGGTCGTTCGTTATTTAACATTACGTTCTTTACTCAGTGTATTAACGTCCCTGACCATTGGTTTGGTCCTTGGACCGATCATGATTCGTAAATTACAAGCGTTAAAATACGGTCAGGCAGTAAGTTCATTTGCTCCTGAAAATCATGCTAAAAAGATGGGTACGCCAACGATGGGCGGGATTTTAATTCTGCTTTCAATTGGGATTAGTACTTTACTCTGGGCTGATTTATCTAACCCTTATGTCTGGATTGTGCTTGGTGTAATGGTTGTGTTCGGTGCTGTAGGTTGGGCAGACGACTGGATTAAAATTCGCTATAAAGACAATGCAGGTTTACCTGCACGTAAGAAGTTTTTCTGGACTTCTGTTGCATCCCTTGGTGCTGGTATTGCGTTATATTTAATTGCAACTCAACAGTCCAATGCAGAACATACTGCAAATATGCTGGATTTATTGATTCCTTTCTTTAAGAATCTTTCAATTCCACTCTCAATTGTTCCTTTAGGCTTGGCATTTATTGTATTTACCTATCTAGTGATTAATGGTGCCTCTAACGCGGTTAACTTAACCGATGGTTTAGATGGCTTGGCGATCATGCCTGTTGTAATGGTAGCTACAGGCTTAGGTGTATTTGCTTACTTGTCTGGTGACATTCGTTTCGCTAACTATTTACATATCCCATATGTGAAATATACCTCTGAGCTTGTTGTGATCTGTTCTGCCATGATTGGCGCAGGTTTGGCATTTCTTTGGTATAACGCGCACCCTGCCCAAATCTTTATGGGTGATGTTGGTGCTTTAGCTTTAGGCGCGATGCTTGGAACAATTGCTGTCATGGTGCGCCAAGAAATCGTATTTGCGATTATGGGTGGTGTGTTTGTAATGGAGGCAGTATCTGTCTTCTTGCAAATTGGATCGCTGCGAATGCGTAATAAACGCGTGTTCTTAATGGCGCCGTTGCATCATCACTATGAAAAGCAGGGCTGGAAAGAAACCCAAGTTGTGATTCGTTTTTGGATTATTACAATTATATTAGTAGTTTTAGGTCTAATGACTTTAAAATTGCGATAGATCTTATTTTAGTGTCAATATAAAGCCAGTTCTACTGGCTTTTTTTATTGGAGAGATGAATGACAAAAGTTGCTGGTCTAGACCAATTATCTGTAATTAATCAAAAAGTGGTTGGTGAGGGTGAGGTATTACCTCGGGTTGTACTTAAAGATGGAAGTCAGGTACAAACAGGAACTGTCGCTACAATGCTGCATAATATTGAACTATATAATGCAGGGCAAAGAGGACAGATTGAAGAGGAATTAAAGATCGCAATTCCAACTTTAGTCAAGGTTGGTCTATTTGATTTATTTCAGGTAGACGAATGGATTAACGGAACAAATGCGGGGCGTACATTTGTGGGAATACAGGCGAAAATATATTTACAGCAAAAAGAACAAGAGAATAATTAAAAGTGACTAAGCAAATTTTAATGTGTCCTGTGTGTCGTCAATCTCTGGATTTAAATGAAAAAACTTGGCGATGTGAGCTGGGGCATAGTTATGATGTGGCTAAACAAGGTTATGTCAATTTACATGTTGTGCAACATAAACATAGTAAAAACCCAGGAGACACGCCAGAGTCAGTCGATGCGAGACGAGCTTTTTTACAAGGTGGTTATTACCAACCCTTACAACATGCTGTAGTCGCTTTATTAAAACAACTCGATGTAAAAACTGTACTTGATATTGGGTGTGGGGAAGGCTATTACACAAGTGCTATGCAGCAAGTGGCTGAGCAATGTGTTGGTGTTGATATTGCAAAAAATGCGGTACAGCGTGCAGCAAAGCTCAATAATGAGGTGACTTGGGTTGTGGGAACTGGTGCGACTTTACCTGTGCTTGATCAAAGCATGGATGCATGTACCAGTTTGTTTAGCCCAATTCCACAAGTAGAAATTGCGCGTGTTTTAAAAGATGATGGCTATTTAATTGTTGTCACGCCTGCCTCTGAACATTTATATGCAATGCGTGAAGCTTTATTTGAACAAGTTAACCCCCACACGCCAGAAAAGTTTGTGGAGCAGTTACAAGATTTGTTTGAACTCAAGCAAGAGCAAATTATTGATGCCCCTTTTGTGCTTGATCAACAGGCCTTAAAAAATCTAATTGCTATGACGCCTTATGCTTATAAAGCTTCTCCCGAACGTCGTTTGCAGTTAGAGCAGCAGTCGCAATTAGAAGTAACGGCCTCTTTTCAAATTTATGTCTTTCAGAAGCGTAATAAAGAAGCTAGCTAATAGACTATTTTTAAAGCGTAAAAAAAAGCCATCTAACGATGGCTTTTTTATTATTTATTCAATCTGATTAATCAGATTTTCTAGTTCATCTTTTTCTCGCTTAGGCGCGGGTTCTTGCGAAGGTTTTATGGCAGGAGGTGCAGCTTTTGATGGAATAACAATTTCTTCGCCAGGTAAATCGGCAAAGTCATTATTATTGTTGAGCTTCGGTTGTGGTGGTGCTGGACGATATAGCGGACGAGCCAATGGTGGAGCCGCGCGATAGGTTTTCTTGTCGCTAACTTCTACTACCGCTTGATTTTTGTCACGTGAAATAGGTGCTTGAGCATCTTTGTCGAGGCGAACCCAAGCTGATGGTGTACCTTCCAATGCTTGACCCATAAAGTTAATCCAGATCGGTAATGCAGCAATACCACCATACTCACGACGACCTAGTGTCGTCGGTTGGTCAAATCCAACCCACGTCACAGTAACTAACTTGCCGTTGAAGCCAGCAAACCATGCGTCTTTTGCATCGTTGGTTGTACCTGTTTTACCGCCTAAGTCATTACGACCAATTTTAAGCGCAGCACGGCCTGTACCATGTTCAATAACGTCTCGTAAAATATTAGCCATGTCATAAGCAGAACTTGATTTTAAAATACGCTGTGCCTGACGATATTCACTGTTCGCTTTATCAGTCTGTTTAAGATTAAGTTGCTTAGCTGCCTTTTCTTTCTGCTCTACATCTTTATTAGTAACTTCAATCACTTCATCGTCTGTTGTCGTCGTTTTTTGCTCGTCATCAGTTGTGTCAGGCGCGTTAATACATGGAATACATGCATATTCAGGTTTAGCTTCATAAATCACTTTACCGTATGCATCTTCAATACGTTGAATAAAGTGCGGTTGAATGCGATAGCCGCCATTGGCAAAAGTCGAATATCCCGTTGCCATTTGAATTGGTAAGACTTGAGGAGTACCTAAGGCAATGGTGTAGTTACGTGGAATTTGATCTTCTTGTAAACCAAAATCCATAAATAACTGGCGAGTACGTTCAATTCCGACTGTCTGTAAAAGACGTACAGATACGGTGTTACGAGATAAATACAACGCACGGCGTAATGGAATCATTCCTAAATAACGACCGTCTGAGTTTCTCGGTGTCCACTTACCAATCGTGATAGGACTATCATTAACCATACTGTACGGCGTCATACCGCGCTCTAGTGCCAATGCATAGACAAAAGGTTTAATCGTTGAACCCGGTTGGCGCCAGCCTTGTAAAGCACGGTTAAATTTCGATTGATAGAAATTATAACCACCTACAATTGCTTCAATTGAACCGTCGTTAGGATTGATTGCAATGAGTTGACCTTGAACTTTTGGAACTTGAACTAAAGACCATGCCGTTTTTGCTTCATTTGGACGTAAGCGAACAATATCTTTAACTTGAACAATTTGAGATGCACGGGAAGGAGCACCACCTACACTATTCGCATTGCGATAGGGACGGGCCCATGACATACCTGACCACTGTACAGTAACTGTTGTACCATCTTGCATTAATGCTTCAAAAGAGCTGCTATTTACCTTGGTAACTTGTGCAGGGTAGGTGTTGGCATATGCTCTAAATTCACTTAATGGTTTGTCGTGTGCTTCAGCACCGCGCCAGCCATGACGACGGTCATAAGCTTCAAGACCATCTTGCACAGATTTTTCAGCAATCGCTTGGCGTTTAGCATTGATGGTTGTATAGACTTTATAGCCAGAATCAATTGCTTGTTCGCCAAAATGTTTTACGAGTTCTGAACGAACCATTTCACCTGCATAAGGGTGAATATTATTTAGATCCCGATTGGGCATGTTGAGGTTGATCGGTTCAGCTACAGCTTTTTGATATTCTGCTTGAGAGATATAACCCAGCTGTAACATACGACCTAAAATCCAGTTACGACGTTCAAGTGCACGCTCTGGATTAACCACAGGGTTGTATTTAGAAGGCGCTTTTGGTAAACCTGCGATCATTGCCATTTGAGCAATGCTGAGTTCATTAATACTTTTGTTGTAATAAATTTTGGCTGCTGCTGCGATACCGTAAGCATTTTTTCCTAAGAAGATTTTATTCACATAGAGACTGAGAATTTCTTCTTTGGATAAATTTTGCTCAATTTTTCGAGCCAAAAAGATCTCGGTTATTTTACGTTTTAATGTTCTTTCTGGACTCAAATAATAGTTCTTTGCAACCTGCATAGTGATGGTTGAACCACCAGTTTGCACATCAGAACCCGTCACACTTTCACTTAAAGCGCGCCCTAAACCCTTAAAACTGATCCCGCTATGTTCAAAGAAAGAAGAGTCTTCTGCTGCTAAAAATGCATGAATAAAAGCAGGAGGAATTTGTTTGTATTCAACCGGAATAGACAGTTTACCACCATACTCGGCAATCAGTTGATTATCTGATGTGTAGACCTGTAGTGGTTTTAAAAGCGGAGCTTTTTTTAGTGAACTCATTTCTGGGAGCGATGGGGCGATATAGAGATACATGCCATAAAAGCCCATCGGAAGTGAGACTAAGATAATAATAATGATCAAAAAAATTGGACGCACGAAGCCCAAACTGGATAGCTTTTTCATGATAAGTAAGCTTTAATAAGATCGAATACAAACTAATTGTGGTCAGTATAGCCTTTAGACATGCGGATTGTTAGATGAGATATTGTATCCGTGTAAAAATAAAGACCTAGATTATTGGTTTGTAATTTTTTTTGGGGATAAAAAAATAATAGGACAATAGTGTGCTCAGGTTATATCGTAAACCGAATAAGGGGTTAATGGGTGTCGATATTAGTTCGACTTCTGTTAAGTTGTTAGAGCTCTCTGTTAAGAACGGTAAATATTGGGTAGAAAGCTATGCTTTGATGCCTTTACCCGAGAACAGTGTAGTTGAAAAAAATATCTTGAATCCAGAGGCAGTTGCGGAAGCTTTGGAACGGGCGATGAATTTAGCAAATCCCCAAACCAGTAACGCTGCAATTGCTGTTCCAACATCGACGGTTATTCATAAAACCATCGAAATGGATGCAGATATGAATGATGATGAGCGAGAAGTTCAGATTCGATTAGATGCGGAGCAGTATATACCGTTCCCTTTGGATGAAGTGAGCCTTGATTTTGAGGTTTTACCAGATCGACTGCCTAATCCAAACCGCGTGAATGTACTTTTAGTTGCAACAAGAACAGAAAATGTTGAAACACGAGTAGAAGTGCTGGAACTGGTGGACTTAACTCCTAAGCTTGCTGATGTAGAAAGTTATGCTGTCGAGCGTGCTTTTAGTGTATTTGCTGATAGCTTGCCAATGGGTGCAAATACCATTGGGATTTTAGATATCGGCCATACCATGACCACATTATCGGTTATGCAAAGTGGCAAAATCATTTATACCCGTGAACAAGTCTTTGGTGGTAAACAGCTTACTTTGGAAATTCAAAGCCGTTATGGTTTGTCTTTAGAAGAAGCGGGACGGGCTAAAAAAGAGCGCTCTTTACCAGATGATTATGACATCGAAATCTTAGAGCCATTTCTTGATGCTGTCGTGCAGCAAGCAGCTAGATCTCTACAATTTTTCTTCTCTTCATCACAATTCAATGAAATTGACCATATTTTACTCGCTGGTGGGAATGCCAATATTCCTGGGCTTGCTAAATTGTTGCAGCAAAAACTTGGTTACCGTGTGACCATTGCCAATCCGTTTTTACAAATGGGTTTTTCTCCTCAAGTCGACGTTCAAAAAATTGAAAATGATGCCTCATCGTTAATGGTGGCATGTGGCTTGGCTTTAAGGAGTTTTGATTAATGGCAACAATTAATTTACTCCCTTGGCGTGATGGGCTTAGGGAACAGCGCAAAAAACAATTTATTATTTTCTGTTTTGGGGTCGTTGTTTTGGGGATCACCACTGTATTTTCTGGGTGGTTTTATTTGAATCAAAAATTAAATGATCAAGAACAAGCTAATCAACTCATCACCAGTACAAACCAGAGTCTAGATCAACAACTTAAAACCTTAAATGGTCTGCAAGAACAGCGTGACGCTATTATCGAGCGTATGAAACTTATTCAGGGATTGCAAAGTCAGCGCCCTGTTGTCGTGCGTTTGGTAGATGAATTGGTACGTGTTACTCCTACTGCGATGTATTTGACTAAATTTAGTCGAACTGGAGATAAATTTACCATTGAAGGTAAAGCGGAAAGTCCAAATACGGTTGCGGAGTTATTACGTAATCTCGAAGCATCACCATGGTATCGCAATGCTTTTATGAACTCTTTCTTGGCGACTGAAGAGAAAAAAGATAAGACTGCGAGTTCGCTGCTTCCTCGAGTGGAAGATAGCTATGGCAGTTTTGTTGTGACTGTTGATTTGGGCGAAATGGGGGTGACTACAACAGATGATACCGCCAATACGTCTGTAAGTACGGATAAGGGGGCGGTTAAATGAGTCCGGATGAACTTCATGAGTTGTCGTTAGAGCAAGCTCCATCTAAGAAAAAAAAGATCACTTTAGAAAAATTTCTTCAGCAATTTAACACACTAGATATGAACAGCTATGGTAGCTGGCCATTATCTGTGAAAATTACTTGCTGGATTTTTATTTTCTTTGCTGTGTTGGCTTTGGGATATTTTGTTGTTATTCAGCCAAAGCTACAAGCAATTGATAATGCACAGGCACAAGAAAGTAATTTGTTGAATGAATTTCGAGAAAAAGATTCAAAATTGCGTAACTTGCAGCAATATCAGCTTCAACTTCAAGAGATGCAAGCAAACTTTAATCAGCAGTTAGAGCAACTGCCAAAAGAAACCGAAATTCCAAGTTTGGTTGAAGATATTAATTTAACTGGGGTGAATTCTGGCCTGAAGTTTAAAAATATCCGTTTAGAAGATGAAGTGAAGCAGGAAATTTTTATTGAACAGCCTATTACGATGGAAGCAACCGGCGATTATCACGCTTTTGGTGCTTTTGTCAGTAGTATTGCGGCATTACCACGTATTGTGACAATGCATGACTTTGTTGTAGAGGCTGCACCTGTTAAAGATAGTAAGTCAGATATTCCTGTACTTAATTATTCTATTAAAGCAAAAACTTATCGCTATATGGGCGCCGCAGAAAATGCTGAACATCCGGAAAACAACGCTTCGGCTTCAGTAGCACCTGTTTCCTCTACTGCTAATACACAGTCGAAATAGGAGCATTACAATGAAACTTAAGCAAATTTCTTTTTCTATTTTGGCATGTTTAGTTTTAGTCGGATGTGACTCGAGAATCGACGCTGTAAATCAGCAAATGGCAGATATACGTAACCAGCCACCACAGCCGATAGATCCAGCACCTGTTTTCACACCTGTACCACAATTTAATTATGCGGCTCATCAGCTAAAGAGTCCATTTTTACCAAGCTCACTTGCTGCTGAGCTCAAAATTATGGCAGGAAAACGGGTATATCCGAATTTCTCACGTGCACCTCAGCCTCTAGAAAGTTATGCATTAGAATCCTTAAACATGAAAGGAAGCATACGTAATAACCGTGGGCAAGTACTGGCTCTTATCCAATCACCTGATCAGCAAATTGAGCGAGTGCAGGTGGGGAACTATATCGGGATGAATCAAGGGCGTATTACCCATATTGGTCCAACCCAGATTGATCTGGTAGAAATTGTCCCCGATGGGCGCGAAGGCTATGTGGAGAGACCAAGAACCTTAGTGTTAATTGGACCCGCACCCTAAAATTTAGGGAATAACAAAGAAAAAGTATTTTTAAAGATTATTTAATTGGGGATGGTCAGACAATGAATCACGTATTCCGTCAGTTTTCTATGGGGGCTGTAGCCATTGCAGTTATGCAGGTTGCATCTGCACAGGTCAGCATGACCAATATTGTACCGACACAAATTGCAGGTCAGGGTACAGAAATTAGAGTTATGTTTAATGGTTTACCGCCGCAACCACAGGCATATCAACTTGAAAATCCTTCGCGTTTGATTTTGGATTTTAATAAAGCTCAGCAGACTTTGACACAGTCAAAAGTGGCAATTGGTACAAATGAAGCGAGCTCGGTCGATGTAAGTTCTGACGATCAGCGCTCACGTTTAACTGTAAATTTAAAAGAGGCGGGTGCGTTTACAACGCGCATAGAAGGCAATACTTTTATTTTAAAGATTAATTCAGCTCAAACGGCTATTAAACCTTTACCAACAAGTACGATGCAACCCCAAGGTGTTTCAAATATTGGCTTTCAGCGTGGTGATCAAGGTGAAGGGCTAATTGTTATTGATTTATTGGGAAGTAATACCCCTGTTGATGTTCAACAACAAGGCAGCAAAGTTGTAGTGAGAACACTAGGCTCTAAAATTCCAACTCATTTAGCTAAACGCTTAAATGTGAACGATTTTGCGACCCCTGTTTCTACCATCGAATCTTATAATGAAAAAGGCAATGGTGTTATTACGATTCAATCCACTGGTAGCTATGAATATATGGCCTATCAAGCGGAAAATAAACTCACCATTAGCTTAAAGCGTCCTCAGGACAAAAACGTAACTTCTTTATATAAGACGCCTAATTACTCTGGTAATAAGCTTTCTCTTGATTTCCAAGATATTGAAGTTCGTAGAGTTCTACAGTTACTTGCCGATTTTACGGGCATTAATATGGTGGCTGCCGATAGTGTGCAGGGCAATATTACTTTGCGATTGAAAGATGTTCCGTGGGATCAGGCACTTGATATTATTTTAAAAACTAAAAATCTGGATAAACGCAGAAATGGTAACGTTATTTGGATTGCGCCTGTTGCAGAGTTGATTAAGGCTGAAGAGGAAGAAGCTAAGGCTGTTGCTCAAAGTGTCAAACTTGCACCCTTACAAACTGAGTATATTCAACTTAAATATGCGCAAGCTCAGGATATTATGGGTTTAATTACTCAAGGCTCAAATAATAGTAATGGTTTACAACGGACTTCTGCTGGAGGAACATCAACATCTACTAACTTAAATACGGGTGTTGATAGTTTAGGCAATAATGTTGGGAGTTTGTTGAGTCCACGTGGAACAATTACTCAAGATGATCGCACCAATACCTTAATTATTAATGATACAGCACAGTCGATTGATCAAATTCGTAAAATGATTGATTTGTTAGATGTGCAAGTCAAACAGGTCATGGTTGAGGCGCGAATTGTAAGAGCATCTACTTCATTTACCAAGGAGCTTGGCGTTAAGTGGGGAATATTATCGCAAGGTGTGAACAGTAATAACAGTTTGTTGGTGGGTGGTAGTGATACGACGCTTTGGAATTTAAGAGAACCAGATGACAAAGGTAAATACACGATTGAACGGCCAGATAATTTAAACGTTGATTTGGGTGTTACCTCAGCCGGAGCCAGTAGCATAGCTTTTAGTTTAATCAGTATGTCTGATTTTATGTTGGATTTAGAGTTATCAGCATTGCAGGCAGATGGTTATGGTGAAGTGATTTCAACACCAAAAGTCATGACTGCAGATAAACAACGAGCTAGGGTGGCAACAGGTCAGCAAGTTCCATATCAAACTACAACTAATTCTGCTTCTGGTTCAACTGCCACAACTTCTTTTAAAGATGCGCTGTTAAGTTTGGATGTTACGCCAAGTATTACACCTGACGGTAAAATTCAAATGAAATTGGATATTTCAAAAGACTCGGTTGCCGATAGTGCGCCTAATGGTGAGTTAATTTTGAATAAAAATCAGATTAATACCAATGTATTGGTGAATAATGGGGAAACCGTTATTTTGGGTGGAGTATTTGAGCAGGCAACTTCTAATTCACAAACCAAAGTTCCTTTCTTTGGAGACCTCCCTGTAGTTGGCCGTTTATTTAGAAAAGATGTGAAATCTGATGATAAACAAGAGTTACTGATTTTCGTTACGCCACGAATTGTTAATGACACTTTGGTGAGAAATCATTAATATATTTTTCAATGAAAGCAATTGAAATAGGTGGCGCCTTGCCAAGCAAAGCGTTTGAAACCCTGCCAAATATTTATTTGGTAGGGCCCATGGGGGCAGGAAAAACAACCGTTGGACGTCATTTAGCCGAACTATTGGGGCGTGAATTTTTAGATAGTGATCATGAAATTGAGCGCAAAACGGGTGCTACTATTCCTTGGATTTTCGAAAAAGAAGGGGAAATTGGATTTCGTACTCGTGAAACCATTGTTTTGAATGAGTTGACTTCCCGTAATGCCTTGGTATTAGCAACTGGGGGCGGTGCCATCACTCAAGCGCCAAATCGTGAGTTTCTAAAGCAGCGCGGTATTGTTGTTTATCTTTACACTCCTGTGGAACTTCAATTACAACGAACGTATCGCGATAAAAACAGACCTCTATTACAAGTCGAAAACCCTGAACAAAAATTGCGTGATTTGTTAAAAACACGTGATCCTTTATATCGTGAAGTTGCTCATTATACGATTGAAACCAATCAGGGTGCTGCTCGTGATCTTGCTCAAAAGATTTTGCAACTTATTTTGTCTAACACGCTAATATAGCCAAACTTACTCGTGGTTTTATAAACTCATGCAAACTTTACATGTTGAATTAGGCGAACGCCGTTACCCTATTTTTATTGGCAGTCAACTTGATCCTAAACAGTTGCTTGAGCCTTATATTCATGGTCAACAGGTCATGATCGTGAGTAACGAAACGGTCGCTCCTTTATATTTGTCTCATTATCAAGAAGCGTTAAAAAGTTTGGGTAAAACTATAGCTACTTGTATTTTGCCTGATGGTGAAAAATATAAAGATATTCAACATTTAAATTTAATTTTTGATGCATTACTCGAAGCTGGGTTTAACCGAGACTGTACAGTTTTAGCTTTAGGTGGTGGTGTTATTGGTGATATGGCTGGCTTCGCCTCAGCATGTTTCCAGCGTGGTGTATATTTTGTTCAGGTTCCGACCACACTTCTTTCACAGGTAGATTCAAGTGTAGGTGGTAAAACTGGCATTAATCATCCACTGGGTAAGAACATGCTTGGTGCATTTCAGCAGCCTCAAGTTGTTTTAGCTGATATGGCTCAACTCAACACTTTACCAGATCGAGAGTTGTCTGCTGGATTGTCAGAAGTCATTAAGTATGCCTTGTTAGGTGATGCCGATTTTCTAGTTTGGTTAGAACAAAATATGGATGGCTTGGTTGGTCGAGATGCCAATCTTTTAGCAGAAGCTGTTTATCGTTCATGTGCCCATAAAGCCCGTATTGTTGCAAATGATGAAAAAGAGCAAGGCGAGAGAGCTTTACTCAACCTAGGTCATACGTTTGGTCATGCTATAGAATCTTACCTTGGTTATGGTACTTGGTTACATGGTGAGGCAGTTGCTACCGGCATGGTAATGGCAGCTGATTTATCACAGCGTTTAGGATGGATTTCGAGCGATGATGTAGAGCGTACAAAAAAAATTATTCAACGCGCTAATTTGCCGATATCATGTCCAAAAATTCCATTGGATGAATTCCTTGGATATATGGCACATGATAAAAAAGTCCTCAATGGTCAATTACGTTTAGTGTTGTTAAAGCAACTTGGACAAGCGGTAATTACTAAAGACTTTGATGTTGAACTCATGAAACAAGCTATTTTGGCAAATCAACACGGATAATAAATTAAGGTAACACATGACTGTATCACGTACACTTTGGCAGAATGTTCAACAATATATCTGGTTGGTGGGTGGTATCGTCTGCTTGTTTCTGGCTTTTATTTTCTGGGTAATGACTGATAGTAAGAAGCTTGTCGAAGTTGAAAAAGCAGCCGATTCAGACACACCAGTGCAAATTCAGCCAGAAAAAGTGGCAACAACGGCTAACTTGGGGGCTTTAGCTGATGAAGTTAGGCCTCTTGATTTAACGACTCGGACTGTTGTATCTGGTCAACATGAGGCAGAGTTCCGCGGTACAAAGTTTATTAACGAAAACAAGAAACAATGGACGCTTGAGCTGTTCCGTGCATCTGATGAAGATATTATTAAAAACTTTTTAAAGAATCGTTCAGACCGAAATAAATTTATCTACTTCCGATTAAGTGGAGAAAAGCAATCTGAACAATATGTTTTGACATATGGCGTATTTAAACGTTCTGAAGATGCAATTCAGCAGTTAACACAACTGAATCTTAATTTGCCTGAATCAATTAAGCCGCAACCTCAACAATTTTCGACTTATGTGCCACTCGTCAATGATTTGAGTGCGGATGAAATGAAAGGTGGGATTAGCCAAACTTATGAAGTGCGGTTACGCCCAGCTGCGTTGCCTAAAATTGATGAGTCTTTGCTGATGGGCACAGGTGTAAATGGGGCTATAAATACGCAACCTAAAGTGGCTGCTCCAGCAACGAACTCTACAACTCGGACAACCATTATTCGTCGAGATGCCGAGGGGAATGTTGTAGATGTACACCAGTCTAATTCTGCTGTTGATACTGCTAAAAAGGCTCAACAAAATCGTGCAACTGAAGCTCCTCCAAAAAATGCAACAAATGAGGGCGCAAGAGGGAACTAATGGTAAGAATAATTTGCACAAATATAGTGCAATAATAAGAAACACATATACTCTTTGACCAAGTGTGGTGCATATTTGGTCATTTATTAAAATGATAGCCTGAATAAAACTGATCTATTTTTAATAAATATAAACACTTAAGTTGTAATAACCATATTGGCATAGTTTTTGCTTTATTCTTGTGCTTATTAATGTACTGCTAACTATTTTGGCGCTCTAAAGAGTGAAGTCTATGCAGAGTCGTGGGGTCAAACTGCTTTAAAAGAGTGCGAAATAAGTCAAAACATTTTTCTAGCAAAAACCAGTGTACGCATTTATGGAACAGCGTATATTGGCTTATCAGCCCAAAATTTTTTTTTGCGAAACATTGAGCTAACTATCGTCCGTAGGCAATATCGCAGAAATAAGTTGTTTGTTTGACGCTCGAAAGAGCCTTATTGAAAGAAGGGTACGCTATGCACATGCCATCGCCTAATACTGTAGCTCCCGCTCAAGGTTTATATCAGCCTGATGAGTTTAAGGATAACTGTGGTTTTGGACTGATTGCCCATATGAAGGGTGAATCAAGTCATCATCTTGTAGAAACCGCGATTCACAGTTTAAGTTGCATGACGCACCGTGGTGGTATTGCCGCAGATGGCAAGACGGGAGATGGGTGCGGCTTATTATTGGCGATGCCAAAGCAATTTTTTCGTGATGAAGCAAAAAAACTGAGTGATATTACACTGAGCGAAGTTTTTGCTGTGGGTACGGTATTTCTAAATATTGATCCGGCATTAGCGCAACATTCTAAAAATATTTTAAATAAAGAAATTGAAGCAGAAGGCTTACGCGTACTGGCTTGGCGTGTTGTGCCTACAAATAACGATGCACTAGGTGAAATTGCACTTCAATCTTTACCTGCTTTTGAACAGGTCATTGTGAACTGTCCAATGGGTGTAACCGAAGTTGAGTTCAACCGTAAGCTATTTTTGGCGCGTCGCCGTGCGGAACAACAATTACAAAAAGATCCGTTATTCTATGTGACTACGCTTTGCTCTACAGTGATCACGTATAAAGGCTTGATGATGCCTGCTGCGATTGCTGAGTTCTATACAGACTTGGCAGACGAACGTTTAAAATCACACATCGTCGTGTTCCATCAACGTTTCTCGACCAACACTTTACCACGTTGGCCGTTGGCTCAGCCTTTCCGTTATCTTGCTCATAATGGTGAAATTAACACCATTACAGCAAACCGTAACTGGTCATTAGCACGTACTCCTAAATTTGAAAATCCATTGTTGCCGGGCTTAACGGAACTTAACCCGATGGTGAACCGTACTGGTTCCGACTCATCAAGCTTAGATAATATGCTTGAGATATTGGTCGGCGGCGGTATGGATTTATTCCGTGCGTTACGTATGCTCGTACCACCAGCTTGGCAAAACGTAGAGACTTTAGATGCGGACTTACGCGCATTCTATGAGTTCAACTCTAAGCACATGGAAGCTTGGGATGGTCCTGCGGGCTTGGTAATTCAAGATGGTCGTCATGCAATCTGTATGCTTGACCGTAATGGTTTACGTCCTGCACGTTGGGTAATTACTAAAAATGATTACATTACCTTAGCATCAGAAATTGGTGTTTGGGGTTATGAACCTGAAGATGTGGTTTCTAAAGGTCGTGTTGGACCAGGCCAAATTTTGGTAGTTGATACCTTAACAGGCAAAGTGCTTGATACAAAAGATGTAAACACTCATCTTAAAAACATGCGTCCGTACCGTGAATGGTTGCGTGATCATGCAATTCGCTTAAAGGCTAATCCTGAACTTGAAGAACAATTAGTTGATCAAGGTTTAACTGGCGATGCCTTAAAAGCAGCTCAAAAAATGTTTATGGTGACATTTGAAGAGCGTGACCAGTTATTGCGTCCAATTGCTGAAAGTGGTCAGGAAGCAGTAGGTTCTATGGGTGATGATACGCCAATGGCTGTATTGTCTCGTCAAGTACGTCATGTGACTGATTATTTCCGTCAACAATTTGCACAGGTGACTAACCCTCCAATCGATCCATTACGTGAATCGATTGTAATGTCCCTTGAGACGTGTCTAGGTCGTGAGCAAAATGTATTTGAGCAAGGTCCAGAGCACGCAGATCGAATCATTATTTCGAGCCCTGTTCTGTCTAACTCAAAAATGCAGCAAATCCGTAGTATTGATCGTGCAGGCTATGAGTCTGTTGACATCAATTTGAACTATGCTGAAGAAGAAGGTTTGCAAGCTGCGATTACACGTATTTGTGAAGAAGCGGCACAAGCAGTTCGTGATGGTAAAACTTTAATTGTTTTAACTGATAAAAATATTCGCCAAGGTTTCTTGCCTGCAAATGCAGCACTTGCAACAGGTGCGGTACACCATTACCTCATTAAAACTGGTTTACGTACTGATGCTAACATCATGGTTGAAACTGGTTTTGCACGTGATCCGCACCAATTTGCGGTATTACTTGGTTTCGGTGCAACCGCAGTTTACCCATACCTAGCATATGACGTGATCAATGATTTGATTGCTAAAGGTGAGCTTTTAGGTGATCCAATCCATGCGCAAGCGAACTTCCGTAAAGGGATTGAGAAAGGCTTATTAAAAGTTCTTTCAAAAATGGGTATCTCTACAGTTGCATCGTATCGTGGTGGTCAGCTTTTTGAAGCAGTTGGTTTGTCGTCTGAAGTTGTAGACCAGTGTTTCTTGGGTGTTCCAAGTCGTATTCAGGGCGCAACATTTGCTGACCTTGAAAAAGACCAGAAAAAATTAGCAGCTACAGCATGGTCAAATCGCAAACCGATTGATCAGGGTGGTTTGCTCAAATTCGTGTTTGATAAAGAGTACCACGCGTTCAATCCAGATGTGATTAACTCATTACATACGGCTGTTCGCTCTGGTAAGTATGAAGACTTTAAAGTATATGCTGAGTTAGTTAACAACCGTCCGGTTGCAACCATTCGTGACTTATTCAAGTTAAAAACAACGAATTCGATTCCAGTTGACCAAGTAGAGTCAGTTGCAGATATCTTGCCTCGTTTTGACTCGGCAGGTATGTCTTTAGGTGCTCTTTCTCCAGAAGCACATGAAGCAATTGCAATTGCGATGAATACAATTGGTGGTCGTTCAAACTCTGGTGAGGGTGGTGAAGATCCTGTTCGCTACGGCACAATTCGTAACTCGAAAATCAAACAGATTGCATCTGGTCGTTTTGGTGTAACACCTGCGTACCTAACTTCTGCCGAAGTATTGCAAATTAAAGTTGCTCAAGGTGCAAAACCCGGTGAAGGCGGTCAGTTACCGGGCGGTAAAGTAAATGGCTTAATTGCACGTTTACGTTACTCTGTACCGGGTGTAACGCTGATTTCACCTCCACCACATCACGATATTTACTCAATTGAAGATTTGTCTCAGTTAATTTTTGACTTGAAACAAGTTAACCCGAAAGCAATGGTGTCAGTAAAGCTGGTATCTGAACCAGGTGTGGGTACAATTGCCGCAGGTGTTGCTAAGGCATATGCTGACTTCATTACCATTTCTGGTTATGACGGTGGTACAGCAGCATCTCCACTTTCATCAATTCACCATGCGGGTTCTCCATGGGAATTAGGTCTCAGTGAGGCGCATCAAGCACTTCGCGTGAATGACTTACGTGGCAAAGTACGCGTACAAACTGATGGTGGTTTAAAAACTGGTCTTGATGTGATCAAGGCAGCCATTTTAGGCGCTGAGAGCTTTGGTTTCGGTTCAACACCAATGATTGCTTTAGGTTGTAAATATTTACGTATTTGCCACTTGAACAACTGTGCAACCGGTGTTGCAACTCAACAAGACCACTTACGTCAAGAGCACTATATTGGCGAGCCAGAAATGCTCATCAATTTCTTCCACTTTATTGCGGAAGAGACTCGTGAATGGTTGGCAGCTTTAGGTGTTTCTTCATTGAAAGACTTAATTGGTCGTGTTGATTTACTTGAAGTATTACCGGGTGAAACTGAAAAACATGCCCACCTTGATTTAAGTGCATTGTTAACGTCTCATCCATCTGCCGACGGTAAAGCACAGTACTGTGAAGTACAAGGTAATGCACCATTTGATAAAGGTGTATTGGCTGAGAAAATGGTTGAAGAAATGCTTCCTGCAATTGAATCAAGTGCAGGCGGTCAGTTCAACTTCAAAGTTGTGAACTGTGACCGTTCGATTGGTGCTCGTGTGTCAGGTGAAATTGCTCGTCGCTACGGCAACTTAGGCATGGAAGTGCATCCTGTAGTCATGAACTTAACTGGTACTGCTGGTCAGTCGCTTGGTGTATGGAACGCTGGTGGTTTGCACATCCGTCTTGAAGGTGATGCAAACGACTATGTGGGTAAAGGTATGGCAGGTGGTCGTATCTCAATCTTCCCACCACAAGGTTCGCCTTTCCAAACACAAAACACAGCAATTATTGGTAATACCTGTTTGTATGGTGCAACTGGCGGTAAGCTTTTTGCAGCGGGTACAGCGGGTGAGCGTTTTGCAGTTCGTAACTCTGGTGCATTTGCAGTAATTGAAGGCGCTGGTGATCACTGCTGTGAATATATGACAGGTGGTGTGGTGACTGTACTTGGTAAAGTAGGTCATAACTTTGGTGCGGGCATGACTGGTGGTTTTGCTTATGTACTTGACCTTGATAATGACTTTGTAGATTACTACAACCACGAATTGATTGATTTAAATCGTATTTCAACAGAATCTATGGAAGATCATAAAGAGTTCTTGTTGCGTATTATCGATGAGCATATCAAAGAAACAGGTAGTGCTTGGGCTTATAAAATCCGCAATGAGTTCGATTTCTACAGCCGTAAATTCTGGCTTGTGAAACCAAAGGCTGCTAATTTGCAAACGCTTTTGAAAACAACACAAGCTGATCCACAATAATTCCACGACTGCAACGACATAGGCAGGTGCGGGCAACAGTGAAATCCGCGCCTACCCACGGAGAGAGACATGGCAGAACGCCTAAATAATGACTTTCAATTTCTGGATGTAGCACGCCAAGATCCAGAGAAAAAAGATATTACTGTCCGCAAAGCAGAATTTGTGGAAATTTATAAACCTTTTACATCGGAAACTGTCGCTAATCAGACTCACCGTTGTTTAGGTTGTGGTAACCCATATTGCGAATGGAAATGTCCTGTACATAACTATATTCCAAACTGGTTAAAATTAATCGCTGAAGGCCAAATTTTCCAAGCTGCTGAGCTTTGCCATCAAACCAACACATTACCTGAGGTATGTGGTCGTGTATGTCCACAAGACCGCTTATGTGAAGGTGCTTGTACCTTAAATGATGGTTTTGGTGCAGTGACTATTGGTAATGCTGAAAAATATATTAACGACACAGCCTTCGCTTTAGGTTGGCGTCCAGATATGTCAGGCGTGAAATGGACTGACAAAAAAGTTGCAATCATTGGTGCCGGTCCGGCAGGCCTAGGTTGCGCGGATATTTTAGCTCGTGGTGGTGTTAAGCCAGTTGTATTCGATAAGCGTCCTGAAATTGGTGGCTTACTTACATTCGGTATTCCAGAATTTAAAATGGAAAAAGATGTAATGAAGCGCCGTCGTGAAATTTTCACAGGTATGGGCATCGAATTCCGCTTAAATACTGAAATTGGTACAGATGTCACCATTGATGAATTACTTACAGAATATGATGCTGTATTCATGGGTATGGGAACTTATACCTACATGAAGGGTGGCTTCCCAGGTGAAGATCTTGCAGGTGTTTATGATGCACTTGATTTCTTGATCTCTAACGTAAATCGTTGCCAAGGTTGGGAAAAAGACCCAAGCGAGTACATTAGCTTAGATGGTAAAAAAGTGATTGTACTTGGTGGTGGCGACACTGCGATGGACTGTAACCGTACTTCATTACGTCAAGGTGCTCATGATGTCACGTGTGCATACCGTCGTGATGAAAGCAACATGCCAGGATCTGCGCGTGAAGTAAAAAATGCCTATGAAGAAGGTGTGAAATTCTTGTTCAATCGTCAACCGATCGAAATCGTAGGCGAAAATGGCAAAGTGACAGGCGTTAAAGTGGTGACGACTCAAATGGGTGAACCAGATAGTCGTGGCCGTCGTAGCCCTGAACCAGTTCCAGGTTCTGAAGAAGTATTACCAGCTGATGCGGTTTTACTTGCATTCGGTTTCCGCCCAAGCCCAGCTGACTGGTTTGGTAACGCGAATATTAATCTTGATGGTTCAGGCCGTGTTGTGGCAGCTGAAAAGCAAGAGTTCAAATTCCAGACATCGAACCCGAAAATCTTTGCTGGTGGCGATATGGTCCGTGGTTCAGACCTTGTCGTGACTGCAATTTGGGAAGGCCGCCAAGCTGCTGAAGGAATCTTAGATTACCTCGGTGTTTAATCTAAAAAATTATTTTTAAAGTTTTTAATAAAGCCTGCTTGATGCAGGCTTTATTTTTACCGCTAGTCACTTTGACGTTTTTGGCAAATATAATAAGCTTTTTTGCCCTTTTTAGCCTTTAACCATCACGACATACTCAAAGCTTCCTTCTTCAATACAATAGGTGTTGAATATGAGCATCGCAGGTATGACGGCAGAAAAATCATATTTAAATCGTCGAAAAGCGTTGGGTATTACTGTGCGTCGCCTTGAATTTAATCCTAAGGCGATCAAGCGGCACTATTTTGCCAATTCTCCTCTTATGTCTCACTTTTTAACTGCACTATCTTCAACGTTTCCTGTAGGAGAGCAGTTTTTCGTAAATAGCGTGCGCAATGTACGTGATAAGGTTTCCGATCCACAATTACAGGCTCAAATTGCCGCTTTTATTGGACAAGAGGCAATGCATTCTAAAGCTCACGATGAGTTTAATGAAGCTTGGCGGCGTGATGATTATAATCTGGACAGCTTTCAAAACTGGCTAAATCAGCGTGATAAATATTTAAGAACGATTCCTCCTAAACTGCAATTGGCCCTTACCTGTGCTTTTGAACATTTTACTGCTCTACTTGGAGGATATGTTTTACAGCACCCAGAGTTATTAAAAACGTTAGATCAAGATGCACTAAAACTTTGGGTATGGCATGCGATTGAAGAAATTGAGCACCGTTCAGTGGCGTTCGATGTCTATCAGCATGTGTATGGGGATGATCGTATTCGTCGCTTACTCATGCGTAGTGTTACTACAGGATTTGCCAGTATTGCTTTTTATGGAACAACCCGCTTATTTTGGCAAGATAAATGGAATAGCTTACCTAAAATTGGAGGTAATTTATTTGGTTTATATTTGCTGGTTAAAATGCTTGTTCAGCTCATGCCGGAATATTTCGCATATTACAAAAAAGATTTCCATCCAAGTCAAAAGGATTATGGCCGTATGGTCGATTACTGGAAAAGTTCTTTGGCAGATGAATATCGAATGGCAAGTTTTCAACAAGAAAAAGACCAATTATTAAGTTAATAAATAACCGGATTGAAAAATCCGGTTTTTAAATCAATAAAATAAAAGCAACACAATAATGCCAAAATCATCATACAATCGAGGAAAGATGTTAAAAATATAAAGAAAAACTTGAGGATAATGTGACGATGAAAACATTGAAACAACTCGCGATCGCGACGACACTTGCCAGTACCTTATTGTTTTCAGGGTGTGGCTATAACACTTTACAAGTCAAAGATGAAGCAGTAACGGCAGCTTGGTCTGAAGTTCAAAACCAATATCAACGTCGATCAGATTTAGTACCAAACCTTGTGAATGTTGTAAAAGGCTATGCTAAGCATGAAGAACAAGTATTAACCGAGGTTACACAGGCACGTTCGAATGTTGCTGGTTTGAAGGTTGATAAAGAAGTTCTAGAAGACCCGGCTTTACTTGAAAAATACCAACAGGCTCAAAGTCAATTAACGGGGGCTTTATCTCGTCTGATTGCTGTTTCTGAAAATTATCCAGATTTAAAAGCCAATACCCAATTCCAAGAACTTCAAGTTCAACTTGAAGGAACAGAAAACCGTATTGCTGTAGCTCGTAATCGTTATATTACAACAGTGCAAGACTACAACGGATATGTACGCCAGTTCCCGCAAGCAGTGACTGCAAAAGTAATTGGTATGCATCCAAAAGCCAATTTCTCTGCCGAAGCATCTGCACAGCAGGCACCAAAAGTTTCTTTTGATTAATTTTAAGAATCAAAGGAGTGCTGCATGAGAAATAATATATTGCTTCAGCTTAAGCAAATTAAGGTATTTGTTATTACCTTAATTTTGCTCTGTTGCGGTGTTCTTTTTCAGAATGCAGCATGGAGTGAGACTAATATTGCAACTGCTACTGATGAAACTGACACCATTGTAGCGGGCAAAATTATTCAGAAGCAGCAGGCTCAAGCTTCCACTTCTAAAAGTGATCAGTCTGCTTCTGGCGTAGCTCCCCAAGCTCAAGTCGCCAACGATATGACAGATGGTGAATCGATTCGTGGTTTGCCAACCTTAAATCAGCCTGTTATTGATCAAGCAAATATATTAAGCGAGGCAGAGAAGCAGCAGCTCGACCAAAAAATTCTAAGTTTATATCAACAAGGCAAAGCACAAATCGGTATTGTTATTGTTCCAACTACTGGCCAAGAAGATATCTTTGATTATGCATTACGTGTAGGTGAAAAATGGCAACTTGGTTCAGCGAAGCGCGATAATGGATTGCTCATTGCGGTTGCAGTAAATGACCGCCGTATACAAATTTTAACTGGATATGGCTTAGAGGGTGTATTACCAGATATTGTCTCAAGCCGAATTATTAGAAACCAAATCACACCCTATTTTAAACAAGCCCAATATGCGCAAGGTTTAAATGCAGGCGTTGATGAAATCGGAAGAATTCTTAATCTTGATCCAGAAGTTGCTCAGCAAGCTGCTCAAGATTTAAAAGAACGACAACACCAAGCCGCAGAAGAGCAACAAGCCAAACAAACAACGCTCACAATGGCTTTATTTATTCTTGTTGCCGGAATTGTAGGGTCATTTATTGTAGGACGACCTCTTAGTGCATCTACTGCGGGTGTTGCTGCGGCAGTGGCAGGCTTTGTAAATGGGGCCGGACTAGTAACTAGCTTACTACTTGGTTTTGGAATCTTCTTTTTACTCATTACCTCAATTGCCCAGCTTATTTTACAGGTTATTCTGAGTGGTGCAGGCGGAGGAGGGCGTGGTGGTGGCTTCGGCGGTGGAGGCGGAGGCTATGGAGGTGGTGGAGGTCGTTTTGGCGGTGGAGGTGCATCAGGCTCATGGTAACAACATCAGAAACAACACAAATTATTACTCAGCCAAAAATTGAGGAATCTGTAGAGCCAAGCCTAAAACGTTGGTTTAAACATCTATGCTATTTTCCTGCCAGTAGCCGTTATTTTTCAAAACAAGATAAGCAGACGATTGCTGATGCGGTACAACAAGCAGAACATGGACATATTGGCGAAATACAGGTTGTAATTGAAGGCCATATTCCATGTTCACAGGCCTATAGACAAAATACACGTTTAAGGGCACAGCAGTTATTTGCAGAATTAGGGGTCTGGGATACCGCATTAAACAGTGGCGTATTGTTATACCTAAATTTATGTGAACGTAAAGTAGAAATTATATTTGACCGCGGTATTAGAAATGCGACCAATGATCAAGTCTGGCATCAGATTTGTGATTCTATCGTGCAACAACTTAAACAAAAACAATATCAGCAAGCTGTAGTGATTGGTGTTCATCAAATTGGAGAGGTAATGTCACGTTTTTATGATGAAAACATGCAAGATCAATCCAATGAATTGGGAAATGCCCCGATTATCATTAATTAAATTATTTTCTAAAATTCTTATATCTCATATTTTTCTAATTTTTTATTTTTAAAAGGTGACTGACAAAAAATGTCACCTATTTATTTATTTTTAAAGAGAATTTGTTCACAAAAACAAATATAAAATTTGATAAGTTTGGTTTACTTTTTTTGATGTGTGATGTGTTGTAGTAAAAAGATAGATGACAATTTTTGTCAGTTACTTACAGTGATTTTATATGTAGTAAATTGAAAAATTAATATAAGTTTTTGTTTTATAAATAAAATAAAAGTTGGCATGGTTGCTGCAATATAACTGATAGCTGAAAAAGCTTATATAAAAACATACATACAATCTTTGGGGAAAAAGGCTATGAATGCACAAAAAGGTTTTACATTAATTGAACTTATGATCGTGGTTGCGATTATCGGTATTTTGGCGGCAATTGCGATTCCTGCTTATCAAAGTTATATAGCTAAGTCTCAAGCATCTGAAGCATTTACACTGGCCGATGGCTTGAAAACTAGTATAGCAACAAATTTACAATCAGGCACTTGTTTTGCTGCTGGCGCCGCCGCCGCCGCCGCTGCTGATTCAATCGCTGGAAAGTATGGAACTGCAACTATTACAGCAGATGCAACTGTGGGTGGCAGTGGTTGTGGTGTTAGTTATACATTTAAGGCTACTAATGTATCAGATAAATTAACAAGCAAAGTAATTGGTATGTCTGTAACTGAAAATGGTGTAATTAAGCCATCAACTGTTACAGTAACTGATACTACTCTAGCTGATTATTTACCGCAGTCTTTTAAATAACAATCTAAATATTTTAAAATAACTGATAGTTATTTTAAAAAACGCATCTTTAGGGATGCGTTTTTTATGTATAAAGCAATTGTGATCAACAATAATTAATTGGAACTGTAGATTCAGTTGACTAAGTTATCTGTATAATTCCCTGCAAGTTCTAAGTCTTTTCACTCGCCACTATGCAAGTATTCTTCCTATTCCTCGCTGCAATCCTGTTGGGTTTTGCATGGTTGTCTCCATTTCACTATAGCCCTTGGGTCATGTTCTCGAGTGAAGTGAGTACTTTTGGGGCTGGATTATGTGTATTAGCCGCCCTAATTCAGCAAAATATTAAAATTCCTAGAGCACAACTATTATTGCTGCCATTTACTTTAATTCCAATAGTGCAGTGGGGGTTTGGTTTAGTTTTTGATTTGAGCACAGCTTTATTGAGTTCATTTTACTTGCTAGGTTTTTGGTTTATGGTCTTAGCTGGTTACAACCTGTCTTTAGATCAACAAAAGCGAGATCAAATCTTTTCGGGTTTTAGCTTACTCGTAATTATTGTATCCCTTGCCACTAGCTTCATTGCAATTTGCCAATGGTTGAATATCGAGTCTCATATTCCGTATGTGCTTAAGTTGCTGGGTAATCGTCCTTACGGTAATTTTGGTCAACCCAATAATATGGCGACCTTTTTAATTATTGGATTATTAGGGTGTTTGTATTTATATGAAAAGAACAAAGTAACTATCTGGTTGTTATTACCTTCAGCGCTCATTATTTTATTTACGGTTGCATTGAGTCAGTCACGAACTTCATGGATAGTTTTTCCATTTTTACTCATCTATTGGATGATTAAGCAGTTTAAAAAGCAAAAAAGATTTGGACTTGCTCAAGGCTTTTTGTGGTGCTTAACATTTTTTTTAATTGCTGGCTTAATCTTACCTTATATCACTCAATTCATCGAATTCTCTACAAATACAGAGATTACTGAAACGAGTACGTTTGTTGCTCGGGCAGGTTCGGGGCATGAGCGTGTAGGTATGTGGATACAAATATTGCATGCTATAGCTCAGCAACCATGGGCTGGGTATGGGTGGAGCCAAACTAGTGTTGCTGTAGTCGATAGTATTCAATATGGAACTGTACATGTATGGTTTAATAGCGCCCATAATGTACTGCTTGATTTAATTATCTGGAATGGTATTCCATTAGCGACTGTAATCATTGCTTACTTTGCATGTTGGTTCCTTTGGTTAAATCAACAGGCTAAAGAAACCATCTCAATTATAGCGATTATGATGGTGTGTGCGGTGTTTATTCATGCCATGTTCGAGTTCCCACAGCGCTATGCTTATTTCTTGCTTACCTGTGGTTTTTTACTTGGTATTGTTCAGGCGCAGACTCCAGTACTCAAAGGAGTTGTACTTAATAAGAAACTTTTTCGCTTAATATGGATAGTTAGTTTACTGCTTATTATTGCGATTTTACGTGATTATAATGTCTATGTTCTGAATAGTAATTTACTTTATAAGAATAAAAAGCCAAATGCAGAGTTCATGGGAAGCAGTAAAATTTTTGTTTTAACGCAGTTTGAAGAGCGTTTAAAATGGATTGAACTTAATCCAGAAACTAAATTATCTGAAGCTGATTTAGTTGAGTGGGGAAATTCAGTAAAGAATAAAGCGACTCCCTATAATTTACGTAAATATGCAAAATTGCTGGCTTATAATGGAAAAATAGAGCAGGCGCAGCACCAAATATTAATTTTAAAACATCTCTATAAGCAAAAAATAACGCTACCAGATTTATTAAAAGAAAAGTAATAAAAAAATCCCCTTGTACTCAAGGGGATTTTTTTATGAGAAATTACATCTGACTCTGGATGTAATTTTCAATGCCAACGTTGCCGATAAGGTCAATCTGAGTATCTAACCAGTCCCAATATTCTTCTTCTTTTTCTAAAATTTCTTGAACGAGATCACGAGTTACATAGTCTTGTTCTGTTTCAGCGAGTGCAACTGTTTTTTGAATTGCCTCTATATTTTCTTTCACTTTACGAATGTCACAG
The DNA here is from genome assembly GCF_053345265.1 of Acinetobacter sp. M5A5_2a. Taxonomy (NCBI): domain Bacteria; kingdom Pseudomonadati; phylum Pseudomonadota; class Gammaproteobacteria; order Moraxellales; family Moraxellaceae; genus Acinetobacter; species Acinetobacter sp. M5A5_2a. The sequence goes on along the minus strand of NZ_JBKEZV010000002.1, from coordinate 157,302 downwards.
TGTAGAACTTCTTCTGTGTGTTGACCAATGTAAAGTTTGCCTAAATGCTGAAGATTAGGTAGGCCTTCTAAAAACAAAATACGTTCAATAATTTTGTCTGCATGCTTCATTTGACGAATTGATTCTTTATATTCGGCAGAACCTAGCTGTTCAATTCCCCAATCATTAAACATGCGTGAATGTAAAAAGTATTGATTAATTGCAGTTAAATGATGATACAGCACTTGGTTAAGCTGATTAATGACATCACGATTGCCTTTCATTGTAGCTACTCCAAAACAATTTCTGCCTTAATCCAATTAAGGCAATCTATAAAGCCATTTTAGTGAACAATCAGGGATATGGCGAGTAGTTTATGGAACAGCAAATGAAAATCGCAATCAAAAACAACACAATATTAGTAAAGGAGAGTTTCCTGCCAAAAAAAACCGCTTGAATGAGGAACTATTAATGTTCCGCAAAAAGCGGTGGAGGAGCTAATAAATACGGTTAAATGTTTATAATTCTTTTACGCAGCTACGGAAATACGAGCAGCGATTTCTGATAATTCTTCACTAATAATAGCACGTGCTTCTGGTGCACAGCGTCCACAGCAAGTACCGAGATCAAGCAAGTCACGAATTTCGCGATAGCTTTCAGCGCCATTTTCAACAGCGTCTTTAATATCTTGATCGGTAATGCCACGACACAAGCAAACGTACATGGGAGTGATCCCCAAATATAAATGCGATAATTGATATTATTGATAATTATTATCGTTTGTCAATGAAATTCATTTAAAATCTCATTTATTATTATTGGGATTTTGGATAAAAAAATACCACCTGAGCGGAAATCTGAGTGGTGTTCAGATTTTACGCAAGGGTGGTACCTAATTTAGAGCTAAATATTTTTTAATTTCGAGTGTTTAATATTTTGTATCTTATTGATTGATAATAACAATACCATCCATCTCTACTAATGCACCTTTAGGTAGACTAGCTACACCTAATGCTGCACGGGCAGGGTACGGTTGAGCAAAATATTCACCCATAATTTGGTTTACAAGTTGGAAATTTGATAAATCGGTTAGGAAAATATTAAGTTTGGCAATGTCTGCAAGTGAACCACCAGCAGCTTCACAAACCGCTTTTAAATTATCAAATACACGGCGAATTTGAGCTTCGATACCTTCTACAAGTTCCATACTGTATGGGTCTAAACCAATCTGCCCTGATAGATATAGCGTATTGTCTACTAAAATAGCTTGAGAGTATGTGCCGATAGCAGCAGGGGCATTTTCAGTATGAATCACTTGGCGGGACATTTGGTTCTCCTTGATTAAATCTCTTTCCATCATAATCGATGATAGGTTTGGACAAAAGTATCATCGATTTAATTGATTAAGTGGATTTGGAAAGTTTGATTTTGTTAAAGAAACATAAACCTGACCAATAGCTCTTGTAAAGACTAGCTTACTTTGGAAACTTCCATTTGGGGATTAGCAGCATCCAAACGTTCAATACGCGGGAAACCATAATGCATACGTAAGTCACGGATGACTTTTGCAATATGTTTACGGTTGTTGACTACAATATTAACAAAAGTTCTTTGCTCATTTGAATGAACCATCTCTACCCCAGCATTATTTTTACGACATTGATAGATCAGGTCTGATACCTGTTCATCATTCATTGCCATATCTATAGCGAGGTAGGCGGTAAAACGTACATCATCTACATCATCTGCTTTCCATTGAAGCGGCATAATATTTTCAGGATGTAGATGTTGTTCATGTAGCAAGTTATGGCAGCGGATGCGATGCACAATTAACCCACGACGTGTTAAGTGCCCCTGAATTGGGTCACCTAAAACTGGATTGCAGCAATGCGCATATTTAACGTCGATACCTTCGGTACTCTGAATAAGTCGATCTGAGTTTTCTACTTGAGGGTGTTTGTCATGAGCAAATAGGTGATTAGCCACAAGTTGAGGAAGTAAGTCACCAACCGCAATTTGTTCAAACAATGTATTCTTGTTATCGATGTGACGCCACTGTAGTAAATCTAACCAGTCAGCATCAGAGAGATCACTGATCGAACGATTGAAAAGTTTTAATGCGCGGGAAAGTGCTTGCTCACCGACAAGACGCTGTTCTTCTATTTCTTGATCTTTAAGAACATGTTGTAAAGCACGACGGGCTTTTTGCGTATTAATAAAGCTTAACCAGTCTGGATTAGGTGTTGCTAAAACATCCGTAATAACTTCGATAACCTGACCGCTAATTAATGGTGTAGATAATGGTTTAATCTCACCATCCACTTTTGCACCAACTGCATGGTTACCTAAAAATAAACTTGCTGAATAAGCAAAATCAACTACGGTAGCACCTTGTGGTAACTCATGGAGTTGACCATGTGGTGTGTAAACCCAAATTTTTTCTTGATGTAAGTAATCTAATAAATCATTGAAAGTTGTTTTTGCACATTCTCCATCGATAAGCGTATTCAGGTTTTGCATAGAGGCTTGAATGGCTGAGCGACAAGTTTGTGGTGCATTTTCACCTAATACAACACCAAAACGGGCAGCTTTACGCATAAGCTCGGTTTGAATGGTAAGAGATAATGTGGTTTTTTCACCTTTAAGTTTAATCAATAAAGATTGGTTGCCACCAGGTAATGGACGACGGATATGGTCTTGGTATTGGATGACTTGAAAATTTTCTCTTAAAGCATCAACTAGGCGGTCACAGTCGGCAATTGTTTGTAAAACAATTTCAAAAGCATGGCTATGGGTAAGCTCTTGTAAATCCATCTCATTTTTAACGAAATGGCGTAATAATTCGATATTGTTATTTTTCTTTTTAATGCGGCCTTGAATATGATAGTTGTGGAGAAGTTCAGCGAGGTTTTGTTCCCAGATACTTTGATACTTACATCGCTCTGGTTTGGTTTGACGTAGTGCATTTTGCACGTTATCAAACATATCAAGATCAAGATTTTGATAACAAAGATTTTCTAGATTATCGCCCATTTCATTCATGCCGACTAATCTTGCCATTGGCACAAAGATATCAAGAGTTTCTTGAGCAATACGGGCGCGTTTATCTGGACGTAAAGCACCTAGAGTTGTCATATTATGATAGCGATCGGCTAATTTAATAATAATGACACGTGGGTCCTGTAGGGTCGCTTGCAAGATTTTTCGGAATGAGGCGGCCTTGTTATATTCTTTATCACTTGACTGGCTAAGTTTGGTTACACCGTCAACCAGCTCGGCAACTGTCAGACCGAACTTTTCAGTAATATCTTCTTTTGTATATTGAGTGTCTTCAATAACATCATGCAAAAGTGCTGCCATTAAAGTTTCAGCATCTAAACGCATGTTCGCAAGAATGCAGCTGACAGCAATTGGATGCAGAATGTAGGGTTCACCACTTTTACGTGTAATGCCAGTATGCGCTAGATCGGCAAAATCACAGGCAGCAAGCACTTTCTCGACCTCACTTACCGATAAGTAAGGGTCGATAATCAATTTAAGCTGTTGCTTGGCTTGGCTGACCTCTTCGCCTGGCATAAATCACCCTTTTTCCTAATGCTGAGAAACTAAATCTATCTACTTCTTAATGAAAAGCATATTGCGGAACTTGTCAATTTTTTCATTTGAAAAAGTGTATTTTTTTTCAATGAAAATAATTGATTTTTTCAATATCTTTAAATTCAAGACAAAGCCAAATAAAAAACCACCGCAGAAAAACGATGGTTTTTTTATGAAACAGAATTAATTAGAAAGAAAAACCTTCTAAATTCAAGCTGTTTGTAGAAAGAGCAAGATCAAGACTAGAAGTTTGATAATCTTGTTCACGTTGTTTAAGAATTTCTTTCGTAACGTGTCCTGCCGCGATTTCGCGCAAAGAAACTACAGTCGGTTTGTCGTTATCCCATTCTACAGTTGGCTCCATGCCTTGACGTGCCAATTGACGAGCACGTTTACTTGCAACGAGCACAAGCTCAAAACGGTTGTCTACATGATCTAAACAATCTTCAACGGTGACGCGTGCCATAAAAGTTCTCGTTTTGGAATGGTGAATTTGAACAGACTAAACAGTATAAAAGGCTTTCGATCCAGACTCAAGTTATTCCTGTTTTGGTTGAGGAGTAATCAAGTCTTGAATTAATGTTTGATGACGTTTTGCTTGCTGGGATAACACTAAACGGTTTGCTGTAATCACAGCTTCAAGCTCATGTAAGGCTTTATTAAAATCATCATTAATAATGATGTAATCAAAGTTCGTGTAATGCTGCATGTCTTCAACTGCACAGCTTAAACGATGTTCAATGACGTCAACTGAGTCAGTACCGCGATTAGATAAACGCTGACGTAGGTCAAACTGTGTTGGCGGTAAAATAAATATTTGCTTGGATTCAGGAAAAAGTTTGCGTACTTGCTCTGCACCTTGCCAATCAATTTCAAGTAGAACATCGTGTCCTTGAGCTAACTGTTGTTTTACAGTTGCTTGAGAAGTGCCATAGTAATTACCAAATACTTCAGCGTATTCGATAAAGCCTTCATGGTTTACTTGGTCTAGAAAGTCATCTTTTGTAGTGAAGTGATAGTGAACACCATCTAACTCACCAGGACGTTGACCTCGGGTAGTATGCGAGACTGAAACATGTAAATTGCTTACACGATCAAGCAGGGCTTTCACCAAAGATGTTTTGCCTGTTCCTGATGCAGCAGAAACGACAAACAATAGACCCGACATGATATTTTTCCTGATATGATAAAATATCTTCGCTATTGTAGTGTACCGTGCGTTTAAACTGAATAGTTTTAATTGCAAATATTCAAGAGAAATTCCCCTGTTTTATTAATTTTGAGGCTGTTATGGAAATTGTGTTAGCTAATCCGCGTGGTTTTTGTGCCGGTGTTGATCGAGCCATAGCAATCGTCAATCGGGCTTTAGAATGTTTTAATCCTCCTATTTATGTACGTCATGAAGTTGTACACAATAAATTTGTGGTAGATGACTTACGTCAAAGAGGGGCAGTTTTTGTTGATGAACTAGATCAGGTTCCGGATGACTCAATTGTAATTTTTAGTGCTCACGGTGTTTCAAAAGCTGTTCAGCAAGAAGCGGAGCGCCGAGGTTTAAAAGTTTTTGATGCAACTTGTCCTTTGGTTACCAAAGTTCATATTGAAGTGACTAAATATGCACGTGAAGGTACTGAAGCAATTTTAATTGGTCATGAAGGGCATCCAGAAGTTGAAGGAACAATGGGGCAATATGACAAATTAAAAGGTGGTGACATTTATCTGGTTGAAGATGAAGCTGATGTTGCGGCACTTGCAGTAAGACATCCTGAAAAACTTGCATTTGTAACTCAAACAACTTTATCTATTGATGATACTGCTAAAGTTATTGATGCTTTGCGTGCAAAATTTCCTCATATTCAAGGGCCACGTAAAGACGATATTTGCTACGCAACTCAAAATAGACAAGATGCTGTACGTGATTTGGCTGAACAGTGTGATGTGGTATTGGTTGTTGGTTCACCTAATTCATCAAATTCAAATCGTTTACGCGAGCTTGCAGAGCGTATGGGCAAAGCAGCTTACCTTGTAGATAATGCTGATCAGTTAGAACAGTCATGGTTCAATGATACTTGCAAAATTGGTGTGACAGCTGGTGCTTCAGCGCCGGAAATTCTGATTAAGCAAGTGATTCAACGGTTACAAGACTGGGGTGCGCAAGCACCTAAAGAATTAGATGGACGTGAAGAGAACATAACCTTTAGCCTTCCTAAAGAATTACGCATTCATGTGACTCAAGCATAAAGTGTGACTTATTTAACATACTGATTTTAAAATAGTAAAACAGATAATTGTTAATATGACAGTTATCTGTTTTTTTATACCCTTTATCTGTTTTGTATTTTTTTTGTAAATCTAAAAAGTAAAATTTAAATAATAAATAAAAATTTTAAGTTTATTTGGGGTTTCTGGGGATGAGGGGAATTATTTCGCAAGACGGGTTCACCTTGGTTGAGCTTATGGTGACGATTGTGGTAATGGCTATTATTACGATGACGGCTGCGCCGTCTATGTCGAATTTATTAGAAAGCAAACGACTAGATGAAAATCAACGAGATCTAATCAATACTTTGTCGGAAGCAAAGAGTCAAGCCATACTTGGTCGACAAGACGTTTCTATTAATCTGAATTCAACAGCCTCAAATTCACCAACTTCTTTGAATTGGAAAACTACTTCCAATAACACTCTTGAGCTCAAAAATATAGCTGCTGATGGTACGCAAAGTTCATTAACAGCGACGACTTTAACTTTTAATGCTAATGGAGTGGTAAGTAATATTACCCAAGATACACTTTTATCTATTTGTAATTCAAAAATAAATAAAAAGAAAATTCTTATTTTAACAAAGCTTGGCACATTAATTTTTAAAGCTGAGGAGACATGTTAATGCGGAGCTCTAAGCAAGAAGCTCAAGTTGGGGTTGGTTTATTAGAAGTGTTGGTCGCTTTAATTTTACTTGCAATAGGAGTTTTAGGATATGTTGCCTTGCAAGTTCGGGCTATGGATGCTTCTTCAGAAGCATTAAGTAAATCTCAAGCTATTATGATTATGAGAGGATTAGCAGAAAATATTCGCGTGAATAGTTCTCAAGCTAGTCAATATCCTTTATTTGTCCGTAGTTATAGTAATTATTCATCTACTACCGCAGCTCCTACGTTGTGTTTCAATGCCGCTTGTACGCCTTCTCAACTTGCTCAATTTGATGCGTATCAAGCAGCGAGAAATGCTGATCAACTTGGCATGAAAATCACAATGACAAATTGCCCTGGGGTTACAAGCACAATGACCCAGCAGAGGCAATGTCTGTTTGTTTTTTGGGGAAAAACCTCTCCAGTAATTACAACAAATGAAGGAGTCACTAGCGCGGATGTGTCGAGCTGTATGAGTACAAATGGCGTTTATGTCAATAATTCGAATTGTTTAATGATGGAGGCATATTAATGGCTCACTCATTTGTACCATGGAAGCAACGAGGCTTTACATTAATTGAGCTTATGGTCGCATTAGCTTTAGGCCTAATTTTGGTAGCCGCGGCGACTCAATTATTTATTGGTGGACTTCTATCAAGTCATCTACAAAAAGCAAATGCTGAAATACAAGATAGCGGTATTTTTGGCTTGGAGTATATCGCACGTGATATACGCCTTCTAAATTATGGAAATGTAATAAACCCGATATTAACGGATACCACACCTTGGGGTGGTGTTGTTTTAACTGGCTCAACAGCAACCAACAATAACAGTGTTAATTTTGTCCCTAATGTTGGAGCGAATACTTATATTGCTGACACATTATTAAGTCGTGGTGCAGGGGATACGGTAAGTACCGTTAGTAATCACTGGAAAGGCCTTTCAAATATACAGAATAGTTCAAACGCTGCTGTGCAAAGTGATCAGCTGACTATTCAATTTATTGCTCCTACTAATATGACCAATTGCGAAGGTGTGAATGTACTTGCAGGGGATTTAATTGTAGAGCGTTATTTTTTACGTCTGGATATTAATGGTAGTTCCCAGCAAGATTATGCACTTGCATGTGATGCAAATACTCCCTCTACTGTAGCCACAGCTCAACCGACCACTATTGCTGGGTTGGGCGACGCTGGTCAAATTGTATTGCCGCGTATTGACCATTTCCATGTGTTGTTTGGTGCAAAAAATGCGGCTGGCAATTTTGCTTATTATACGATTCCCCAATATCGCGCTGCTGCACAGGCTGCCCGAGATGTTACACCATCTGTGATGCCGCCACGAATTCTTTCAATACAAATATCTGTATTAGCGCGCTCTACTAATAATGCCCAAAACAAAGCCATAGATCCCGCGCAGTCTTTTCTTATGCTAGATCAAACCGTGCATGCTTCTGATAATACAACTCGATTCTTACGCCGTACTTATAACGTAACAATTGCTCTACGCAATGCGATGGGGGAGAGTCTATGACCCATTTAATTCATAAAAGTAGATCTAAGGAAAAAGGGGCAACTCTTATTGTTGTGCTTATTATTTTATTGGTTGTTATTTCTGTAGGTGTTTTAGCAATAAGAGTAGCTATTGTTTCTTTAAAAGTTGCTACTAATAGCCAAGTTAGCCAATTAAATTTTCAATCATCTGACACACCTTTAGAACTCATTGTGCAGATGAATCCTACCACCTTAACTAATATTACAAATGTGATTGGTGCCGCGCTTAAAGAGCACGAAAGTAACCCTGGGGCAGAATACAACTTTTGTTATAAGCCTATTTCTGTAGCAACAAATTTTGCTCAGACCAGAGGCGCAAGTTTACTTCGAGCAGGAAGCGCTAATAATGCAGTCGTCGAAGATGGCGGGGTAGCGGGTTTTTGTGATTTAACAAGTGACTATGGAAGCAATCGTCAAGCGGTGGTTACACAAGTTGCCGTAAGTATTCCAACAGATGCTGCAAGTGATATTCCTGGTTCAAATTTACCACGAGGAACAAATACCTCCGAAGGCACACAACTACCTAAAAGTATGCTGTCTACACAACGTATTCGAGTTATTACCACTGCTTTTTTACCAACCTACGCATCTACCTCTATAGAAACTCTACAAACTGATTGCTTAAGCACGAGTTCAGCGAAAATTAGTGACAATTTTGATACTGCATTAACGGCTAAGCAAACATTGGCGGAGTGTTTGGCTAATCATAACGTGCCTTTTAGTACTCAAGTTCAAGAATTTAACTATACCAATAAGCTCACTCAAATTACGGCACCAGGTTCATAACGGGGAATATCGTGAAACTAAAATTGAAGAATTTTAAGCCAAATAATTTATGGTATGCCATCTGTTCGAGTTCGGTTGCTTTTACATGGCTAATCACAAGCTCCGTTGTGCAGGCGAGTGATTTACAAATTTATGCATCGCCTACAGCAGGTAAAAAAACGATTGTGATGATGTTAGATACCTCCGGGAGTATGACATCTAATAGTTATAACGAAAATCGCTTGGCTATGCTTAAAAATGGTATGAATGCTTTTTTAGCCAGCAATAATCCTGTTTTAAATGATACTCGTGTGGGCTTAGGTAATTTCTCTGCAAATGGTGATAGTCGAAGTGGGCAAATTTTGGTGGCTGCTGCTCCTTTAGGAGATGCAAGTACTTTAAATACGGTGGGGTCTCAGCGCTATAAATTAAAACAGGCAGTTGCAAATTTATCTGCTGGTGGGTCAACACCTTCAGCACATGCTTATGCGGAAGCTGCTGCTTATTTGATGGGTACATCGACTTATTCAGAGGCGAATTACCCTATTCGCAAAGATAGTTATATAAAACGTGTACGAAAATCTGATAATAGAACAGAATATTCATATTGTACGAATTATCGTGATTCACAAATTGATACAGCAAGTTTATGGCAACCTTGTCGCTCTAGTAGTTATTGGAGTAACTGGTCAACCTCTAATCCAGGTGTAGCCACGGCCACGGCGTATGATACTTCGTCTGATTCAAGCTATTCTTATACTTATTACTACACCACTTTTAATTACGCTATAGCAAACGCAGATAGCGGTATTCTAAAATCAAAAACAAATGATACGACAAGCAATCCGAATATTGTTTTAGATAGAAATGCTTCTAACTTAAATGCCATTTACCAATCTCCTTTGCCGGCGGTGGCCAATCGTCAAAGTTGTGATGGGCAGGGCATTTACTTTTTATCAGATGGTGAGCCGAACAATACAACAAATACACGCTCGGCAACAGTAATGTCGACGGCCCTAGGTAGCACTCTGGGAGCAAATTTTAGTTGCTCTGGAGGACTTTCTAATACTTCATCAGATTCTGGTTGGGCTTGTATGGGGGAGTTTGCGAAACGACTATTTGATAAAACAAAAAACCCTGCCGGAGTTTCTATTCAAACAGCATTTGTTGGTTTTGGTAGTGATTTTTCTAGCTTAAGTTCTTCTGATGTAAAAAATGCCTGTCGTTTAAGTTCGAGAACCCAATCTGACCGAAAAGGAGATGATGCGTGTTCACCGAATCAGACCACAAATGCGGTCGCTGCACCTGGTTATGGAAATGGAGGTTTTTTCCCTACCCAAAGTGCACAAGGGGTAACGAGTAGTGTTATTACATTTATTAATAATTTAGATAAAGTCCCTTTAGAGCCTTTAACAACAGGTGCAATCTCTGTTCCGTATGATGCGTTAAATCCAAAAAATTTACAGGAATATGGTTATTTACGTGCTTTTGAGCCTAACCCCGCCAATACGTATTTAACATGGAGAGGAAATCTAAAGAAATATCATGTTGTTTTATCGGGAACAAATGCTGGGGCTTTTGAGGCTAATACGGGGGGATTAGTCTACAACGCAAGTGGAGCATTTAGAACGGGTACGAAGGATTACTGGAATAGTTCTAATTATAACGATGGGGGTAAAGTCTTTTTAGGTGGTTCATATGCAAAAGTTCCTGTACCAATTGTGGGGCAAAATGAAACACGTGATGAAGAAGGAAATATCACAAAATATTATTACGCAGTACAAAGTAAAATCCGCAACTTATTTACTGATGTTTCCGCCGTTGCAGCGGATGGTAGCTTAACGAAAATATCGACTTCTGGAACTAATTTGCTAAAAATTCCCGCTGCTCCACTAGAAGGAACTAATCCTTTTGATAGTGTTGCTAATACAGCAAGTTATGTTTTAGGAAAATTTGATGCCTCAACTGGGCAAGATATTTTAAAAGCTTTCCCGATTAGCTTGAAATTGAAAATATTAAATTATCTAGGTTATTCAACTGATATTGGTGCGGCCACTTTACCTTCCTCCTTGGTTACATCGAATGAACCATATTTATCTATGGGCGGCAGTATTCACTCTTTACCAGTACAGCTTACCTATAATGGAACATTAGATGAAAATGGGAATTTAACTTCTGCTCGAGAGCAATCCATTCTCTATGGAACTATGGAAGGCGGTTTACATATTGTGGATGCTTCAACTGGTGTGGAACAAATGGCTTTCGTTCCTGCCGATATATTAAATGATGCCGTTGCATCAAAAGCTTTAGTTGTTGGCCAAAGTGATGCCTCAGCTCCTGCTCACGGTATGGATGGGGCTTGGGTATCTGACCCTGCATATAGTATTACTACCACAGGAAGTGGTAGTGCTGCAGTTTCGAAAGTGACTGCAAAGCAAATGAATATTTATGGGGGCATGCGAATGGGTGGCAGCAGTTATTATGGCTTAAATGTCTTAAATCCTGCTTCACCTAAGCTTCTCTTTAGAGTAGGAGTAGACCAAACTGATTATAGTCGTATGGGGCAGAGTTGGTCTAAACCTGTACTGGCAAATATTCGTTATAACGGGTCTATCAAACGAGTGATGATCGTTGGTGGTGGCTATGACCAATGTTATGAAAAACCAAATATTACCTTGAGCGACTCTTGCTTTACGAATGGAAAAGCAAAAGGAAATGCTGTCTATATTATTGATGCCAAAACTGGGGAGCGCTTATGGTGGACTAGTGACACAGGCTCTAATATTGATAACTCTAATATGAAGCATAGTATTGTTAGTCGTATTAGTACATTAGATCGAGACGCTGATGGTTTAGTAGACCATTTATATTTCGGTGATTTAGGCGGACAAGTCTTCCGTATCGATCTTAATAATAACCAGACAAAAACGAATTCGACTTATAGTAGTTTTGGTATTCGAGTTGTTCGATTAGCCAATTTAGCAACGAATGATTCCACTTATGATAGCTCGAACGATTATACAGCTGGGAATGCGCCGCGTTTTTATGAACCTCCTACAGTTACCATACATGATTATGGCATCCGCACTTTTATTACTGTAGGTATTGCTTCAGGTGACCGTAGTACCCCATTGGATGTTTATCCGCTTACAGGGCGTGAAGGTATGTCACCTAGCACAGCATTAAGCGGACGGCCTGTAAATAATGTCTATGGAATTATCGACAAAGATTTTATTAAAAAGAATCTAATGTCTTTAACTGATAGCCAACTTGAAACAAAAGATATTACTCGATCGGCTCTTAGAAAAAATCCACAAATTTTACGATCTGGAGAAACACGAGTAGCACAAATTTTCTTTCCAAATACGGGGACGGGCCAAGGTGGTTGGTATCGTTCACTTTCTAGTACGAGCGGTGGTACAGAGAAAGCCAATAATAGTTTCCGTATTAAAGGTGGACTAAAAGCTTTTGAAGAGCCAATGGCAATTACGGGGACTTTAATTGTGCCTGTTTATGACCCGCAGGGAACAGGCATTGTGGCGGCAGACCCATGTTTACCCCGTGTAGTAGGTGAAACGGATCAGCAGACTTACTGTTTACCATTTGGAGCCTGTCTTAATTCTGATGGATCCATTGATCAGAATAAAGAAGATCCTAGTGGGTTTCCAACACAAACGGGTAGTAACTGCCCAGCAGGAGTTTCTGAATGTAATAAAAACGTTATTGGCTCAGGTATCCGTGGCGTAGCATTTGTTCCAAAAAGAGATGAACCTCCAGTGACTAATAGTTGTGGGAAATTACAACTGTCTGGAAACGAGAGTGGAACGGGTGAGTGGCAGTGTACAAGTCATTTAGTTCCTACGCGTTGGTATGAGCGTTATCGCTAAGGGATTATTTATGAATAAATACTATATCCAGCGGTTTAATCAAGGTGTTACCTTGATTGAACTCATGGTTGTCATCGTAATTGTCGCTATTTTTGCTTCGATTGCTATCCCTTCATATCAAAGTTATAGCCGCAGAGCGACTGCCTCTGCTGCTAAAGGTGAAATTCTAAAATTGGCAGAACAATTGGAACGGCATAAATCCAAGAACTTTACCTATAGAGGATTTACCACCACATCTGTAACGTTGCCACAGGGTGGTTATACGATTGAAATTAGTGATGACACAACAGCAGGAAATTTATTGACGAATGGTGCTGCAAATGGGCAGACATGGGTCATTAAAGCGACAACAACAGATTCAAGAAACTTTAATTTTATTGCTAAGAATTCAGGTTTGCGTTGCCAAAGTTTAACAGCCACGGCTGTTGATAATGACTGTGGTGGAACAGTCACTTGCAATGTATGTGAAACAAATAGTGAGAATTGGCAATGAAGAATGGTTTTACCCTGATAGAAATCATGATTGTAGTAGCAATAATTGCAATTTTAGCAGCTATAGCTACACCTTCATATCTGCGATATTTAAGTAAAGGACATCGTACAGCTGTTCAATCTGAAATGATGAATATTGCCCAAACATTAGAATCAGAAAAAATAGTTCACAATCGCTATCCATCGAATGCGACTATTACATCGATTTATGGTTCTAGTGTAAGTCCTCGACAAGGCCAGGCCTTATATAACTTGGCTTTTGCTAATATAACTGATTCAAGTTGGGTATTAACAGCTACGCCTATTTCTACTACTTCTCAAGCTGATGATGGGATCATTTGTCTTAATGATCAAGGACAAAAATTTTGGGCAAAAGGTGCAACTAATTGTGCGTTATCTACCGCATCAAATTGGCTACAGTAATTTTAAATTCAAAACTGCGGATAACTCAAAATTTAATCTTTCTTTCATGGTGAAAATCACGTAGAATGTTGCCCTCTATGAAAGGGGTTTGAAGTGCTGCCGATGGTCGGCGCAGGGATAATCCGTAAGAATTATAAGGCTTTTATCATGGTTGTTATTCGTTTAGCACGCGGCGGCGCAAAAAAACGTCCATTCTATCAAATCGTTGTGACTGATAGTCGCAATGCACGTGATGGTCGTTTCATCGAGCGTATCGGTTTCTTTAACCCGACTGCACAAGGTCAAGCAGAAAAACTTCGTTTAGATGCAGACCGTTTTGCTCACTGGGTTTCTCAAGGTGCTCAACCTTCTGAACGTGTTGCTTCTTTAGCTGCTCAAGCTAAAAAAGCTACTGCATAATTTTTTTGTAGTAGGTAACCCATGACATCAACACAGAATGTTCCCGAAGATCGTATTCAGATTGGACAGTTACGTTCAGCTTATGGATTGAATGGGTGGCTCTGGGTGTATTCAAATACAGAACCCATGAGCAATATGTTTGACTACCTGCCTTGGTACATTGAGACCAAGGCCGGTTGGCAAACAATAGATGTAAAACGTTGGAAACCACATGGCAAAGGCCTAGTTGTTGCTTTGAAGGGTGTGAGTGATCGCACTGGAGCAGAAAACTTGGTTGGCGCTAATATCTGGATTGCTAAGTCTCAACTGCCAAAAGCAGATGTAGATGAGTACTACTGGTCAGATTTAAAAGGCTTAACAGTGTTTGGTCTGGATGATGAAGAACAGGAAGTAAACTTAGGTAAAATCCATGAGTTGTTTGAAACTGGAGCCAATGATGTGATGGTGGTACATGCTACCCCAGACAGTATTGATTCAGAAGAACGCATGATTCCTTGGCATAAAGATGTAGTACAACGTGTTGATCTTGAAGCTGGTCGTATTTACGTCAATTGGGGCGTAGATTATTAATTCTTTTAGGATTAATACAGCAGGAAAATAGAGGAGTCTGTGATGTTTTTTGCAGTCATTACGCTTTTTCCTGAAATGTTTGAAGCGATTACAGCCTACGGCATCAGCGGACGTGCGGCAAAACGGGATATTGTACAAGTCACTTGTATTAATCCTCGTGATTTTGCTGAGGGAAACTATAGAAGAGTGGATGAACGTCCATTTGGTGGTGGCCCTGGGATGGTGATGATGGCTGAGCCTTTGGCGAAAGCAATTAACCATGCCAAACAGCTTGCCTCACAAGCAGGACATGTTCATGTTCCTGTAGTGTATATGTCTCCACAAGGCAAAACCTTAAATGAACAGGCAGTACAGCAGTTTGTTGATTACGACGGCTTAATTGTGCTGTGTGGACGTTATGAAGGCGTAGATGAACGTTTGATCCAGCAATATGTTGATCAGGAATGGTCAATTGGTGATTATGTTTTATCTGGTGGTGAACTGCCCGCTATGGTGTTACTTGACAGTATTATTCGCCGTTTGCCGAATGTAATGTCAGATGAACAGTCAGCAGTACAAGATTCTTTTGTTGATGGTCTTTTAGATTGTCCACAATATACAAAGCCAGACCATTTTGAGGGGCTGGATGTACCAGAAGTTTTAAAATCTGGACATCATGGCAATATCGAAAAATGGCGTTTTTTGCAGCGGTATCAACGAACTTTAGAACGTCGACCAGAGTTGGCTGAAAAAGTAGAGTTGAATAAGCAGCAGAAAAAATGGCTAAAAGATGCGCAAGGGAGTGGTGGTAATTCTTAACCGCTATTCTCAGGAACGAAAGTTCTGCAAAAATACGAGAAGCAATGCTTCGAGTTAAAGCATGATTCTATTTAATGAATAGTTTTATGTATATTCTAAGGCTCTTTATAGACATATTGTCATAAAGGGAAAGATAAACGGGTTGATATGCGTTTTAGCCTCTATCCCCAGCGGAACCTCAGACCTCTTCTGACTCCGCACATATTGGAGATTCCCACAATGAGTGGTAAACATCCTTTAGTTCAAATTATTGAAAATGCACAGTTAAAAACTGATATTCCTTCTTTTGCTCCTGGTGACACTGTTATTGTCCAAGTTAAAGTAAAAGAAGGTGAGCGTGAGCGTCTTCAGGCATTTGAAGGTGTTGTAATCGCGAAGAAAAACCGTGGTTTAAACTCTGCATTTACAGTTCGTAAAATTTCTAGCGGTGTTGGTGTTGAGCGTGTATTCCAAACTCACTCTCCAATCGTTGCTAAAATCGAAGTGAAACGTCGTGGTGACGTTCGTCGTGCTAAACTTTACTACCTCCGTGACTTGTCTGGTAAAGCTGCACGTATTCGTGAAAAATTACCAGCTCGTAAAGCGTAAGCTTATACCGAGTAAAAAAATGCGCCTTTTGGCGCATTTTTTTGTTTAAAAATTATAGTCCTTGAAGTTTTAATCGGTTTGCATGTTGACGGTAAACCGAGACAGGATCTGAAGCAAAAATAGAGCGTATCCCAAGCACTTGGTTCACCTCATCTAAATGATTCCAGTTGTAATCATCACGAATGGTTTTACCAAATTTGGCGCTGCATCGTGAAACAAGCCCATCATTATCACCAAATGGATCGACTACTAGACTACTGCCTGTAAGGGCAATATCAAATGGATCTAATGGATTTGTTAAAGCTTTATTTCCTGAGAAAGAATACATATAAATGCCTTTGTCTTGATATGCCCCCTCACCACAAGAAGTAGTTGGCATACCCATAGGAAATTGAGCATTAAACTGAGCTGAACCTTTAGTTGATAAGCTATGAGCACCTGCTAAAGAGTCGTGCGGATAACTTGTCGGATCTAGACCTCCTGCCCAAGTAATTGCTGCTGAAAACCAGTTTACTAAAGTTGCCACGCCTGAAAGAGGAGTACCCTCAACATTCAGGATGACATCTGCCATTGGTGATCCCTTATGAGGTGCGCCAATCGTAGTGAGTGATGCCACCTTTTCTGGCATGATACCAGCCACATAGCGAATTGTTGGCCCCCCGTGGCTATGACCGATTAAATTGACTTTGGGCTTACCGGTAATGGCAATAATTTCTTCTACTTGCTGTGCAAGTTGTTCTCCACGCACTTCTGTTGAGTTAAATGGTGAGACTCTTGTTGCCCAGACATTTCCTCCATTACGGGCAAGATCAGGAAGAATTTGGTACCAATAATCGAGACCAAGCGTATCTGTTCCAACTCGGCTAAAGCCTGCCATACCGTGATTAAAAACCATTGGGTATTTTGTTTGAGCGTAAGATGAATATACGAACGAGCTTTTAACTTGTTCAGCATTTGTTGCATGGGCCACTGAAATACTCAGTCCTGAGAGCATTGCAGCGCAGAAAAACATTAACTTCCTTTTCATTTTTTACTCACTATTTTTATTTTGTATGAAAAGCAGCTTCTTACTGCTAGTGAATGTTAGCCAGTTCCCAAAAAGGAAAGGCTTAGTAATTAAATGGCAGTTCACCTCCCTGATCATGGACCGTTTCAAAAGTTCGAAGTCTTAGTTGTTCTTGTGATGAATTGAATTGTTGTTGACGTAACTGCTGAATCGCTTGGTTTTTGGCGCTATCACTCAGGTTACTTTTAATAATTTCATCTCGACCATCGAGGTAACTGGTGACCCTTTGTTGCCAAGCATTACGCTGTGTATCTAAAGTTTCTAATCTTTGAGTCGCCTCGGCTCCAACAAGTGCTGTACGCATTTGCCGAAGTTCTTCTGCTGAACCATTGCGTGCTTTAATTTGTTTGGTCAGTGTATGTAAATCGTCAAGTTTGGAGAGTTCTTGTAGGTTGTGTTGCCAGTCTTCTGGAAGTTCTTCAAAACGCTCTTTAAGCTTTCGTGCTTTTTCAATTTCGCTTAAAGAAGAGTCCTCAAGTATCTGCATTCGATCTAGTGTGTAGTTCTGATAGATATCTTCGCTCGAGAAAAGCCCTTCAATTTCAGAGGCCGAAAAAAAGCGTTTTCTTATATCTTGGATCGAGTTAAAAATCTTTTGAAAATAATTTTTATCTTGTTGTTTTGCTGAAGGTGCTTGGATTTGAGCAAGCTGTTCACGATATTTTAAATAACGCGTCCATAAGTCCATAATCTGTGAGCGAGCTGGTTCTAGATATTGTCCTTGAATAAATTTCCCAAAGTGAATTTTGATTTGTTCTAAATCATTTTCCCCATATTGGGTAATAAAATATTCAAAGCAGTCACGGGTTTGACTATTCACGACCAAATGTTGGGAACTATCAATTTTTAATTGGCAGTTAACTTCTGTGTCTTGCTGACTTTTACTATGGTACGCATCTTCGTCTAGCGATGAATGATCTGTATAAGGAGATGATGCTAAGTTTTGAGCTTTATTTTCACTCATCTGAGCTGGTGTGTTTTTTGAGTCTGGACTTAACCAATATACACATGCAATGAGGCCCAAAATAAAAAATCCGAGCACACACCACAATACCTTCTTCTGCATCCCTTGCATAAAGATATCTTCCTTAAGTTTTAATTTGTTGTTTTTTTACTCGATTATTAATGTGCCATAAAATAAGTGAAAAGGCACCTAAATATTGTGAAAATATCTTGCCGAATTTGCTAACATGTCGGCACTTTTTTCTAGCTTTGTGTTCCAGTAAAAATGACGACAAAAAATCAAAAAATTTCTCGTCGCCATATCAGTGGTGTATTTCTATTAAATAAACCATTAGGGCTCAGCTCAAATGCGGCTTTGCAAAAAGTGCGTTGGTTATATCGCGCCCAAAAAGCAGGTCATACAGGGGCTTTAGATCCTTTGGCGACAGGGTTGCTTCCTATTTGTTTAGGAGAGGCCACTAAGTTCTCACATTATTTGCTGGACTCAACAAAGCGCTACCAAACCACTGTTCGGTTGGGGCAAACTACAACGACAGGTGATGTGGAAGGGGAGATTCTACAAGAACGCCCTGTTCCTGTTCTGAGCCGAGAGCTTATTGAACAAACCCTAGAAAAATTTAGAGGTGATATTCAGCAAGTTCCGCCAATGTACTCTGCTTTGAAAAAAGAAGGCAGACCGTTATATGAGCTTGCTAGAAAAGGTATCGAGATTGAGCGTGAAGCACGTCCAATCACGATTTATGCTTTAGAACTCATTGAATTTACCGAAAATAGTATCACTCTGGATGTAACTTGTTCTAAAGGAACATACATTCGTGTATTAGGTGAAGATATTGGCGAAGCACTTGGTTGTGGTGGGCATTTAACGATGCTAAACCGGACTCAAACCGGACATTTTGAGCTTATTCCGAGTTATACCATTGAATATCTGGAAAGTCTGACAGAAGAGCAAAGAGAAGCTTTGTTACTTCCAGTTTATGCTCCAGTTGACCATTTCTTAAAAATTCAGGTTCCAGAAGGGCGTGAAAAATATTTTTGCAACGGTTTAGAAAGCAATATTGAGCATTCTGCAGAAGCAGAGGTTTTGGTTTTTTCGGATGAGCGCTGTCTAGGTTTAGCCGAGATTACCGATAAAAAACGGTTGGTACCTAAACGTATCTTAAATTTGTAGTAGATGTTGAGTATAGAGCATGGGTATGGAATGGGATGTTATCCTGAGTTTGATCTTTTTTGCGTTTACTGCGGGAGCGATTGATGCTGCTGTTGGGGGCGGCGGACTTATTCAGATTCCAGGCCTTATGAGCACTTTCCCGACCATGCAGACTGCAACGGTGATTGGTACTAATAAGCTTTCTTCAATTTTTGGTACAGCATCGGCTGCTTATACTTTTGCGAAAAGAGTGAAGTTGCAATGGAAACTTTTAGCAGTTATTGCCATTTGTGCTTTGATTAGCTCTTTTGCTGGCGCTGCTTGTTTATCCTTAATTCCTCAATCTGTATTGCGTCCTTTCGTATTCGTAATGTTGATTGTGATAGCAATTTATACGCTAGTTAAAAAGAACTTTGGACAGGTCCATACTGAGCAAAAAATTACTAATAAAATGCTGGTTTTAGCTGGCATAGGCAGTTTAGCGATCGGTTTTTATGACGGAATTTTTGGGCCGGGAACGGGAAGTTTCTTTATCTTCTTTTTTATCCGCTTTTTACAAGTCGACTTCTTGCATGCTTCTGCCTTATCCAAAATTGGTAATTTTATGACCAATTTGGCTGCATTGAGTTTCTTCATTCCGACAGGACACGCTATTTTGCACATTGGCTTAATGATGGCAGTAGCGAATGTATTGGGTTCTATTATTGGGGTGCGTACCGCACTTAAATACGGTAGTGGTTTTGTCCGTATTATCTTTTTAATTTTAGTCAGTGTTTTAATTTGTCGTTTAGGCTATCAACTGTTTGTAACAGGCTAAATATTTCGAAAAGTATGAACTGATCAGGAGAAGAAGTTCATACTTTTTGTGTAGGCATTTAACATTATAAATATAAAAATAATTACAGAAGTTTACTAGAAAGAAAACTGTGTAAAAAATAGTCTCATTTTAAGCTACTTAAACATTATAAATTTCAACGTATGATAAACCTTGAAATAAAAAAGATTTTTTAGCTAAAAATGAGGAAGAGAATGAATATTTTCGAAGCATTAAGAGAAAGCCATGAAAATCAACGAAACCTCTCTGAACAATTAGTTCAGACACATGGTTTAACCGAAGAAAGAAAAGAATTATTTGATGCATTAAAAAATGAACTTTATGCCCATTCTGTTGCCGAAGACCGTTATTTATATATCCCTTTAATGTTTGATGATGTCGGTTTAGATATTACGAGACATGCTTTATCTGAGCACCATGAAATGGATGAGTTAGTTGAACAGCTCGAAAAAACGGATATGAGTAGTCCAAGCTGGTTAGCGACCGCCAAACAGTTGAGTGAAAAAGTCCATCATCATTTAAAAGAAGAAGAGCATAAATTTTTCCAACAGGCGGGAAAAATTCTTAAAGACAGTGAAAAAGAAACGCTTGGTAATAAATATTTAAAGGAATATAAAAAGTATAAAAAGCAGCAATAGTATTTAACTATTCTACTTTTTAGTACTTCTTAAAGTAACTCCAATCGACGCTAGCATTACACAAGCTAAAGCCACCCATTGCAGCATGCTGATTTCTTCGTGAAGTAATAAGAAACCCGTTAATGCTGCCAATGCTGGCGCTAAACTTGTGAGGGTACCGTAAGTTAATTTATTAAGTTGTTTGAGTGCCATTAAATCAAGAGCATATGGAATAGCGGTCGCTAAAATAGCAATAAGTAATGCTTTACCCCAGTACTGCGTCTCAAGTAATGCCGGAGCATTATGCCAGATGCCAATGGGTAGTAAGGTCAATGCAGATAATCCAATTCCAATGGTTAAAGCATGCATACCGATATTCTGGGTCACAACTTTCTGACCAAAATAAATATAGAAGGCCCAACAAAATCCAGCACCTAGCGCACATGCAGCACCTACATAGGAAAAGTGGTGTTGCGTTGGGTCTTGCCAAGGTACCATCAGTGCAATACCTAACATGGCAAGTGCTACCCAAATGTAGTCAGTCTTTTGTTTAATAGAGAGTAGAGCAAGACCTAATGGTCCAATAAATTCTAAGCCAACTGCAATCCCTTGAGGTAATTTTCCAAGCGACGTATAAAATAAAATATTCATGAGACCTAAAGATGCGCAGTACATCAATAAATCATGCCATTTTAAATAGGGTAAGCGTGACCAGATTTTCCATGAGCGGAACATGATAGCGACAATAACCGTTGCAAAGCTCAGCCTTAAAATTGTAACGGTCAGAGGGTCTAATATTGCAATGAGCTGCTTAGCAAATGAAGCACTGATTTGATATGAGACCATCGACAGAATCATATAGAGCACAGCAATAATGGGAAGTTTCTGCATGGAAAATACCCGAGGGCCTCATCTAATATTACTTAAAATAAGAATGTTTAATTATAGCGAATACCATGTTCCAACTCGCAGGTTGAGTCGATTTAACTGACTGTTTTTTCACGTTCCTGACGTGCTTTTTGGGTGGTTATGGTACAACCGACGGAAGCTGCAATAATTGTTGCAAGAGCCAGCCATTGATTCCATAACAAATATTCACCTAAAAAGATAAAGCCAGAAAGTGCAGCAACTGCGGGTTCTAGGCTCATCAATGTTCCAAAACTTAACGGTGTTAAATTACGTAGTGCTAGCATTTCTAAAGAGAATGGTAATGCGCTGGCTAAAATTGCTAAGCCAATAAAATAAAAAAGATAGGGGAGCTCTATAACTTGGCCGATTGACCCTGAAAAAAAAGTAATTGGTAGCAATACACATGCGCCTACAGTCATTCCTAAACACACAGTGTGGTTACCTGAAATGCCAGAAGGTTTTTGACCCGCAATAATATAAAGCGCCCAACATGCACCTGCACTAACCGCAAATAATACTCCGATCCAATCCAGACTATGAGCCTGATTGAAAGGGAAAAGTAAAACGAGGCCAATAATCGCGAAACTGACCCAGACAAAATCATATTTTTGGCGTGCGTGATATAAGGCTACACTTAAGGGACCAATAAATTCAAAAGCGACGGCAATACCAATGGGTAATCGCTCAATTGACAGATAAAAAAGTGCATTCATTCCGGCAAGAGCAAATCCATAAGCCAAGATCGCTTTCCAACGAACCTGACTAAAATTAATTCGCCAAATTTGGAAAATAAAGGCAAGAATCATTGCACCTAAACATAGGCGCATTGCGGAGACAGTGAGCACGGGAAAGTTCTGAAACAGAATTTTAGCTAAAGATGCACTGCTTTGTACGCTTAGCATGGCGAGAATGAGAAAGCCCAAAGCATGTAGCTGAGATTTCTGGTTCGAACTGGACATTTTATTATTTGATCGATTGGTATACTTTTCACATGATAATGTAAATGCCCATAAAAAAGCCACAGACAATGCTGTGGCTTTTAAATTTACAGTTCGTATTAGAACAATACGCGAACGCGAATTGTGCCTTCAACTTCATGCAACATATCTAAAGCTTCGTGAGAAGCAGAAGCGTCAACGTCCATTACGAGGTAACCAATGTCACCTTTAGTCATGAGTGATTGACCAGAAATGTTGATGCCTTGCTCAGCAAACAAGTTGTTGATTTTAGACAATACGCCCGGTACGTTTTTGTGGATGTGCAATAAACGGTGTTGGCCAGCAGTAAGTGGTAACGCGATTTCTGGGAAGTTCACCGCAGAAAGCGTCATACCCTTGTCAGAGTAAGCAACAAATTTCTCTGCAACTTCTAAACCGATGTTTGCTTGCGCTTCCATGGTTGAACCGCCAACGTGAGGAGTTAAAATCACATTGTCTAAGCCACGAAGTGGAGAAACAAACTCTTCACCATTTGCTTTTGGCTCTTTAGGGAATACGTCAACCGCTGCACCAGCAATATGACCAGACTTGATTGCATCTGCTAAATCTTCAATCACTACACATGTACCACGTGCAGCATTTAGGAAGATTGCGCCTTCTTTCATTTTTGCAAATTGTGCTTTAGTGAAGAAGTTACGTGTAGATGGAACATCAGGCACATGTAATGTAACTACATCAGCAGTCGCTAAGAGTTCGTCTAACGAACCAACTTGGCGAGCATTACCCATTGGTAATTTAGTTACTGCATCGTAATAAATCACATGCATACCTAAGCTTTCAGCAAGAACAGAAAGCTGAGAACCGATGGAACCGTAACCTACAATACCTAAAGTTTTGCCACGAGTTTCGAAAGAACCGACAGCAGACTTATCCCAACCACCACGATGACAAGCCGCTGACTTTTCAGGAACACGGCGAAGAAGAAGAATCGTTTGAGCAAGTACAAGTTCTGCAACCGAACGCGTATTTGAATACGGTGCGTTAAATACAGGAATACCACGTGCCATTGCTGCTTTAAGATCAACTTGGTTTGTTCCGATACAGAAACAGCCCACTGCGATCAATTTATTTGCAGCTTCGAAAACTTCTTCAGTCAATTGGGTACGCGAACGAATACCAATAAAGTGAGCATCTTTAACCGCTTCTTTTAGCGCTTCGCCTTCAAGAGCAGTTTTACGATAGTCAATATTGGTGTAACCCGCAGCGTTTAAAGTATCGACTGCGTTTTGGTGAACGCCTTCTAACAAAAGGAAACGGATTTTATCTTTAGGTAGTGAAAGATGTTGGCTCATTACGGCTCCGCTACAAAGGCCAAATTTGGTGGCGGTATAATAACATAATGGGCGGTGCTATAGATATTTCGTTTGCGCCATCGTCTTATGGCAATTTTATCTATATCTAATCACTTCTATTTATGGCTTGTTGATAGTTTCAAAATGTGGTTGTCATTTTAACTTAAAAAATATTGATGCTTTGAAGGTTCATAAAAAGTCATTTATGAAGGTTAAACATGTTTTGTAGTGACAGTATCTCTATTCTGAACTTTATCGCTTGTGCGGTTACATGTAGAATATAGCTTATGGCTTTGCTCAGGTGAAAACGCTGAGAAATATTACGCCATAGTCCCACCACAGTTTACTTCTTGCTAGGTCTGCAAACGATGAATGCTCCAGTCGCTTTAACACCTGAGTTACTTACCCAATTAACGGCAATCGTCGGTGAAAACCGTATTAAAACCGATGCTGATAGTCTCGAAAACTGGGGTAAAGATCATACTAAGCATTTTAATCCGAACCCATCGGTCATCGTTTTTCCATCCACCACTGAGCAAGTTCAAGCTGTTGTGAAGCTTGCGAACCAGTTTAATATCGCAATTACCCCTTCAGGCGGCCGTACTGGTCTCTCTGCTGGTGCTGTTGCAACGAATGGTGAAATTGTCATTAGCATGGACAAAATGAACCAAATTCTTGAGTTCTTTCCAGCAGATCGTATGGTTCGAGTGCAAGCTGGTGTTGTGACTGAACAATTGCAGAATTATGCTGAAGAACAGGGTATGTATTATCCGGTGGACTTTGCGTCAGCGGGTTCTAGCCAGATTGGCGGTAATATCGGAACCAACGCTGGTGGTATCAAAGTCATTAAATACGGCATGACACGTAATTGGGTGCTTGGTTTAACCGTTGTCACTGGTAAAGGTGATATTTTACGTTTAAACAAAGGCATGGTTAAAAATGCAACTGGTTATGCATTGCAGCACTTATTTATTGGTGGTGAAGGTACATTAGGTTTAGTGACTGAAGCGGAAATTAAACTTGAGCGTCAACCACAAAACTTACAAGTTTTAGTTTTAGGTGTTCCTGATTTTGATGCAGTAATGCCTGTCTTACATGCTTTCCAAAAAGATATCGACTTAACTGCATTTGAGTTCTTTGGTGAACTTGCAATGCAAAAAGTTTTAGATCATGGACATGTACAACGTCCATTTGAAACTCAATGTCCGTTCTATGTATTGCTTGAGTTTGAAGCACCATATGAGCCGATTCTCGATAAAGCAATGGAAATTTTCGAGCATTGTATGGAGCAGGGTTGGGTACTTGATGGTGTAATGAGCCAGAGCCTTGATCAAGTAGAAAGCTTGTGGCGTTTACGCGAAGATATTTCTGAATCAATCGCGCCGTTCACTCCATATAAAAATGATATTTCAGTATTAATTACTCACGTACCTGCATTTATTCATGAGATTGATGCAATTGTTCAAGAGAACTATCCTGACTTTGAAATTTGCTGGTTCGGTCATATTGGTGACGGTAACTTGCACTTGAATATTTTAAAACCTGAAAACTTAACCAAAGATGAGTTCTTTGCGAAGTGTCAGGTTGTTAATAAATATGTGTTCGATACCGTGAAAAAATACGATGGTTCAATCTCTGCTGAGCATGGCGTAGGCATGACGAAAAAACCGTATTTGGAATATTCACGTTCGCCTGAAGAAATTGAATATATGAAAGCTTTGAAGAAAGTATTTGATCCGAATGGTTTGATGAACCCAGGTAAATTATTTGATCTTTAATACTTGATTAAATAAAAGAATCTTTGTGAAAAGCGTATCGAAAGATGCGCTTTTTTTTTAATCTATCATTTTTTATATGCTTTCCAACCCGTCAAAATATGGTAAATCAGTGGTAAAAGACAAAGAGCAAAGAAGCTACAAAGCCCAATAGCCCACACTGGTAAATTACGCGGATTACCTAAGAAAAAATAGGCAAAAATAGAATAAGACAACATTGCAAACATCGCCGTTGTACCTAACGGAAGCGTCACTCTAAAAATTAAAGTACTAGCAAATGTTTTGTAGGGTTCCATGTTCCGATTGAGGCTGTAGGCAATAATCATGAGCAACACATAACCTAAAATAAACAGCATAAATGAGGCTGCTGTAAATAGTAGAATAGTGCGCCAACTCTTTTCTTGCGCGGTGTGATCACCAGTTTCATAAACAACTGTAATATGTTCACCAACTATAGGCACATCACCAGAGCGAACTGAATTATCTAAAGTTAGAGTTTTGTTTTGATCATCTTTGAACTGAACCTGAGCCGTGTGCATGAGGGTTTTAGTTTTATATTTACGTCCATTGGAGTCTGTACGTTCAGTATCGACCCATTCAGAGGTATAGTTCACTACAGTTGCATCGTAACTTGGCTTGGTTGCTAAACCGTATATTGCTTGCGAAACCCAATAAGTAAAAGGGAAAAATAAAGCGCTAATACTAAAAACAACTGCAAATAAATATGCAAATTCAAACTTACTACTTTTACGATTTTTTGCTAAACGCTTGACCCAAAATTTGGTAAGCACAAATGACCAGACCATTAAAATTGCAACGACTACCAAGAAAACTTGCCCTGCATAAGTCAGTTGCATGGATGATCCTATTTGTTGGATGGAATAGAAATTAATCTTATCAAATCATAATCGCTAAGGTTGGGTGAACAGGATAAATTATTTGATCTTTAAGTGATTAGTCATCTTTAGAACTACATAGTTTCTACAGAGTAACCGAGCAAGGCATAGCATCATAAAGCTATGGCTTTTGTTTTTGGTGATAAAAATGCAACGTTTATTTTTAATTTCAGCTCTCTGTGCTGGACTTTTCACTGGGTGTGCGACAACTAGTAAATTCATACCTTTTGTGGGTTCAGAAACCCCAATGCAACAAGTACTTAAATCTCAACCTGAGATTGTAAAAGAGCACAATAATACCTCAGTTCAGCAAGTGTTTAACCGTGTGGAATCACCAACTGTTTCTCGTATTACTGTCATTCAAACAGGTTTAATGGACGACTCAGTCTCTGCAATTCGAACAGAGTATGCATTTAAATTGGTTGATGAAAAGTGGCAATTGCAAAATAAGCAAAAGAGTTATCAATGCGCTAGAGGGAAAGGCTCTAGAGGTTTCCAGACACAGCTTTGTTCTTAAGCAAAAAAAAGACGATAAATATATCGTCTTTTTTTATGGGGTAAATTATACGCCACTTTCTAAAATTTTAATTTTGACATCAATTACATCATCTTTAACTGCTGCATGATGGGCTTGCATATGAGGTGTAGCTAAATGTGCTTCAAGATGGGCAACGCTTGCCCATTTTTCTAACATAACAATCGTGTCAGGTTCTTTAGTTTGAAAACTGGCATTTGATATGTGATCAATCAAAGGCTCGTAGCCATGGCAACCATCTTCTGCTAAAACAGTTGGAATGATTTTTTGAAATGCATCCAATACGTTTTGGCGATGCTGTCCACCCGATTTAGTACGAATTTCCGCAATAATAGTAAGCATGTATTTTTCCTTATTAGGCTGCTGCAAATACAGAATTTAAGTGGGTTTTATATTCTTCAACATAACTATCAACGTCAGGCATTTTAATCACATCATTGACAATAAAAGTAGGAAGTGTGCTCATTCCTAAAAACTGATTCGCTTTATGAAAAGGTAAATAAACACCATCAACACCTACGCCATGGAAAAACTGATCTGCATCATCAAATGCTTCCATCGGGGCATTCCATGTTAATGACAACATATATTTTTTGTCATGAATTAAACCGCCTGAACCGTATTTTTTTGCGGCATCCGAGCGGCTACGACCATCGTTTGCATAGAGTGAACCGTGACCCACAGTAAATACGTCATCAATATATTTTTTTACAGTCCAAGGAGCACCCATCCACCAACCTGGCATTTGATAGATCACAACGTCAGCCCATAAGAATTTTTCAACTTCATTTTCTGCATCGTAATCGCTATCGGCACGTGTCACTTGAACTTCATGTCCGAGTTCGGTGAGATGTGAGGTTGCCAGTGTGGTTAATGTGTCATTTAATTCACCATTTGAATGTGCAAATTGTTTGGCGCCGTTAATGACTAAAATCTTACTCATGGGAGTTACTCTAATTAAATTCCTAAATTTGAAATCTACTCTACGGAATTTACTCTTATAGAAAAATGCATGAATTGGAAAAATATTCTTGATTAAAAATCAATAATTAAATAGGAACTCGAATTGTGAAATAAATTTAGATGAATAATATCAATAACTTTAATCTTATTTTACAAAGTACTACGGAAAAAACTGTTTATGAGCTTTAGCATTAAGTTTGAGTAGAGCTAAGAGATTACATATGAAAAAAATGAGTTTGCTAATTGTTTTTAGCTTGGCAGTGCTAACAGCTTGTGCTCCTGCTAAAAATTCTTCTGCTCAACTTGCTGATAGCCCGATTCAAGCAGTATTACTTGATCAACCAGATCTTCTAAATGATGCAAGTAATTTAGACATTTCACAGCAAATGAATGCTGCCGATGATCCCTCTAATGCTCAAGTTACTATTTTACAGACAGATCCTAGCGAAGATGCGATAACAAAAGTTCGTACGGAATATTTATTAAAGCGAGACCAGCAAGTCTGGAAAATTGTGAATAAAAAGCAAAGCTATCAATGTACGAAAGGGCAGGAAACCCCAGATTTCCAAGTTAATCCTTGTCCTTAATGATTAATTTTTATTATAGATGTGGATAACTTTAAGGTTATTCACAATAAAAAAAGTATGGCTGTGGGTAAAAATAACATTTAAACTTCTTTATAATTGTCCGATTGCTGAACAATTCAAAAAATGCTATTGTTGCGCTCGGTAATTATGCCAACTGGTAAAAATTATCAAATCTCGCGCCATATAATTTTTCTATTCTTAGACACCCTGTGAATACGGTGTTTCACATTCTAAACATGCACTCTCACGGCATATAAAAACTTAATTAAAGATTGATTGACCATACTGTCATCATCATGACTACATCCTATTTTATATGTAGTTGTAGAGACATATGGCCGCTATTTTGAAGTGTACAACTCATGAAAAATATTCAAACGACAACGTTGAACCGTACAACGTTGATGTTTCCTTTGGCCTTAGTGCTATTTGAATTTGCAGTTTATATTGGTAATGACCTGATTCAGCCAGCAATGTTGGCAATCACTGAAGATTTTGGTGTAAGCGCAACTTGGGCACCGTCTTCAATGTCATTTTACTTATTAGGTGGTGCCTCGGTTGCATGGTTACTTGGGCCTTTGTCAGATCGTCTTGGGCGTAAAAAAGTACTTTTGGCTGGTGTCTTATTTTTCGCCTTATGCTGTTTTTTAATTTTACTAACCCGACAAATGGAACACTTTCTGGCATTACGCTTTTTACAAGGTATTGGTTTAAGTGTAATTTCAGCAGTGGGTTATGCTGCTATTCAAGAGAGTTTCGCTGAACGTGATGCAATTAAAGTCATGGCACTCATGGCAAATATTTCATTGCTTGCACCTTTGTTGGGACCCGTACTCGGTGCTTTCTTAATTGATTATGTGTCTTGGCACTGGGGCTTTGTAGCCATCGCTATATTGGCATTACTCAGTTGGGTAGGTTTAAAAAAACAAATGCCAAATCAGCAGGTCAGTGTTACCAAGCAACCTTTTAGCTATCTTTTCGATGATTTTAAAAAGGTATTTAGTAATCACCGCTTTTTAGGTTTAAGCCTTGCTTTGCCTTTGGTGGGTATGCCTTTAATGCTCTGGATTGCCTTATCTCCAATTATTTTGGTAGATGAATTGAAGCTAACGAGTGTGCAATATGGTTTAGCTCAATTTCCGGTATTTCTGGGTCTAATTATCGGGAATATTGTTTTAATTAAAATTATTGATCGCCTGTCTTTAGGTAAAACGGTCATGATCGGTTTACCTATCATGCTGATTGGTACACTCATTTTAATATTAGGTGTAGTGTGGCAAACCTATTTAATTCCTTGTTTACTCACAGGCATGACATTAATTTGCTTTGGTGAAGGAATTAGTTTCTCAGTTTTGTACCGCTTTGCACTGATGTCATCTGAAGTATCAAAAGGAACTGTTGCGGCAGCAGTTTCGATGCTGCTTATGATGAGTTTCTTTGCCATGATTGAGCTGGTACGTTATCTCTATACTCAATTTCATTTGTGGGCCTTTGCATTATCTGCCTTTACATTTATTGCGCTCTGGTTTACCCAACCACGAAATGTTTTAAAGCAAGAAATGCAAGAAAGAAAGCTCCAAGGAAATGATTAAATTAAAAATACCGGAATTTATATTCCGGTATTTTTTTAACTATTCTTTTAACATTTTTTCCATTTCTTCGCGGTCTGTTTCATAGGTACAACCTAATAATGTCATCGGACTTTTTCCGGTCATTTCTGATAAGTTGAGATTATGATAAATAGTAAAAGAATCTGCTGTTGCTGGTTCTGTCTTGACGGTGCGAACACCTCTAAAAAAAGGTAATGTTTTAAAGTCTGGATGTTGAAGTATATCAAATTTTTTCGAAAGTTGATTAACATTTGCATTTCGGAAAACGGCTACTATGCCTTGACCCGCTAAAGCAATTTCATGAGTTTTAATACCAAATAATTGAATGGGCTGAGCTGTTTTATATAAATAGATGAAAGGCTGTCCTGGATCATCAACTTTTTTAAAACCAAGTGCTGATAAATTTTCATCATATTCAGAAGCAAAATTGGTATAAGTTTCTTGATCTGATTGACACTCTATGATCTTTTTTAA
Source organism: Acinetobacter sp. M5A5_2a (assembly GCF_053345265.1). Classification (NCBI taxonomy): domain Bacteria; kingdom Pseudomonadati; phylum Pseudomonadota; class Gammaproteobacteria; order Moraxellales; family Moraxellaceae; genus Acinetobacter; species Acinetobacter sp. M5A5_2a. Next base: position 126,674 of record NZ_JBKEZV010000002.1, on the reverse strand, counting down.
ATCATTTATTTCAAATGCATATGATGTGCTACTCAGCAATAAAAAAGTGGCAGAAAGAAATTTATATATCTTTGGAAAGTACATTTTTATCCTCAATAAAGTGTTATAGCTATTTAATTTCTTGCTCTAAAAGTTTGTCTTTAAGCATTAGCAATTCTGGTAATGTTTCTAATAATAAACTGATTTGTTTCAAGACTAATGTATATTTCTCGGAAAGTTGTTCATGAGTGGTTAGGCCTCGAATTTCTTGTAATGTTTGCTCAATATGTGTGTTGTCGGGTAGTGACTGCCCAAGTACGCTTTGACTAAGAATTTGCTGGCAACGCAGTAATAATTGTAAAACTTGTTCTTCATCAATTTTTTGTCGTTGACTACCTAACGCTGCCACATAGCTGAGTTGACTGTGGCTATAAACCAAATAACGGAAAGCATAGTGAATGAGCTCTGGATTAGGATTGGGCTCGGCACTTAAGCTTGAGATCATGTTCGATAGCTCAATTTGAGCATTATGGGCAGCACGACGAATTCGACGGTACTCTATATCTTGATTTTTGCCATATTGGTATTGCTCAACAATTACATTGAAATAGTCGAGTGTCGCTTTGCTGCTTTTCTTAATATTGTTAGGAATATTGCGAAAATTCCAATCAGGCCATATAAAACTTACTGCGAGCCATGCGATAAAACAGCCTAATAGCGTATCTATCAGGCGAGGTAAAATAATGCTGTAGCCTGCACCCTTTAAATTAAAAATTAATAGCACCATGAGGGTAGCCATAAGGGTGGCCAAGGCATATTTCTTTTGCCGTAAGTAAAAAAAGCATACTCCACAAATAATCGTAATGATGAGCTGGCCTTCAATACTCGGTACAAAATATAAGATTGGTATTCCTAATAAGACACCGATTAATGTCCCAATTGTTCGGAGCTTAAGGCGGCTTTTAGTGGCAAAATAGGTAATCTGACAAACAAATAAACTGGTAAGTAAAATCCAGTAGCCATGCTGAGCGAAAGGTAATAAGGAAATGGCATAGCCCGCAGCGAAAACGACTGCAATTCGTATCGCATGTCTAAACAATGCAGATTGAGGGGTAAGCTGTTGCCGAAGTTTCAAGATCAGATCTGAAAACCCTTGAATATCATCATCAAGTAAATTTAAGTGCTCTTGCCTTGTTTGGGTATTATTTTCAGGGAAGGGCTGTGCATATTGCAGTTGTTCAAACTGTTCATGCATTCCTTTTAAATTATCAAAAATGAGTTTTAAATTTTTAACTTCAAAATTTTGTGGATGTTGTTGTATCCAGTCCTTTAAAGAACTCTCTAGGTGATTTAATCCTGTCTGGCTTTCTTGCGAAGGCTGAGATGGCCGATTATATAAAATACATTGGGCTAAGTCCTGACAAGCTTGTGCTTGTAGGCGCAGATTTTTTTGGAAACGGAAAATAAGATCACTACGGCTAAAGTTCTGTTGAATATGTTCGTAATGTAAATAATTAGAGGTTGCTTGCTCGTGAATGTCTCGCGCAAAAAAGTACAGATTTAGCCAATAAATACTTTTATTACTCACCCGTGAAGCCTTCAGGCGAGTGAGTAGGGAACTGCGTATTTGATTCAGACTTTGAGCCACTTGCGTATTTTGTAAGGACAGCTCATATAAGAGTTGTTCTACATTCTCTTTATTGTCTGGATCAAACAAACGTGCTTTGGCTTGAAGTAATCCAGAAATTTCTTTAAAAATTTGTGAGAGTTTATCTTGTAAGGGAAGTGTAGGTTTAATAATAAAAAATAAAATAGAGGTGAAACCGTACCACAAAGCTCCATAGACAAAGTAGGTGGGCTGCTGATACCAATGAGCATATTCTCCTAAACCAAACATGCTATAAATGGAAAGTAAAATAGTGCCAAACGAAATTGTGGCATAACGTTGCCCTAAGGCACCTAATAAAATGAAAAAAGCGCTAGAAATTGAGAGATAGAGAATAAAGAAAATTTTGTAGGGAGCGAGAAATCCAAGAATGCTACTGACTGTAAAAAATAGCAGGCAGACATAGACTAAGTTACGTAATCGAATACTTAAACGGTCATCAAAGTCGGTTAACGCTGCTGCAATTGCCCCTAAAGTCACAGGAACAATCAGCTCGTTATGGCCTAGTGAAAGCAAACCTAAAGTTGTGCCTGTGAGTACAATCAAAATTTGCAGGCAATAAATTAAAATCGAGTTTGTCTTAAAACTATTAAATATCTGGGTCAAATAATTCACGGCTTTTGTTCTAAATTAAAGAATACGTGAGAAAGCAGTATGTAACTTTAAATTTTTATTACTTCAAAAATATTATTCTTTTTATCTACAAAAGTCAGTCACTTTTTAAGATTTTATTAGGCTTAAACCAAGTTATAGTGGTCAATAAATTAACAAAATTGTGGATATCTTTTTAGATACCCACAATTTAATAAACAGATAAATTATTTAATCACGCCACATGCAATTCGTGCTCCGCCACCGCCGAGAGGCAGAGGTGAGTCTGAATAATTATCTCCACCCGCATGAATCATGATCGCTCGGCCTTGAATATCTGCAAATTTCAATCGAGGTGCGATCACAGCCGTGGTTGCAACACCAGTATTATCGACCACTAAAGCAGGTAGATCGCCTAAATGGCCAGTCGTTGGCGTACCGTGATGAGGAGCTTGGTTAGGATTGTAGTGACTACCAGCAGCTAAAGCAGCACCAGGTTTTCCATCTTTCTCAGCAGGAGCACAAGAGGCATTTTCGTGAATATGGAAACCACGAGTACCGCTAGGTAAGTCAGCTAAAGCAGGGGTAATAATTAAACCTTTGTCGCTATCTTGAAAGCTAATGGTACCTATTTTTTTACCAATACCATTTGCGGTAACTTCATTTACATCAACCACTTTCTTCGTATGCATTGTGGTTAATGAGTGAGCCGTGTCGGATACAGTTTTTGTGACTGAACTACAGCCGACTGCAAAAAAAGCTGTAAGCGCAAAGACTGCGCCAATTTTATTAAAAGTTTGCATGGTTGGATGCCCTTATAAATATATATGTCTGATTATTAGATTCAAACAAAGGAAGGCTTAGCCTACAAGTTAATTTAAATAGTCACTTTGTATCTTGAAACATTTTTAAATTAAATAAGTATGTCACTCTTTATGATTTGAAGATTCATTATCAGAATCATAAATCATGGTCGTTTTGGGCATAGGTTCAGGTTCAATAGTTTCATGTAACCATTCACGCCAAATCGCCAGTAAAATAGCTAAAATTACAGGTCCAATAAATAATCCCACCAAACCGAAACTCGCAATACCACCTAACACACCAAACATAATTAATAGGAATGGAATTTTAGTGGCACCGGAAATAACAAGCGGGCGAATCACATTATCTGAGCTACTAACAATCACCACACCCCATACAATTACACCAATTGCTTCCATGGTTTGTCCCTGAGAGAACAACCATAAGCCGACGCCTAAATAGGAGATTGGAGTACCAAATGGGATTAGAGCCAATAAGAAAGTAGCAATGGTGAGTACCATTGGGTTTGGTACACCCGCTACGAAATAACTTAATCCAGCTAAAACGGCTTGAGCAATTGCAGTTAAACCAACACCGTAGACTACGGCACGAGTTGTTTCAGAAATCGTATCAAGATAATGGTGAACACGAAGGCCTATCACCATTTCTAAAGCTTTGCTCACCTGAGACAAAATCAGTTGCCCATCACGGTAGAAGAAAAAGAGGCTAAATACGGCAAAGCCAAGTTTGACAATATTTTTACTAATTTCACCGAGCAGCACACGACCATAGCTTAAATGGCTTTGTACCCAAGCTGCAATATTTTGAATGGTACTATTAGGATCGTTATTTAACTCATTGAGTGTGCGAGAAATTTCTTTTCCAACAAAAGGCAGATCGCGAATAAAATCAGGAACGCTTAAATGACCCGAAAAAACCTGACGTTGTAAATCAAAATATAAGTTGCGGCCTTCATGCTGCAAAATAAAAATAGCGCATGTAAAAGGTATGCCAACAACCAAAATGACCAGACTAATCATTAGTGTTGCATTTAAAGTATTACGGGTTTCTCCAAAAAAACGCTGAATTCTTAAATAAATAGGCCAAGTCATATAAGCAATGATGGCAGCCCAAAGAACAGGAACAATAAAGTATTTCAGGATATTAAATCCTAAAAAAATCAAAATAAAAAACAGCCCAAACAGTAAAACGCGCTGTAAAGTAGGAGCGTATGGATGCACGAACAATATTTCTCTAATTTTCTACGTAGAATAAAGTCATATTAACTGAAAAATAACCTGAGGCAAATTTTAAGGCTGTAATGTAAAGAACCTTATACAACTCTTTTTAGAGGCTAAAATTCACTTAAAACCACTCAGCTTTGTCTTCAACTAACTTGTTTAGAACGGGTTGCCATTGATCTTGAATACTAATAAAGTTTTTTTGTGGTTTATCAAAAACACTTAAACCTTGCATAGCTAGGCTACCATAAGCACTGCGTTCAGAAATCCATGCAACAGGTTCTTGTTCAATTTTTTCAAAAAACTGTTGAATATCTTTTGAACTTGCACTGTTCGGTTTTACACGATTAGCAAGAAGTAAAATCTGTACTTTGCCTTTACGAATGCGTTTAATATCTTGTAAATGCTTTAAAAAGCGACGAGTACTGTCTATATCAAAAAATGAAGGCTGAAGTGGAGTAATAATGGCATGAGCTTCGCTGATGAGTTGTTCAGCGTGTTCACCTGAAAGTGCACCAGGTGCATCAATAATTAAATAGTCCAGATGTTTAGGCGCATCACCAATTGATTTTTCATGACGCCAGTCGAGGCTCTGAATCGTTGCGACGGTATCAGGGCGTTGTTTTAACCACTGTAAAGCCGATTTTTGGTTATCGGAATCTGCTAATGCTACTTTATATCCTTTTTGTGCCAATGCTGTTGCCAACGTAATGGCCGTCATGGTTTTTCCGCATCCGCCCTTCTGATTTGCAATAAGTATCGTTTTCATAAATCCAATTATTTTCAGCAGCACATTTTATTTATGTTTTATACCTTAGCATCTTTTTATGAGAAGTAGATGACCGCATTTGACAAAAGTTTAAGCTGTTTCGTTATTTTAGATATGATTAGATCTGCAATGTTGATTTGTGCTTGTTAAGGAAAGTTTATGTCTGTATGGCTTGCCATGCTAATTGGAGCGGGTATTGGTATTATTATCACTACTATTATTTTATCAAATACTCGCAATGGCCGAATTAAGGCTGAATATGAGCAATATATTGCTGAACTTGAATTGGAGCACCAACAAGCTCTGACTCAAGCACAAAAGCGAAGCGTGAATACAAGTCGTGCGGTGTTGAAAGGCAAAATGGCAGAACAATTCGCTCCAATTTTGCCAGAATTTCAGTATCTACCAAGCGATGCAAAATTCATGGGCGATCCGGTGGATTATATTATTTTTGATGGATACACCGATTTTCGAGATGGTGATGGAACGGCAGAAGACATTAATATTATTTTACTTGATGTAAAAAGCGGTGGGGCAAGGCTAACCAAAGGCCAACAAGCAATTGCACAAGCTGTGCAACAAGGCAACGTCCGTTTTGAAACTTTAAGAGTAGATTTTGAAGATTAAATTTTAATTTTGAGTGCACAAAAATAGACGAAATTAATCTGTATTGTTACTAAATTCCGATATTTTTTTCATGGCTTGCGACTACTATAAATTGAAGATCTATTTAATTTGATCTAGCAATATTCGAGGTATAAAGCGATGAAAAAACAACGTTTGATGATGGGCTTACTGGCTGCTATTGGCATGAGTTCAGCATTTGCATCGACCTCAAGTGAATATAATATTGCCAATGGTCTGAGTCCCATAGAAAAAGACCAATCCATTTCTGTATTACAGCCTTTTCAAGGGAATTTCAGGATCTTGGGTTCAAAAGTTTATCAAAATGATGAACAAGCTAAGTTTTCACCTATTGACTATGCGGTAAGCTGGGGACTGTTTGCACAGCCTGAAATTGCACGCCATATTTCAGTTAAACAATATGACCGTTATCTAAACTGGAAAATTCCTAAATTACCTGTTCCAGCAGATCAGGCGATGCAAATGGTGTCTAACATGCACATCATTCCTGCGAACCCGCAAATCGCCCAACAGATTAAACAGGTAAAACGTGGAGATCTGGTCTATCTCAAAGGTGATCTTGTCGAAATTAAAGATAAAGATCTAGTATGGAAATCATCGCTTACACCAACTGATACAGGTGATGGTGCTTGTGAACTATTTCGTGTGCAATCTATTCATTGGGTTGAAAAGCAAAATATATAATTTTAAAAAGCCTTCATAAATATGAAGGCTTTTTATTAAGGAATGTTGCACTTATTTCTGTTGCGATGCTTTCCAATATTTTAATTGATTTTGTGCTTGTAAATAGTCGGCAAGATCGTTGATCTGCTCATCTTTATTGGCTTGCTTATCACTCAAGTGTTTTTCTTGGTTTTCCCAATATTGGTAGAGTAGGCCTTGTACATAACGGCCTTGTTCAGTTTTTAAATCCAAATCTTTTAACATGGTCAGAGAAGAGCGCACATTATCAAGAGTACGTTGTTGCTCAAACTCTGTAGTGAGGGTTCCAGCTTCATGCATTTTTGCTAATTCGCTTTCCATCTCGTCACTCATTTCTGTAAAGCGGCGGTCATAATCCTCTAGTAGCGCAATATCGTGTGCATCCTCAGCAGTTGCTGGAAAAGTCTTAATAGGTCTTTCATTCAGTTTTTCTAAAACCTGATCGGTAGATGAGGTGGCAGAAGGTTGCTCCGTCTTAGCTGGCTCATCCGCTTTTTTACAAGCAGTAAGAAATAGGCTAGAGCAAAGCAAAGACATTAATATGACCTGAGGTGTTTTCTTCTTCATAACTTTCAACCAAACCTATTCACTAATTATTTAACGGGTAACGTACTTTTCTGAAAGTGATATGCATACGTAACATATGGAAAATCAATCTGATCTTGAGGACCTAATCCCGTAAAATCATAAACAATTTTTTCAAACTGTGCTTTGAGTTGTAATTGATCTTTTTCAGTCATTGCGGCAATAAAACTTGTTGAGAGTAATCGTTTGCTCACCACTTGTTCGACGCTACCTCGTTGTGACTGTGTAAACGTTTGTAGGCTATCAAATACAAACAAATCTTGTTGTTCAAATACGATTTTCCACTTTTCACTATGATAACGGGGTGTATCTCCTTCAAGTGGAAGTAGAAAATCAGCTAAAGCTTTGACCCAATCCGTACGCTCATCGCGTTGATTCCAAACCAGCCCTAAATGTCCTTGTGGTTTTAATATCCTATACATTTCTGTTAGGGTATCTATGTTGTCAAACCAATGAAAAGATTGCGCACAAATAATGGCATCAATTTTATGATCGGCTACAGGAATTGAATGACTAAAAGCCTGTAATGTTTTGATATCAGGATAAACGTGTTGAAGCTGCTGTAACATCTCGCCAATTGGCTCAACTGCAATAATATCTGCATGTGTTTGTTTTAAGTAGGGTAAGAATTTGCCAGTACCCGATCCAAGATCGATAACAGTAGAGTTTTCCTGTATTTGGAGGCAATTTTGCAGCCAACTCACTATTTCTTCGGGATAATTAGGCCTAACTTGCTGATACAGTTCAGCAGCTGAGCTGAAGCCTTTTTGAGCGGCAGGATGTAAGGATTGTGTCATATTTTGCGCTTTTTAATCTGACTGGCATCTATAAAATAAGATACTCCGCAATCATAAATTGGCAAAACACCTATTTTGTTTCATTTTTGACGTTGTATGTGGGAGCAAATTTTCTTTCGGTGTGAGCATGGATAAGCAAATTATTTTTGAAGACGAACACATTAGAGCCATTTTTTTACCAGGCGATTCTAATACATTGGTTCTCTCTTTTGGCGATTTGATTACCCGAGCGAGTGGCTTATCTATCAATGCTGAAAAGTCCCTAATTAAATACCAATACAATGTTATTGGGATAATGCCAAAACAAAAATCATGGTTTCCTCAAGCGAGCATGATTGAGCTGGCGAAAACAATTTCGCCTGTTCTTCAGGGTTTTAAAAATATTGTGGGTTATGGCGGTTCGATGGGCGGCTATGCAGCAATCAAATATTCTAATTTATTGAATATGAACCGAGTGATTGCATTTGTGCCTCAATATTCAATTGATCCTGACCATGTTGAAGATCGACGCTATGCTGAGTTTTTTGATGCGGCAGCAAACAAAGACATGCAGATCCAGCTGCAAGATGTGGATGCAGCGCGTGAATATGTCATTGTTTATGACCCTTATTTTTCGATTGACCGCGAACATTACCTAAAAATAAAAGAGCTATTGCCAAGCTTACATACGATTCATTTGCCATTTACTGGTCATGAAGCATTGTCAGTATTAGCAAGTTCAAGCCTATTGCATGATTTTATTGAGCATGAATTTGACGAAATTTATTTCTATCAACAGGTTCGCAAGGTTAAAAAGCAAAGTAAATTTTATTTCCGTAATGTACTTGCACATGTTCTTTCGCATCATGACGACATGTTGTTAAAGATATTACGCCAAAATGATTTTCAGCTAGATGAACGTTATTTTGATAATCCACTTAAACAGGCTATTACCCGTAGCCTTATGAAAGCAAAGCAGGCAACTGACTTAGACTTCCAAAAACTGGGTATTAAAGTGCAACAAACTCAGCAAGAGGTGAGTTATAAAGAGGGATTACAGAATAGCTTTAATTCAATTTTGGTATTCAACCTCATTAATTCAAAGTTTGAGAGTTATGCTCTAGATGTTCTGTTGGCAAATAAGTCATATTTGATTCCAATTGTGGCTGAACACACTGGTGTAGTGCACATTGAATTAAATAATGAAACTTATTTGTTAGGGATGAATGATCGCAAAGTCATTAAATTGTTCAAGAGCAAAGAGCCTTTAACATCTGACATGAGTCCGTTTGTAATCAAAAAATATTCCGACTTTTTTGCAATTAGCTATAAACAATTAAATTTATCTTGTGATGAACATGGGATGTGTGAATTTATAGAAGGTTCAATCAAGCCTACTGAACAACTGATCTCAATCGCCTATTAAACCTTTCTAGTGGTTAAATAAAGCTCAAGTCTAAAGATTTGGGCTTTATTTTTTGCTTAAAAAATATTTTTTCATTAATTTATTTATATATTAAATTCAAAGTCATTATTTAAATAAATGATGTGTCTGTTTTGTGGATGTCTGGCGTATTAAATACAAGCATTATAAATTAGGTGAAAAAATATCATGCTTTAAAGTAAATGATATTTGCATATGTATAAAATAAATAAATGATTGGAGGCTAATTAAAATACAACTATAACTTTAAATTTTAATAAGTGTTTGTTTTTTATTTATATGTTATTTATGTGGTGAGGAGTTGTTTAAAATAAGTTCACTATTCAAAGATAATTGCATATTTATTTTTTTATCCTAAAATGATTTTTTACTAAATTGTAGTTACAGTTTTTTATATGCAATCATTAAATTATCGGAATAATGATGCATCGCAACATGGAAGTTCTGCACCTTTGAAACGAGCAATGAGTACTCGACATTTGGTGATGATCTCCCTTGGCGGTGCCATAGGTACAGGTCTTTTTTTAGGTTCTGGTGACGTAATTTCTCAAGCAGGCCCAATTGGCGCAATTATTTCTTATTTTTTGGGTGGTTTAATCGCCTACACCGTAATGCTTTGCCTCGGTGAGCTTGCAGTTCATGTACCTGAATCGGGTTCTTTTGGAGAATATGCCCGCCGTTATATCGGTCCAGGCACAGGATATATGATTACTTGGCTGTACTGGTTAACTTGGACTGCCACTTTGGGGACTGAGTTTACCGCTGCGGCTTTACTGGTTCAGGAGTGGTTTCCAACTACTTCGGTTTGGGCTTGGACTCTGTGTTTTGGTGCCCTAGTTTTTATTCTGAATGTGAGTTCAACTCGATTGTTTGCCGAGTCTGAATTTTGGTTAGCACTTGTCAAAGTGATTACGATTATCTGTTTTATTGGTTTAGGGCTGTTGGCAATTTTTGGTTTTATCCCTTACCACGGGCATGAGACAGCGCCATTATTTAGTAATTTGACAGCACATGGTTGGTTCCCTCACGGTTTATTTCCAATTTTTGCAACTATGCTGATCGTTAATTTTGCATTTTCGGGTACAGAGTTAATTGGTGTGGCGGCTGGTGAGACTGAAAATCCTGCGAAGACAGTCCCAAAAGCGATTAATGCAGCCATTTGGCGTCTACTAATTTTCTTTGTTGGTACCATTGTTGTGATTACTTCGCTATTGCCATTCGAGCTTGCAGGTTTGAATGCAAACGAAGTAAGTAATAGCCCTTTTGTCACTGTGTTTAATTACATTGGTATTCCTTATGCGGAAGATATTATCCGCTTTGTAATCATTACGGCTTTACTCTCAGCTGCTAATTCTGGTTTATTTGCTGCTTCACGTATGATGTGGTCACTTTCAGTAAAAAACCAATTACCAAAAATATTTTCAAAGCTTACTCCTTCAGGAACACCGATTGTTGCCATTACTGTGACGATGTTTGGTGCAATACCTGGGTTGCTTTCAGAGCAGTTTGCCCCTGAGACGATCTTTAAAAATTTATTGGGTGTTGCAGCGTTTACCATGGTGGTTGTGTGGATTGCAATTTGCGTATCTCAATTTAATTTTCGTAGACAGTGGTATAAGTCTGGGAAAATTGCAAAAGATTTACGTTTTGCTGCTCCTTTATTTCCTTTGACTCCAATTGTGGGTGGTCTGTTCTGTGCTGTTACTTGCATTAGTATGGTGGTTGATCCTTCGATGCAAGTCGGCTTTATCTGTTGTATTGTTTTTATTCTTTTATGTTATGCGAGCTACTTCATTTTTTATCACAAGAAAGATGGTGTACAGAGCTAAGCGTTGTATGCTTTCACCAGCGTAGTCTAAAGGTCCCATTTGGGGCCTTTTTTATGGTCTGTAGGAAATTAAAAAGGATGGATTCTATATATTTTTTTTAAAAATGAATTTTTATTTTCAATCATGGAAACAAATGTTGTTTTGTAAATTCACCATTTATCGGATTTTTATTAATATTTATTTATTATAAATATTTGATTAAGCCTATGTTTAGTCTTGTTATTTAATAAGGTGGTGTTTTTGGTTTTTTAGAATAGAGGGGTGGAATAGGATTAATATGGATTTAATGTGGAGAATAAATAATTTTTTGATAGTTTTATAAAAAGTTAAATTTATTAAGTTGTTGTTATATAATGTGAAAAATATTTACATTTTTTATATTTATGGAAGTTTATTTTCTATAAGTTTTTTTTATTAGAGTTAAGGTTTTTTTAATATTTGTTGTTTTTTTATTATAAAAGACAGTGCGATTTGATTATTTTTTCTCTGCTTATTTATTTTAAAATGTTCTAAATGAGCGTGCTCTGTGCTATATTTATTGGAAGATTTTATATCTATGTTTCGGCTTAATTTTAAGCAGTATGTATGGAAATAATTAATCTGTAGGATTATTGAACAAAGTTTATTTTTAAAAAGACTAATGGAGGGATCTATCGATTAGTCAAAAATAATTTTATGGACTCATGATTTTTGTAAATCATAGTTCTTTTTAACTCCCAAACGGTTATGTCACTTCTTTTGTATTCATATTTCAGCCGGCTGGTTTAGTGGGTTGTGGTTAGTTTTTGCTTTTATAAAGCTATCTTTATAAACAGTAATTTAGACAAAAGAAAACTTGTAAAAGATATCGATATATAAAAGTAGATCATACTTTTAGTATCAACAAATGGAATTTAAAAAGTCTGATGCTTTAGAAGGGCAGAAGATTTGGTAAATAAACTAAGACATTGTTATTGCAAAGTTTTAGTTGCTAAATAATAAAGATTGCAGATTTATCAAATCTGAATCTATGAAGGTATATAGGAAAAAAGATGGCAGATCTTTCATACGTAAATGAGCACAGCGATGCTTGGCAAACTTACTTGGCACAAATTGACCGTGTTGCTCCATATTTAGGTCACTTGGAAGAGTATATCGATACTTTAAAACGCCCAAAACGTGCGCTTATTGTAGACGTGCCAATTGTAATGGACGACGGTTCTATCCAGCACTTTGAAGGCTACCGTGTACAACACAACTTGTCTCGTGGTCCTGGTAAAGGTGGTGTTCGTTACCATCCAAATGTTGATTTGAATGAAGTGATGGCGTTATCTGCATGGATGACAATTAAAACTGCTGTTTTGAACTTGCCATTTGGCGGTGCAAAAGGTGGTATCCGTGTTGATCCGCGTAAATTATCAAATCGTGAATTAGAGCGTTTGACTCGTCGTTATACGACTGAAATCGGTCACATTATCGGGCCTCAAAAAGATATCCCTGCTCCAGACGTTGGTACAAATGCCAATATTATGGGTTGGATGATGGATACTTATTCTACGAGCCAAGGTTACACAGTAACAGGTGTTGTAACTGGTAAACCAGTTCACTTAGGTGGTTCTTTAGGTCGTGTAAAAGCGACTGGTCGTGGTGTATTTGTTACAGGCCGCGAAGTAGCTGCAAAAATCAATTTACCAATTGAAGGCGCAAAAATCGCTATTCAAGGTTTTGGTAACGTTGGTAGTGAAGCTGCTTTCTTGTTTGTTGAATCAAAAGCGAAAGTTACACACGTTCAAGACCATACAGGCACTATTTTCAATGCTGACGGTATTGATCTTGAAGCGTTACGTGATCACGTAAATGCAAATCAAGGTGTTGGTGGCTTCGCTGGCGCGCAATCAATTGCTGATGAAGATTTCTGGACAGCAGAAGTTGACATTATTGTTCCTGCTGCATTGGAAGGTCAAATCACTGTTGAACGTGCTGAAAAACTTAAAGCTAAGTTGATTTTAGAAGGCGCAAACGGCCCGACTTATCCTAAAGCTGAAGATGTGTTAGTTGAGCGTGGCATTGTTGTAGTACCTGACGTTGTATGTAACGCCGGCGGTGTAACTGTAAGTTACTTCGAATGGGTTCAAGACATGGCGAGCTACTTCTGGACCGAAGAAGAAATCAATGAGCGTTTAGACAAATTGATGGTTCAAGCTATGGATGACGTTTGGAATGCAGCGAACAGCAACGCTTGTACTTTACGTACAGCAGCTTACATCTTGGCATGTGAGCGTATTTTAAAAGCTCGTAAAGAGCGCGGTATTTTCCCAGGCTAATCTGCGGAAATTACTTTTAGAAAAAGTGGTCTGAGCAAATACAAAGGATGTTATAGGGTTTATTTGTTCAGTCCCTTTTTCTGAATTATTAAAATTTAAGTGATATCGAATATATTAAATAAATACTGAGGTAAGCATGGAACAGCCAATTTCTGTAACTCGAAGCAACTTTAACGACTGGATGGTTCCAGTTTTTGCACCGGCAAATTTCATTCCTGTACGTGGTGAAGGTTCGCGTATCTGGGATCAAGAAAATAAAGAATATATTGATTTTGCAGGCGGGATTGCAGTAAACGCATTAGGTCATGCGCATCCAGTGGCAGTAAATGCTTTAACAGAACAAGCGACAAAACTTTGGCATGTGGGCAATGGTTATACAAATGAACCTGTTCTACGCCTCGCAAAACAACTCACTGAAAATACATTTGCAGACAAGGTATTCTTCTGTAACTCAGGTGCTGAAGCGAATGAAGCGGCACTAAAACTTGCACGTAAAGTGGGTTTAGATAGTGGTGTTGCTGGTAAAAGTGGCATTGTGGCATTTAAAAATGCTTTCCATGGTCGTACCTTATTTACAGTTTCAGCAGGCGGTCAACCTAAATATTCACAAGACTTTGCACCGCTTCCAAATGGTATCAACCATGTTGCCTTTAATGATTTAGAAGCAGCAAAAGCGGTGATTAATGAACAGACTTGTGCGGTTATTGTTGAGCCGATACAAGGTGAAGGCGGTGTTATTCCAGCTGACATTGAATTTTTAAAAGGCTTACGCGCACTGTGTGATGAGTTTGGTGCCTTACTTATTTTTGATGAAGTACAAACTGGTGTGGGTCGTACAGGTTCACTTTATGCCTACATGAACACTGGTGTTATTCCAGATGTTCTTACAACTGCAAAAGCACTAGGTGGTGGTTTCCCAGTTGGTGCAATGTTAACAACAGATAAATTTGCGCCGCATTTTTCAGTTGGTACGCACGGTACGACTTACGGTGGTAACCCGTTAGCGAGTGCAGTTGCAGGTGCAGTATTCGAATTTATTAATACACCTGAAGTCCTTGAGGGTGTGAAGCATCGTCATCAGTATTTCCTTGATGCCTTGAATACTTTAAATGCTGAACATCAGATTTTTGAAGAAATTCGTGGTCAAGGTTTGCTCATTGGTTGCGTATTAAAAGCTGAGTATGCAGGAAAAGCTAAAGATATTACGACTTGGGCTGGTGAGGAAGGATTACTTGCTTTAATTGCAGGTCCGGATGTCGTTCGTTTTACTCCGTCTCTCATTATTCCTGAACAAGATATTGATGAAGGGATTGCTCGTTTAAAAAGAGCATTGGCAAAATTGGCTAAATAAAAAAAAGGAAGCTAGCCATGATGATTGTCCGTCATGCCGAGTTTCGAGACCTTGAAGATATTTATAAATTAGCAGGTAAGTCGGGTGTAGGCCTGACTTCCTTGCCACAAAATATGGATACACTTTCGGCTCGAATTTCACGTACTCGCAATACTTTAAATGGCAATGTCCATAAAAGTGAACAAGGCTATTTATTTGTTCTTGAAGATACAGAAGCTCAACGTGTTATTGGTTTAAGTGCAATTGAGGTTGCTGTAGGGCTCATGGAACCTTGGTACAACTTTCATGTTGGAACACAAGTACACGCTTCAAAAGCACTAAATGTTTATAAGTCATTACCAACCTTGTTTTTAAGTAATGACAGAACAGGTAGCAGTGAACTCTGTACATTATTTTTAGATCCAGAGCGTCGTGAAAACCAAAACGGTAAATTCTTATCGAAAATCCGTTTTATGTTTATCGCTGCCTTTAAGCAATATTTCGAGAAAAAATTAATTGCCGAAATGCGTGGTTTCTCAGACGAAAATGGATGTTCTCCATTTTGGGATGCGATTGGTCACCATTTCTTTAATATGGATTTCTCAACTGCCGACTATTTAAGCGGAATTGGGCAAAAAGTATTTATTGCAGAGCTTATGCCACGTTTTCCGGTCTATGTAGATCTCTTGCCAAAAGATGCGCAAGAGGTGATTGGAAAAATGCATCCACAAACTTTGCCTGCCTATCATGTGCTTGAGTCGGAAGGTTTACGCTATCAAGGATATGTCGATATTTTTGATGCTGGCCCAACGGTTGAAGCCAATATTGATGAATTACGCGCAGTAAAAGAAAGTCAGTTATTAAACGTCAAAATTACAAGTGAAGCTGCGGTCGGTAAGACTCAATATCTCGTTGCCAATGATAATTATCATGACTATCGCGCAATGCTGATGAAGCTTGATCTTGTTGATAACACTATAAATTTAACGCATGAACAAGCTGAAAACCTCGGTGTACAAGAAGGTCATGTTGTTCGTGTGCTATCACTCAATCCAATGGAAGTATCCTGATGTCAAACTCTTTATTTATAAACGGTGTCTGGTTACAAGGCAGCGGCACAACATTTGAAAAAACAAATCCAGTTGATAACCAAACTGTCTGGTCGGGTGCTGAAGCTACTGCTGCTGATGTTGAGCAAGCTTGCCAAGCAGCACGTACTGCATTTCCAGCATGGGCACGTTTACCTTTTGTAGAGCGTGTAGCGATTGTTGAAAAATTTGCAGCTTTGCTTGAAGAAAATAAAAAGCACTTAGCGGAAGTCATTAGCCAAGAAACTAGTAAGCCATTTTGGGAAACGTTAACCGAAGTTCAATCAATGATTGGCAAGGTTGCTATTTCAATTCGTGCCTATCACCAGCGTACTGGTGAAAGCTCAACTGAAATGGCTGATGGCGTGGCATCTTTACGCCACCGTCCACATGGTGTGCTTGCAGTTTTCGGTCCATATAACTTTCCGGGCCATTTACCAAATGGACATATTGTTCCTGCATTACTTGCAGGGAATGCTGTGGTATTTAAGCCAAGTGAATTAACGCCTTGGACTGCTGAAGAAACTGTAAAACTTTGGCAGCAAGCTGGTTTGCCAAATGGTGTGATGAACTTAGTGCAAGGTGGTCGTACCACGGGTGAAGCGTTAGCTGCTTCACATGAAATTGACGGTTTATTATTTACTGGAAGTGCGAACACAGGTTATCACCTACATAAACAAATGGCGGGTGCTCCTGAGAAAATTCTTGCGCTTGAAATGGGCGGCAATAATGCATTGATTATTGATGAAATTATCGATATTGATGCTGTGGTTAATCTCACTATTCAATCTGCTTTTGTTTCGGCGGGTCAGCGTTGTACATGTGCACGTCGCATCTTGGTAAAAAATGGCCCAGAAGGCGATGCATTTATTCAACGTTTTGTTGAGGTTGCTAAAAACTTAAAAGTTGGTCGTTGGAACGACGAACAACAACCATTTATGGGTGGCGTTATCTCATCAGTTGCCGCATCAAACATGATGCTTGCTCAGCAAAAATTGCTTGAGCTTGGCGCAAAAAGTTTATTGCCAATGACGCGTCCGCAAGAAGATAGTTCGCTACTTACCCCAGGCATTGTTGATGTAACAGGTGTGACAGATATTCCGGATGAAGAATATTTTGGTCCACTTACGACTATTCAACGTTATGACAACTTTGATGAAGCATTGAAAATTGCAAATGCAACTCGCTTTGGTTTGTCTGTTGGTTTAGTTTCTCCAAAACGTGAATTATTTGATCAAGTACTTATTGAAGCGCGTGCCGGTATTGTGAACTGGAATAAGCCATTAACAGGTGCTTCAAGTGCTGCGCCATTTGGTGGTGTAGGTGCATCGGGTAACCATCGTGCGAGTGCCTTTTATGCCGCTGACTATTGTGCTTGGCCAATGGCTTCACTTGAAAGTGACAGCTTAACCTTACCAGAAAAATTATCTCCAGGGATTGTGTTGCCTTAAACACTAGGGAAAGAAAAATGAAAGGATATGAAGTAAATTTCGATGGCTTGGTGGGACCAACACATCACTACGCGGGCTTGTCATTTGGTAATGAAGCATCGACAAAAAACCGTAATAACGCCTCTAATCCAAAATTAGCAGCTAAACAAGGTTTGCTAAAGATGAAAGCCTTGGCTGACATGGGAATGAAACAAGGTGTGCTTGTTCCGCATGAGCGTCCACATGTTCCAATGTTGCGCCGTTTAGGTTTTACAGGAGATGACATTAGCGTTGTTGCTCAAGCAATGCGTCATTCACCTGAACTATTATCATCGCTAAGTTCAGCTTCGCCAATGTGGACTGCAAATGCGGCAACTGTTTCACCTTCGGCAGATAGCCAAGATGAACGTGTACATTTTACCGCAGCGAACTTGAATAATAAGTTTCACCGTTCAATTGAAGCTGAAACTACAAGTCAGGTCCTACAAGCAATCTTTAAAAATGAACGTCATTTTGTACACCACGAAGCATTGCCGCAAGTGGCTTTGTTTGGTGATGAAGGTGCAGCAAATCACAATCGTTTAGGTGGTGATTATGCTAAGCGTGGGGTTCAAGTTTTTGTTTACGGTCAACAACATTTAAATAATGGGTTGCCAGGACCAAAACGTTATCCTGCACGTCAGACACGTGAAGCAAGCGAAGCAATCGCGCGTTTGCATCGTTTAGATGACGCACATACCGTTTTTGTTCAACAAAATCCAGATGTGATTGATCAAGGCGTTTTTCATAATGATGTGATTGCGGTCAGCAACCAACAGGTTTTATTCCATCATCAACATGCATTCTTAAATCAAGATCAAGCTTTTGCTGAAATTCGTCAAAAAATGGCAAGCATCGGTGAAGACTTTATCTCGATTGAAGTTCCTGAAAATCGCGTTACCGTTGATGATGCAGTAGCAACATATTTATTTAATAGTCAGATTTTGACTCGTCCAGATGGTGGAATGACCATTGTTGTACCAGAAGAGTCGCGCCAGAATAAGGCAGTGTGGGGTTATTTGAACGATATGGTTCAGATGGGCACACCAATTGATGCTATTCAGGTTTATGACTTACGTGAAAGTATGCGTAATGGTGGTGGACCAGCATGTTTACGTTTACGCGTAGCTTTAAATGAAACCGAGTTAAATGCTGTAAATCCAAAAGTATTAATGAATGATCAATTGTTTGGCACACTCAATCAATGGGTAGATAAACATTATCGTGATCGTTTAGCTCAAGAAGATTTAGCTGATCCGCATTTATTGATGGAAAGCCGTATGGCACTCGATGAGCTGACCAAAATTTTAGGTTTGGGTTTGGTTTATCCTTTCCAAAAATAAGGAGGAGGTGACATGCAAGATTTTCTAGCATTAACCTTACAAGGTGAGCAGCCTACAATACGTGAAGGAAAAAAAGATAATTTTTCTTGGCGCTGGTTAGGTGAGGGAATTCTTGAATGTACGCCACATGCACAGTACGACAAAGCCGTCGTACTGTCAGCTGGAGTACATGGTAATGAAACAGCACCTATTGAATTGTTGTCTCATCTTTGCACAGATTTATTTGCCGGACGTTTAAACCTTGCTGTGAGATTGCTGTTTGTATTGGGTAATCCATATGCAATGCGTCAAGGTAAACGTTATGTGCATGACGATGTGAACCGAATGTTTTGTGGTGGATATAAAACTCTGCCTGTGACCGAAGAATCAAAGCGAGCTGAGGTTTTAGAGCAAGTTGTCACGACTTTCTTTCATGAAAGTTCAAACCAAGCAAAACGTTATCACTATGATTTGCACACCGCAATTCGCGCTTCTTTATTGCCAACTTTTGCGTTGTTTCCATATCAAACGCATGCTTATGATGCGAATTTAACAGCAAGTCTTGAATCGGCCGATTTAGATGCTTTGGTTTATCACAATGCGGTAGGTAAAACGTTTACGCATTTTACCAGTGAGAATTTTAAAGCAGCCAGTGCAACTCTAGAGTTGGGCAAAGCTTTGCCATTTGGGCAAAATGACTTGAGTCAGTTTGCTGCAATTGATGAAGTTATTCGTCATGTCGTTTCTGAGCAAGCTTTACCAGCACGCAATAAAGCGAAAATTCGAGTGTTTAAAGTATCGGACTCTTTAATTAAAAAAGATGAAGATTTTCAGATGAACTTATCAGCTGAAGCTCCGAATTTTTCGACTTTTACAAAAGGTGAAATCATTGCGACTCAACCTTCTGGTAATTATGTTGTTGAGCAAGATCAGGTCTGGATTTTATTTCCAAATCCAAATGTGAAGCTCGGTTTACGTGCAGGTTTAGTTTTAACTGAAATGAGCTGAATGATTGATTTCAAATAAATAAAAAAGGGCGATTAATCGCCCTTTTTTGTGCATCACGTATTAGTTAGTACCGAAAAGACCTTTAATCCAAGATTTCTTTTCCGCTTTTTGTGTAGATGCTTGCGCATCTGCATTTACACTTGCATTAATTCCGACAGGAGCAACGTTAACACCAACATTTACGCCAGTATTAGCATTGATTGCCGCTGGTTGAGCTGCATTTAACTTTGCCTGAGCATCTGCTTTAGTGTCTGCAACAAACTCTTTTTGCTCAGCTTGATTTTGAGTTACGCGAGTTTTTACAGCATCTACATGCGCTTGAGCATCAGCTTGTTTTTCAGCAGTAAATTCTTTTTGGTCAGCTTGTTTTTCTGCAACTTTAGTTTTTACAGCATCAAAACCTGCTTTCGTATCAGCTTTAGCTTCAACTGCTAGATTTTTAGTGCCATTTGCAGCTTTAGTCGCTACATTTTTAGTACCTGTTACTGCTTCGGTAGCAAAATGTTTAGTACCATTTGCAGCTTTAGTCGCTACATTTTTAGTTCCTGTCGCAGCTTCGGTAGCAAAGTGTTTGGTACCTGTTGCAGCTTCAGTTGCCAAGTGTTTTGTACCATTTGCAGCTTTAGAAGAAAGTTCAGTCACTTTTCCTGTTGTTTTTTTAGTTGCTTTAACTGTAGTGTCAGCAGCGACATGACCAGCATGCTTTGCTGTGCTACCTACAGTGTGTGCAGTAGTTTTGACTGTATTGGCTACGCCACTAACAAGACCGCCTGGTTGTACATTTACTTGGGCAGAAGCACCTGCATTAACGCCCGCACTTTGTGCAAAAATAGAGGCAGAAGCAAGAACACTTGCAGTAACGATAGCTGTTTTCATCATTTTCATTGCGATATCCTTCAAAGAATATACCCTTTTAGTGAGGTATTTCATAAACGCAAACGGATCATAGCTAACGCACTATGGGCTTGGGAACTCACTTCATCAAAACGTTACAACAGTGTTACGTTGAGTAAACAGACTAGGGATAAATTGTGGAGATTAATAAAAATTAATAATAAAGTGAAAAAGAATGTTTATTTGTTAGTTATTCTAATTAAGTTGGGCTAATTTTATCTTTTTATTTTTAAAAATTAAATTTCAAATTTTCTTGAAGTTTCTCTTCTTTTGATCAGGTACTTATATCTCTAATTATGATTTGAGTCTCATTATTTATTAGTGGGAACGGCATAGTTATTGCTTATTATGAGAATAAGATGCTTTTTAGCACTTTTTTGAACCACCTTCTGCCAGAAATATAAATGTACAGGGCAGAACAACATTTTTGCTTATTCGGGTGTGGATCTTTCTACTTCTTTTGTGGGTATATATTTCATTCATTAAATTTTTCACATGAAATATATTTTAAGAAATACCTATTTATTTCGAATAATCAAAAATAAAAATAGATGTCTATAAACAAAAGAACAGAGATCTTAACTGATGAAAATTATTGCTTCCTTTCTTGTATTGGTCGGCTTGATCGCCGTTGTTCTCTATTTTAAGCCCACAAGCGGTGCATCTGATGTGTTCAATTCGGTTTTACATGAATCGAATTCGTCACAACCAGACACATCATCTTTTCTTTCTAAACTTAAGGAGCCTACTCAAGCTAAAAATCTATCTTTAGATTCAACTCATCCTCAATCGGTATCAGGTGATACCGTTCCTTTTTACAACACAAAAAGTGATCTTTCTATTCAACCGATTGATCCAGAAAAAGATCCAGCAAATGAAATAAAAGCGAAATAAGCAAATTGTTAGTTTAAAAAACTACGGAGAAAAATAATGCAAAGTAAAACGTTATTTCTATTAGGTCTATGTACGATATTAAGTACAACTGCATCCGCTCTTCCTTTAGATTCTAAAGGTGCTAAACAGCGATTAAATCAGGCAGCAAAACAAAAAGTATTTCAGGGTAAAATCGATTTAGATGCCTTGGTAACGAATGCTTCGAATGATTTAATTGTTGAATACAATATTCCTTCGGTGAGCGTACCTTCTGGTTTAGAACGGCGGAGTTATATTGCAACAAATAAAAAGAATATACAGGCAAGGTTTAACCGTGCTGGCGGTGTGCAAGTACTGCGGGACTACAATAATTTACCTTTAGCTTTTTATCGGATTAGTAACCGCGAAGCATTAGTCTCTTTATTAAATGACCCGAATGTTAAAGCGGTTTACCCAAATCGGATTAATCAAACCACGACCAATGAAAGCTTACCTTTAATTAATCAACCACAAGCAAACACCAATGGTTTTACGGGTGAGGGTTCAAGTGTGGCAGTGATTGATACAGGGGTGAATTATCTTCATTCCGATTTTGGTTGTACAGCAGTCAATACACCATCAAGCACATGTCGGGTGGCCTATTCTTTTGATAGTGCACCAGATGATGGAGCATTAGATGATGACGGACATGGTAGTAATGTTTCAGGTATTGTGTCTAAAGTCGCAACTAAAACTAAAATTATTGGTATTGATGTCTTTAGAAAAGTGAGGTCTCAAGGTAAATGGGTCAGTACAGCCTACGATAGTGATATTCTTGCGGGAATTAACTGGGCCGTAAACAATGCACAAACCTATAATATTAAAGCGGTTAATTTAAGTCTTGGCGTTCCTGGCGTTAAATATACTTCAGAGTGTAGTGATAGTAGTTATGGAACGGCATTTGCCAATGCACGTGCTGCTGGTGTGGTACCAGTTGTAGCCTCAGGTAATGATGCATTTTCAGATGGTATTTCATCTCCTGGCTGTGTTTCTGGTGCAGTGAGAGTCGGTGCTGTTTATGACAGTAATATTGGAGGAGTATCGTGGGGGAATCCAGTGAAATGTTCTGACCCAACCACAGCAGCAGATAAGGTAGCATGTTTTAGTAATGGTGGTAGCCTTGTGACTTTATTAGCACCAGGTGCAATGATTACCGCGGGTGGTTACACCATGGGCGGTACGTCTCAAGCAACACCACATGTGGCAGGCGCGATTGCTTTATTACGAGCAAATAGCGTGAGTCCAACTGAAAGTATTGATCAAACGATTAGCCGTTTAAAAACGACAGGTAAACCAATTACTGACTCAAGAACGGGCTTGGTTTTCCCGCGTATTGATTTACTGGCAGCAACAAATGGTTTAACTATTAATTAATAGCTTATTTATAATTTTTTAAATTAGGTCCAAGAAATTTTTAAAATAGCTATAACCCGTTGCAGAAGGTAGCTTTTGCAACGGGCTTTTTATGAAAAAGTATTAATGACACTTTTCTAAATTTGCTGGATTAAAGTTATTTTGGAGTTTTTTGAAGTTATTTTGAATTTCAGGATCTTGAATATTAAAGGTCGTAGAACTCTTAGTCGTAGAGTTGGTTGCTTGATTTAATATGCCTGATTCATCAGGGTATTGTAGGGTCGAAGAAGTCGCTGAAATTAGACCTTTATTATTAAACGTCCAATGTTCGGTGACATGTCCTCCACCTAAATAACCTTTAAATTCAATCATACAAGCTTGATTATCTTGTTTAATGAGCTTGGCCACATTCCCTGTCGTAGACGGATAGGCTTTAATATTGGTGTCTTGCTCTAAAACTTGAGCTTGAGAATAAGAAGAAAGGGGCGTTGATGTTGCACATGCAGTTAATGCTAAGCAGCATAGTGTTGAAAAGAGAAGTTTTTGACTATTCATAAGGCAGATTCCTAGCTCTTTATAGTGAGTGGTATTTATGTCTAGATTGATATTTGTATTTTATATTAAAGCGCGAATTTATCGCGCTATCCAAAAAGTTAGTTAACCGTAGTGCTAGATTTACTTAACTCACCTTGTTCTATTGGGATGTTTTCACCGTTTCGGCTACTGGTAATATTTTGCTTAGCTTGATCTATTTTTGTTTCAGTAAAAGCTTTTGCTGTATCCGCTTTTTGTTGAACGACTTCTGCCTTTTCAGCAGTAAATTCTTTGGTGTTTTTCCACTTTTCACTAATTTTATTTGAGGTCTTTTCAGAAGCACCTTGAATATTGTCTCCTAAATTTTGTATGCCTTTTCCTGTTTTATATAACAGTACACGCCCTAGGCTTGGATTATCACCATAAGGTTGTGTTTTAGGAGCTATTTCATTCACTTGTTGAGGTTGCGTTGTTTCAGCAAATAAGCTTGATGAAGCCAATATAGAGGTCGCAATACATAGAGTTTTTAGGGTTTTCATTTTGGATAAACCTCCCCAACCAGAATCAAAAGATGAAGTGCTGATCTTACTGATAAAAATACAGCTTGTACTGCAATGAGATAAAACCGATACGATTTGATTACGATAAATCATCATTTCAAATATAATTAAATACCGTATCTAAATTTCTAGAATAATCTGGAGCCTCAAGTGATCCAAAACATTGAATTAAAATGGTTATATGACCTGATTGTTCTAGAAAAATACCGAAATTTTACAGTCGCTTCTGATATTAGAAATATTTCTCAGTCTTCGCTGAGTCGTCGCATTCAAGCCTTGGAAAATAGTCTTGGTTTTGAAGTGTTTGATCGAGAGACTTCTCCTTTGCAGTTAACGGAGCAGGGTAAGCTTTTTATATTGCATGCTAGAAATTTACTGGATGATTTTGAGTTTAATATAGATCAAATTAAAGGTGATAATCATGTGCGAAGCAAAGTCACGATTGCTTCTGCGCATTCTTTGGCAGGATATATTTTTCCTAAAATTTTAGGAAATTTAAAAAATTACCAAGAAAAGATTTTTCATGTTGAAGCAATCAATGTGAATGAAACCGTAGATTCTCTTAAAAATGGTCAATGTGACTTTATTGCATCTTTTTATGATGATGACTTAATGAATCCACAATTTTTGTGCCATAAGTTGTTTTCAGCAAAACTTTATCTAGTCACGGCTCCAAATCATTTAGGTCGACCTAAATTTTCACTCGAAGACTCTTCAATTCCACTCATGAACTATACCGATGACAGTTACATGGGGAAAAAGGTAAATAAATTTCTACAAGATCATCATTCGGACAAGTTTGAGACAAATTTTGTGTCTTCAATGAGTCTATTACTTAAGGACATGATCAAAGGCGGTTATGGCGTAGGGTGGTTACCCGATTACAGCATTCAAGATGAATTAAAACAAAATCAGTTAAAGATCATGCCAATGAAAGAGTCAGTACTGTCTGTCGATATTTATTTATATCGCAGTAGTGCAAGGCTTAATGCGACTTCTGAAGGATTATGGAATTTTGTGAAGGCAATTGATTGGACCATTGCCTAAACTTAATTATGCATAATTTGCATTAAATTTTATTTAATCATGCGGCCGATACTGTTAATGAACTCTGATACCACGCAATCGCATTTTTTATGAGTAAATCGGTTGCATCAACAAACAGTTCAGGATTGTTTTGGATACTGTCTTGTAAGATGAGTGGAATTTCAGTACATGCTAATAAGAATTTTATACTTTTGTTTTGTTTATAAAAATGAATAACCTCACTCATAAGTTGTTTTGATTTTTCGATATTTCCTGCTTTGTATTGATAAATACTTTGCATCACTTTGTGTTGCATCTCAACAGATGGGGTAGAGAAACGAATATTGTTTTGGATGAACTGGCTTTGATAAAGCTGAGTGCTTATGGTGGCAGACGTCGCAAGAATACAAACTTCAGCAATTTGGCTGTCTTGAATAAAATGAACCGCAGATTCAATAATACTAATCATTTTGGTTTGGGTACGTTGCTGTAACTGGTTAAACCAAAAGTGGGCAGTATTACAGGGAATAATGATACAGCCGACCTGCGCTGCTTCTAAAATTTTAAGATATTCAGCCATTTTTTCGAGTGGTTTATCATCATGATTGATAATCGATTGTGTTCTATCTGGGATGTCTGGAATAGAAACCGTGATGACAGGAATATGCTCTTGATCGCAATGTGCTGGCGTATTTTTAATAATTTTATCCATGGCATCAATCGTGGCTTGTGGACCCATACCACCTAAAATTCCAATTGCTTTATTCATGCTGAATGACTCAAAAAATACGTTATGTACTTAGCATCTGCTTCTTTTGAGTGAGCTCGTTGCAAAAAACGGATGGGTTATGCAGTTTATGTTTTTATAATTAATTTTTAAATAGCATTAAAATATTGTTTTGTATCAATAAAATTAAAATATTTAAAATGTCGTGATGTGTTTTATGCATCATTGTTTTATGTAAAGCATAGAGTTTTACATAGATAATTTCATTCGAATGCACAGCTAAGCTATAAATTCTGACTTAACCAATTCTAAAAACATATCTCGAGCTTTATGGTTGCTCACATTTTTGTGCCAGAAAAACTGGTTCTGCATAAATGCAAGATGTTCAAATTTATAGCCTCGAATATTGGTTAAATTTTTATATTGCTCAAAAAGACTCTTTGGTACTAAAGACACACCGGAGCCTGCACTCACGCAACCAATAATAGTGGCGTAACTGGTAATGCTGGTAATTGGAAGCGAGATATTTTTGAGCTTAAGCCATTCTTCAAGAGCAGCGCGGTAAGGGCAACCTTCAGTCCACATAAAAATTTCTTTACCAATCAAGTCTTCTTGGCAGTGAATTTCGCCGAAAGATTCGGGGGCAATTAAAATAATTTCTTCTTGATAAATACCAAGTTTATTCAGCATAGGAAACTCAATATTACCAGCGACGATAGCTCCGTCGAGCTTATGCTGAGAAATATCAACTAATAGTTGTTTCCATGTGCCAGTAATAATTTGAATGGAAACCTCTGGATAGCGTTGATGATATTTCGCGAGTAAGTTAGGTAAACGTGTTGTGGCAGAAGATTCAATAGCCCCAATTTTTAATGGACCAGAGGGTGGTGCATCAGGATGAATACTTCGTTTTGCTTCATCACAAAGCGCTAAAATTTTCTGGCAATAATTAAGGAAAATCTCACCAGATGGAGTGAGCTTTAAACTTTTCCCTTCCCGATAGAACAGAGGTGCGCCAAGCTCTTCTTCAAGTTGTTTAATGCGCGCCGTGATGTTAGATGGAACGCAGTGCAACTGCAAAGATGCCTTGGCCATCGTGCCGCATTCAACCACCGTTTGAAACATTTTTAACTGAGCGATATCCATGTTTTATCATTCACTTTTAATGAATATTAGGCTCAATATAAGTTAATTTTATTCAATGATCCATGCGCATATGATGAAAGAGTTCCATTTCATTAGCGTAGATTTAACATGGCAATTTCTCTTGCTGCCGAAACACAGCCTCCGGCATTTAAGCTTTATTTGTGTATTGCTATTACCGTCTTTTGTTGGGGTTATTCACCTATTGGTGTACACAGTGCTTTGCATTCATATACACCGCAGCATATTGCCTTGCTTCGCTTTTTGATTGCATCTGTTTTCTTACTACTTTTGGTCATGAAAAAAGGCATTCAGCCGTTAAAGTGGAAAGATGTTCCTGCGCTTGGGTTGTTAGGATTTTTCTCTGTGACCTTGCATCACTTACTTATAAATACGGGGCAGCAATATGTGAGTGCGGTTGCATCTAGCATTTTAAGTCAATCTATTCCGCTATTTACCTTTATAGTTTCAGTTTTGTTTTTTAAAGAGCAAATCCGTTTCAAACAGTGGTTGTGTATTTTATTAGGTCTTTGTGGCGCCGTTTTAGTGGTTAGCGGTGATCGAGGCTTTGGTGTACCGAGTCCTTATAGTTTGTTGATTGTTTTAGCTGCAATTGCATGGGGACTTTATTTTAATTTATATAAGAAATTTGCTTTAAATTATGATGCCTTGAGCATGATGTGCTACATCATCTGGTTCGGGACCATTCCTTTACTTTTTTATAGTGCTCATTTGCCTGATGAGATTTTACATGCCACTTGGCAAGCCAATATGTCGATTGTGTTGTTGGGTATTTTTCCAAGTGCGATGGCTTATGTACTTTGGGGCTATGTACTTAAAAATATGCCATTAACGATTGCATCGAATTTTTTATATTGCTCGCCGATTGTCGCAATGAGTTTGGCAGTTGTTTTCTTAAATGAAAAACCATCAATAATTGTGCTGTTAGGTGGAGTGATTATTGTGGGGAGCTTAGTGTGGATGAATTGGGGGAATCGGCGTACTATCGAATAAGCTATCAGTAGTTTAACCCTTCTATGTCATGCACTATTTCCTTTAAGAGAATGAAATGATTGTTGTTACCTTGACCTATAAAAAACCATTAGCCGAAGTTGATGCTGTACTGAAAGGGCATATTGCATTTTTAGACCATTACTATGAGCAGAAGAAATTTCTGGCATCAGGGCGTCGAGAAAATAGAGTAGGTGGGGTGATTTTAGTTTTAAGCTCTTCGATTCAAGAGGCTGAAGAAATCATGAAAAATGATCCGTTTTATATTCATGATGTGGCTGATTATGATTTTATGTGGTTTGAGCCATCGAAAAGTTTAGAAGAAATTAAAGAGTTTGTTTAATTTAAAAAATAAAGAGATCCCTTTACTTTTTTACTAATTATCTATCAGCATGTACCTAATAATTATTTTTTAGATTAGAGAGTACCAATCATTGTAAAAATTTTGGTGATGGTGAATGGATGAATACTATTAAATAATAGATATAATTTTAAGTATTGCCTTCTCTATAAAACGTATACCTTTAAATTTATTATGGATTTTTAGAAAATACCTTGAGTTGAAACTTGTACTTTAATAGTATGGAGATAAGTGTGAACTTTGGATAAAAAATGTACTTACGAAATATTCATATTAGAAACATTGGGCCAATTGAAAAATTAGATTTAGAACTAGAACTTAAAGAGGATCTAAATCCTAAGCCAGTAATTCTAATTGGTAAAAATGGGTCAGGTAAAACATATACTTTGTCTTATATCGTAGATGCTTTTTATGAGTTAGCTAAGCAAGAATATAATGATGTTGTGGTTAAATCTGGAAATATGAATTCCCCTTACTTTAGGGTAATTTCAGGTATCGATATAAACACAAATGCGGATGATAAAAGTGCATCTGCTTATTTACGTTTTTTTAATGATCAAGAGAATCAGGAAATACATTATTGCGAGAAAGTCGGAAATATACGCTCTACCCAAGAATTATTAAATTTATATGGAAACAAAATTCATGGTTTTGAGAATGAAAATAAAAATGGTAAAAAAACTTTAGCTTCTGAAAAGGGTATAGAAAAATTATTTTCAAATACTATTACCTTCTTTCCGAGTTTTCGTAAAATAATTCCACATTGGTTAAATTTGAAGGCCCAAACGCAAGAGATATTTGATATTGAATCAAAATATTCAGGAAAATTGAATAAAGAAATAATGTGTGTGGACACTTTTCAAAAAAATATTCAATGGATGTTAGATGTAGTTTTGGACTCTGCGATTCTACCAGCAGAATTAGAGTGTTTTGATACTGACGATGAAAGGAATCAAATAATTCAGAATAAACATGCTATTAACAATTCCTATAGGAATATCAATAAAATATTTAAAACAATTTTAGATAATAATGAATTATATTTAAAAATTGGTTGGCGGAATGATGCTCATTCTCGATTATCTTTGCATAGTAAGGGGAAGATTATTGTACCAACCTTAGAACAGCTTTCGACAGGTCAATTAGTCTTACTTAATTTGTTCATTACAATAATTAGACATGCTGACTATAAAGATTTAAATAATAGTATTCGTTTAGAGAATATTGAGGGAATAGTTGTTGTTGATGAAATAGACACGCATTTGCATACTAAACATCAAAGTGAAATCTTACCAAAGCTTATTAAGTTATTTCCTAAAATACAATTTATCATGACTTCTCATGCACCACTTTTTGTTTTAGGTATGGAAAAAGAATTTGGAAAAGAAAATATTCAGTTAATTGATCTTCCATCTGGGATGAATATTACTTCTGAACGATTTGGTGAGTTTGAAGAATCTTTTAATTTTTATAAGGAAACAATAACATTTGAAGAAGCTCTGCATAAAAAAATTCAGGATCAACAAAAACCATTGATACTCGTTGAAGGCAAGACAGATATTAAATTTATGAAGAAAGCTTTTGAGCTAAAAGGGAAAAATGAATGGTTAGAAAATATAGAAATAGATGAAATTGGTGTTACTCAAGAAGGTGGGCAAGTTAAATTTGGTGGTGAAAGCAGTTTAGATAAAGGTTTTGATTTTCTAAAACATAATTTAAATGCAATAAACCGAAAAGTATTATTTCTATATGATTGTGATACAAAAATTTCGAGAGAAACAATAGGTTATATTACTAAAGATAAAGTTCCTATGAATTTTGAAAATACTAAAATTAAAAAGGGTTCTGAAAATCTGCTTAAAGAAGAATTATTTACAGAAAATTTTTATCCACCTCGTGAATCAGTAGATGATTATGGAGGTGTTATAATTAAGAAAAATTTTGATAAAAACGGATTCTGTAATTATATTTGTGAAAATATTACAGATCCAACTGTATTTGATAGATATGAAGAATTAGTCTTTCCAATTATTGAACAATTCTTAGCTTAATAAAATAAAAAAACCGCTTTAAAGCGGTTTTTTTATTAATACTAATTAACCCTGCAATACACTCACATCAGCGATAGCAGTAAACAGGTTACGTAACTGAGCCAATAAACGTAAACGGTTTGCTTTTAGGTCAGCATCATCTGCCATTACCATTACACCATCAAAGAATGCATCAATTGGCGCACGAAGTGCTGCAAGCTTAGAAAGTGCAGCGGTGTAGTCTTTTGCCGCAAGTAATGGCTCAACTACTGGAGTAACTGCTTGAAGCTCAGCAAATAATGCTTTTTCAGCATCTTCAACTAAGTTTGCTTCAACTACAGAACCTTCTGGCGCTGCTTCTTTGGCAAGAATGTTAGCAACACGTTTGTTTGCAGCAGCAAGTGCAGCAGCTTCAGGCAGAGCGCGGAAGTGGTTTACAGCATTTACACGCTTGTCAAAATCAAGTGGAGATTTTGGTGCAAGTGCTTGAACGGCTTGAAGCACATCAACAGCAACGCCTTGGTCTTCATACTTGGCACGGTAACGACCTTCCAAGAATGCAACAGCATCAGCACGCGTTTTGTCGTGATCTTTAACGATGTCGCCATAACCTTGAAGTGCAAGATTTACCAGTTCTTCAATAGTTACATCCAATTCATTTTCAATGATTAAACGTAAGATACCAATTGCTGAACGACGAAGAGCAAACGGGTCTTTAGAACCTGTAGGTGCTTGTCCAATACCGAAAATACCGACCAACGTATCTAAACGGTCAGCAAGGGCAATCGTTGTACCAGTTTTGGTTTTTGGTAAAACATCGCCAGCGAATTTTGGTAAATATTGCTCGCCTAAAGCTTCTGAAACTTCAGTATTTTCGCCTTCAATGCGTGCATAGTAAGTACCCGCAATACCTTGAAGTTCTGGGAATTCACCTACAAGCTCAGAGGTTAAGTCGCATTTAGCAAGTAATGCAGCTTTTTCAGCATCTGATGGGTTTGCACCAGTGATTGAAGATAATGCAACAGCAAGTTTAGCAATACGTGTCGATTTATCCCAAAGCGTACCAAGTTGTGCTTGGAATACCATGTTTGCCAATTTTTCTTTACGAGATGCAAGCGGTTGCTTTTGATCTTGTAAGAAGAAGAATTCAGCATCAGACAAACGAGGACGGACAACTTTTTCATTACCTTCACTAATTTGAATCGGATCTTTAGACTCAATATTTGAAACAGTAATGAAGTAAGGCTGTAATTTACCTTCGCTATTGATCAAACAGAAATATTTCTGGTTGTCTTGCATTGTCGTAATAAGAGCTTCTTGAGGAACGGCAAGGAAGCGCTCTTCAAAATTAGCACGAAGGGCAACAGGCCATTCAACGAGGCTTGTTACTTCATCAAGTAAGTCAGCTGGAACAATTGCAGTTGCATTAACTTCATCAGCTAACTTTTTCACTTGTTCTTGAATGGTTGCTTGACGTTTTTCAAAGTTCGCAACGACATATGCTTTTTCTAAAGCAGCTAAGTAGTCATTTGCATGCGCTAAAGTCACAGCTTCAGGAGCGTGGAAACGGTGACCATAAGTCACATTACCAGCTTTGTGATCTTGAATAGTCGCGTCAACAATTTGGTCATCTTTGAGTAAGAGAACCCATTTAACTGGACGTACAAATTCGGTACGGCTTGCCGCAGAACGCATACGCTTAGCAATTGGTAAGTTGTCTAATGCAGTTTGTAAAATCTGTGGAAGTAAAGCATCAAGGCTTTGACCTTTCACATCTTTTAAATAACAAACTTTTTCAACTTTACCTGCTTGGAAAGTAGAAAGCTGATCAACAGTGATACCTTGACCACGCATAAAGCCTTCGAGTGCTTTAGTCGGTTTACCTTCTGCATCGTAAGCCGCTTGAACAGCAGGACCATCAAAACGTTTTTGTGTATCGGCTTGAGCAGCATCGATATCAACAATTTTAAGCGCTAAACGACGTGGAGCTGCATAAGCTTCGATAGATGCGAAATTTAAGCCAGCATCTTTTAAGCCTTTTACCGTTTCTGCCTGTAATGCATCACGTAAGTTTTTTAAGCTTTTCGGTGGAAGCTCTTCACAGCCAAGTTCGAATAAAACAGTATGTTTGCTCATTAGTTTTTCTCCGCCTTTGCTGCTTCACTTTCAGCTTGTGCTTTTAGCTGTGCCAATACTTCATCACGTAAGTGTGGTTCTGCCATTGGGAAGCCAAGTTCTGCACGTGCTTGTACATAACTTTGTGCAATCGCACGAGCTAAAGTACGTACACGTAAAATGTAGCGTTGACGCTCAGTCACAGAAATCGCGCCACGTGCGTCAAGCAAGTTAAAGGTATGAGACGCTTTAACCACTTGCTCATAAGCAGGAAGAGAAAGTTTTGCTTCAATTAAACGATTTGCTTCTGACTCATAAAAGTCAAACAGTTCAAATAGTTTTTCAACTGGAGCATATTCAAAGTTGTAAGTCGATTGTTCAACTTCATTTTGATGGAATACGTCGCCGTAAGTCACTGTACCAAATTGGCCTTTGGTCCAAACAAGGTCATAAACCGAGTCAACACCTTGAAGATACATCGCAAGACGTTCTAAGCCGTAAGTGATTTCACCTGTTACTGGATAACATTCAACGCCACCGACTTGTTGGAAGTAAGTGAACTGAGTCACTTCCATACCGTTAAGCCAAACTTCCCAACCTAAGCCCCAAGCACCTAGCGTCGGAGATTCCCAGTTGTCTTCTACGAAGCGGATGTCGTGAGTAAGCGTATCAATCCCGATTGCCTTTAAAGAATCAAGATAGAGCTGCTGGATGTTGTCTGGGTTTGGCTTAAGTACTACTTGGAACTGGTAGTAGTGTTGCAAACGGTTCGGGTTTTCACCATAGCGGCCATCTTTTGGACGACGTGAAGGTTGAACGTATGCAGCATTCCAAGTTTCAGGCCCTAAAGCACGTAAGAATGTTGCGGTGTGGAATGTTCCAGCGCCCATTTCCATGTCGTAAGGTTGTAGTACGACGCAGCCTTGTTCGGCCCAATAGTTTTGTAGGGCAAGAATTAAGCCCTGAAATGTATCAATGTGCGAGATGGCGCGACTCATGTAGCATCCACGAATTTATGAGAAAAATTGCCCCTAAGTATAAGGATTTTGTAGGGGAGTGGCAAAGGCTAGTTTGGGAATTTCAGATTTGATCATTTAGCAGCTTTTTTCATACTTTTGAGTAGTAAAATCCAATAAGTGATAGCGAAAATTAAAGAAAAACAACTGAAGAAAAATAAGCCTTCTAATGGCATTAGTTCCCATGAGTCGCGAAAAAAAATTATTAAGATATTAGGTATTAAAAAGGTGAGAATAATTGCACTAGCAAGGATAGAGAAGAAATTAAGGAAATTGAATTTCAACAAGAATAATTGTAAAAAATATGCAGGTATAAAAACTAATACGTAATAAATTACTGTCATGAAAAGCAAAATTATAGGAATATTTCCTATAGTTCCAAAAGCAAATCTTCCGTAGATAGTTATGTGGCCTAATAATAGGAATAAAGCAATTATATATAGGTGAATCGGTGTCATGATTAGACAATGCCAAATTTGATCTTTATCTGGATCTAAATTTTGAGTGAAGATTTTAAAATTATTAAAGATAGCTTTCTTCATATAAATCAATGTAAATTTGATTCTTATAACTATATATAACATGAATGCAAGTTAATGTATTTAAGAATGCGATCAAATCAAAATGTCTAATTAATATATTTCAGCTTATAAGGATTTTATATTCGATTAGCAGAGTGTTCATTCAATGTTTATGTTCTAATCTTTGAACATGGGCTAATAGGCAACCGTTATAGAATTTTTGTTATATTGAAGCATATTAAAAATTATAGAATCGAGAATTAATTATGCTGAAATTTTGCTGCAAACTCATTGTTTTATCCAGCCTTTTTTGTAGTCCCTGGCTATATGCGCAGACGGAAGCTGATGAGCAAGATGAATACAACCAATGTGTAGATCAGACTATTAAGGAAATGCAGCTTGAGAGTATTAACAACATGGTTGTACATAGTTGTTCTGAGCAAGCTAAAAAGATTTATGAAAATCAGATTGTGGCTTTATTAGATCAAATTCGTGCACAAAGCGAAGAATACAAACAGCCAGAACGTTACCAAGATATTTTAAAATCTCAGCGACTTTGGAAAGCTTATGTAGATCAGGAATGTAATAATGCAGGTTCATACATTGGCTCACCGATGTATTCATATTGCCCAATGCAAGAGTATGCAGCGCGTGTAAAGCAACTAGAAGAATACGTTAATTAAGACGGATTATTTTAAACGTCACCTCATGACGCATAGCGTACTTCACTAGATTAAATTTAAGAATGCAAAATGATATTTTTTAAACGATGCCATAAATGAGTCGTTTGATATGTCTGATCGCATTCGAGAAAAACTACAGATTCTTGCTGATGCTGCAAAATATGATGTGTCTTGTTCATCAAGTGGCAGCGACCGTAAAAATAAAGATAAAGGTTTGGGTGATGCCAGTCATTCAGGTATTTGCCATAGCTATACCGAAGATGGCCGTTGTGTATCTCTCTTAAAAATTCTATTTAGCAACGTATGTATTTTTGACTGCGCTTATTGTGTTTCACGTCGTTCTAATGACGTTCAACGTGCAGCATTTACGGTGCAAGAGGTGGTGGACTTAACCATTAATTTTTATCGACGTAATTATATTGAAGGCTTATTTTTAAGTTCAGGTATTTTTAAATCGGCCGATCATACAATGGAGCGTATGCTTCAAGTCGTGAAGAAGTTGCGCCTTGAAGAAAACTTTAATGGCTATATTCACCTAAAAACCATTCCGGGAGCATCGCCTGAACTGATCCATGAAGCAGGTTTATATGCTGACCGGATGAGTATTAATTTAGAGATGCCGACTGAAATTGGGCTAAAAACTTTTGCACCAGAAAAATCTCATCAGGAAGTGCAAAAAGATTTAGGGTTAGTACGTGACAGGCTCATCCAGCTTAAAGACGAACGTCAAATTATTAAGCATGTACCGAAATATGTGCCAGCAGGGCAGACCACCCAAATGGTGGTGGGTGCTCATCAAGAGTCAGACCAAGATGTCTTGTTTATGGCAGACCGGCACTATAAAGAATTTAAGCTCAAACGGGTCTATTTTTCGGGTTATATCCCAATTAATACCGAAAATAATTACTTGCCAGCTGTTGGTTCTGCTCCGCCGTTACTTCGAGAAAACCGACTCTATCAAAGTGATTGGCTTATGCGTTTTTACGGTTTTCAGGTCAATGAAATCGTCAATGAGAAATTCCCAAACTTAGATCTTGATGTAGACCCAAAATTAAGTTGGGCTTTAAGGCATCCTGAGCAGTTTCCAGTAGATCTAAACCGTGCAGATTATCAAATGATTTTGCGTGTACCCGGCATTGGGGTGAAATCTGCCAAGAAAATTGTTCAGGCTCGTCGCTTTGGCAAAATCCACATCGATTTACTTAAAAAGTTAGGTGTCGCCTACCAGAGAGCAAAATTCTTTATCCACTGTGAAGACAGTCCAAAATTCCAAAAAGAATTATCTTCAAGCTTTATCCGACAGCAAATTTTAACGCAAGGTTCATCGAAATATGTGCAGCAGCTTTCGCCCCAATTAAGCCTTGGGTTTTAGCCATGTTTAATGATGAAGTGGCTTACTATTTTGATGGTTCAATAGTTGGGCTACTGAGCTGCGTTTTTCGCGCATTTCAATTTAAAGAATTACAGGTCAGACTCTGTTTAAATGATGCGGCTCAACATGGTTTATTTGCCGATAAAATTGAGGTTTCAAATAATGAGCAACATGCCGAACGTGTGTGGTCCGCGCTGCAAAAAAAGCTTTCTTCGTCTTCTTTAAGGCAATTTTATTTTGCTTATTTATCTGAATCTGTAGATGCCTATCAGCATTTATTTAATTATTGTATTTACGTTTTTACTAGTCACTCATCGATAGAAAAAGATTATTCGCACCCAAGTGTTTTAGCAATTTCGCAGTGGACGAAAAAGGTCGGGCGAGAGAAGCATCGGATGGAAGCTTTTATTCGTTTTAAGAAAACCAAAGATGAGCTTTTTTTAAGTTTGGTACGTCCCGATTTTAATGTTTTACCGCTTATTCAGCCGCATTTTAAACGGCGGTATCAAGATCAACGTTGGCTCATTTATGATGAGAAACGTAAGTTTGGACTTTATTATGATTTACGGGAAATACATGAGGTTTCACTCGAAGCACCCGACATCGATCGTAATTTAAATAACGGAAGGAGCCAAAGCTTTCAGCTGGAGTTAGATGAGCAAGAAGTCTTATATGACCAGCTTTGGAAAGATTATTTTAAGAGCGTGAACATTACGGAACGTCAGAATATAAAACTTCATGTGCAATATTTGCCGAAACGTTATTGGCGCTATTTGAATGAAAAATTGATTGAATATTAAAGTCTTAAAATAACAAAAGATAATTCAACAGGATTTCTTATCTTTGAAAGATATAATTTAAATGCATTTTATGTGGCTTTGAGCGTATACTTTTGCCCGTTATAAATAACGGCATATCCCCAAAGGTGTACTGTGAGTGTTATACAGCGAGAATGGTTACAGATTTTAAAACCAAATTTTAAGGTTTTGCCTTTAAAAGAACGGTTGCTTTGTGGTGTTGGAGCACTGTGTGGTTTAGCAATTTCTTCCTTAATTAGCTGGTATGTTTTAGGTGGAATTAATGCCTGGTACATTGCACCCATGGGAGCTTCATCTGTTCTCTTATTTGCTGTGCCAACCAGTCCATTGGCTCAACCGTGGAATGTGATTGTTGGTAATACGCTAGCCGGAATTATTGGCGTTGCCTGTGCACAGTGGATTCCTGATTTAACTACTGCTTTTAGTGTGGCAGTGGGCTTTGCCATATTCTTAATGATGACCACTGACTCTTTGCATCCACCAAGTGGTGCGGTCGCGATTACGGCCGTATTAGGTGGTGCTGCAATTCATAAATTAGGCTTTTATTTCGTTTTTTATCCGGTGCTGCTCAACTCGTTACTTTTACTCGGTTTCGCCATCTTTTTTAATAGATTAATTGGAAGACATTATCCAGTTACTGCACGTCTCAATGAGCGTAGTAAAGATCCAACACCTACTCAAAAAGTATCGATTCAACCGAAAGATATAGAGTACGCATTAGAGCACCACACTGAATTGCTAGATATTAGCCAATACGATTTAGAAAAAATTATTTTAGATGCACAAGAACATGCCAACGAACGCATAGTCAATCAATATACCTGTCAGGATATTATGAGCCGTGATGTGATTAAGCTGCATGAAGATGATGATATTCATCAGGCGCTGGATAAGTTCAAGCATATTAATCTCATGAGCTTACCGGTGGTAAATGCTGACAATCATCTAGTAGGAACTTTAGCTTTATATGAAGTTGTGGAATGGTTTAAAGGTGCAGCGGACCCAAGAAACTCTTGGCAGCATTATGTGAAACAGATTATGAGTCATAGAGTGGTGACAGTATTACCAACACAGCCTATTCAAGATCTTGTGCCTTATTTTGTCGAAAAATCTTTTAATTATATTCCAGTGGTCGAAGAGCGGAAGTTAATCGGAATGATCAGTCGCGCAGATATGATTGCTGCCTTACAACAGCAGTTAAACCGTAAAATATAATCTAAAAAACAGAGCAAAAAAAGCTACGGTTGATTAGGGGATGCAACCGTAGCGACCAAAATTAATTAACGTGTTTGCTCTTCATGTACAGTTCGGACGGATTGTCGATAGCCTTCAATATGTTCTGGCTGTTTTTTCGGAATGACTAACCACAAAACCAGATAAACTAAGATTCCGGGAAAGGCCGCACTCATAATTGAAATCACAACAAAAATAATGCGTAGTAAAGTTACGTTCCAACCAAAACGTTCAGCAATACCACCCATTACACCGGCGATCATGCTATGTCGGTTCGAGCGATATAAACCAGAACTGGCCATCTAATTCTCCTTAAAAATAAAAAGTTACAAGGAATTGTTTATTCTCTTGCTTAATAAAAATATGGAGACGAAATAACGGGTTTAAAGTCTTCTAAAAAGTAAAATGGTTAAAATATGTAAAGGATTGGAATGAAGGAAACCAACATCAACTAAAATGCACCTTTTCAGGGCTTAAAGGTTTATGGCAGCAATTGGCTCGTGCCTGAAATGAATATAAACATGGTTGTTGCTGTTATCTGTGAATAATGTATATGTCTTTGAAGCGGTCTAGGTTTTTAGTTAAGCATTTGGTTGTAGGGACTATGATGTGCCTGACACTTAGTGCTTGCGACATAAACCACACCAACTCCAAAGATCACTCTAGTCCAAGTTCTAGTTCTACCGATGAAGAAAATTTAATAAAAAATAGTACATCTACAAAAACATTAGATTATGTGGCGGGACGTACTTTTTTACCTGAAGAAAATTTAGATCAAACCAAAAAATTAAGCGCAATTTCATTGCAATATGTAGGGCGATATCACACCCGAATTTCATGTGAGGATGCGTTTGCCGATTGTGAGTCTGGAGAGGCAGAGTACATTTTAAATTTATTACCCAATGGATCAGCTTATTGGAATGTTATTCATTTTGGCCGAGTGGGAAGTAAGGATGGAGCCAAAAGTACTGCTATAAATCAGTTGTGTCCTGATTTAAATTGGAAAGTACATGAAAGAGAGCATGAGTTAACCATTCACTGTCCTTTATCTAATGTTAATTTTTATTTTAATGTTGATTCAAACAAAAGATTGATCGTGAATCTAGAAAAACTGTTTTATAGCGACTACGGTAAAAACCGTGAGTTTTTGGAACAAAACTATTTTGTTCCAAAGCAAGCTTATGTTCTGACTAAAGAATAAATATTAAATTTTTACTTGAATAAAAAAGAGCGCAATATGAATTGCGCTCTTTTCATTTCACGATTTAAAAATCATTAGTAGTCGAAGCTAAAGTGTTCAACTGGTAATGATGTTAATGTGCGAGAGGTTGTCACCATTGACTCGGCGTGACCTTGAGTGCGAGGTAACATACGGTCAAAGTAGAAGTCCGCAACTTTGATTTTTGCTTTATAGAATTCAGGCGTTTCTGCACCATCACCTGCTTCTAGTTTCTCAGAAGCAATGACTGCTTGTTGCGCCCAGAAATAAGCCATCATCACGTAACCTGAGAACATCAAGAAATCTACAGAAGCAGAAGATACGATGTCACGGTCTTTACGTGCAGCAAGCATGATACGAACTGTTAAAGTGTTCCACTGAGCACAAAGCTTAGTTAAATCCCAAGCAAAACGGCGTAAGTATTTATTACGTGCGTGTGCAGCACAGAATTTTAAGATTTCAGCAGTGTAGTCACGAACCACTTTACCTTTTGAGCTAAGCAATACTTTACGACCAATCAAGTCAAGTGCTTGAATGCCTGTTGTACCTTCGTATAGCGTTGAGATGCGAGCATCACGAGCGATTTGTTCCATGCCCCATTCTTTAATGTAGCCATGGCCGCCGTAAACTTGCATACCATTGTTTGCAGCTTCTAAACCAAGTTCAGTCAAGAAACCTTTCAAAATTGGTGTGTAGAAACCAAGTTTATCATCGTAGTCTTCATAAGCAGCTTGGTCGCCACGTGTTAATGCATCTGTCATTTTGTCTGCAAGCTTTGCAGCATGATAGATCATTGAACGGCCACCTTCAGCAATTGCTTTTTGAGTCAACAACAGGCGACGTACGTCAGCATGATGAATGATGGCATCTGCAACTCTTTCAGGTTCTTTTTTACCAGAAAGTGCACGCATAGACATACGATCTTTCGCATAAGGTAATGCACCTTGGAACGATAACTCAGCGTGTGCAATACCTTGAACAGCAGTACCAATACGTGCTGTATTCATGAAGGTAAACATTGCATGTAAACCTTTGTTGACTTCACCGATTAAATAACCAGTGGCATTATCAAAGTTTAGTACAGCAGTTGCAGAAGCACGGATCCCCATTTTGTGTTCGATTGAACCACAGGTCACTGCATTACGTTCACCGATACCACTATCAGCAGTTGGGATAAACTTAGGTACGATAAATAATGAAATACCACGAGTACCAGCAGGTGCATCTGGAAGACGTGCAAGTACGATGTGAATAATATTTTCAGTTAAATCATGTTCACCGGCAGAAATGAAGATTTTTGTACCAGAGATT
The DNA here is from genome assembly GCF_053345265.1 of Acinetobacter sp. M5A5_2a. Lineage (NCBI taxonomy): Bacteria > Pseudomonadati > Pseudomonadota > Gammaproteobacteria > Moraxellales > Moraxellaceae > Acinetobacter > Acinetobacter sp. M5A5_2a. The sequence continues at coordinate 86,284 of NZ_JBKEZV010000002.1, read as the reverse complement.
TTATAAGTGCCATCTGCTTGAGGTTCAGCTTTAGTTTTAACTTGCCCTAAGTCGGTACCACATTGAGGTTCGGTTAAGCACATTGTGCCGCTCCATGTACCTTCTACAAGCTTAGGCATATACGTTTGTTTTTGTTCATCGGTACCGAATTGCAAAATGGTGTTCATACAACCAGAACTTAAGCCAGGGTACATGGTGAATGACCAGTTTGCAGTACCCATCATTTCTGATTTGATGAGGTTTAAAGACATTGGTAGGCCTTGACCACCAAATTCTTCTGGATAAGAAAGACCTTGCCAACCACCCATAACGAACTGGTCATAAGCTTCTTTAAAGCCTTTAGGTGTAGTTACTTCGCCGTTGTCAAAATGGCAACCTTCTTCATCGCCAGACTGGTTAAGTGGCGATAATACGTTTTCACAATAATCTGCCGCACCTTCAAGAATCATATCAACGGTATCTGGATCTGCATTTTCACCATTTGATAAAGTTTTGTAGTGAGCAGGGTAATCTAATACTTCATTCATTAAGAAGCGAATATCGTGTAGCGGGGCTTTATATGCTGGCATGGCTTTAATCCTAATTTTGAATCATTGTGGGATTATCTGAATCGATGATTTGATTATTCACTCGCATGATAAAAATACAATGATAATCACATCCGAAAGAAATGTCAGAAAAGCGAATTTTGTCGAAAATAAATACACCTGAAAATACATTTTCTGCTACATTCAGGACTTATACTTTTATGTGAAAAAACAACTATTTTTTTATTTTTAGCAAGTTTTGCTAAAAAGATAAAGCGATAAGGTTTTAAAAAAGGTTATGCATTTAAAATATCTCAGTTTATGTTTATTCAGTTTGGGTTTGACCGCATGTGCGCAGCATAGCCTACGTCCATCAGTGGCATCTGCTCATTTAGATCAAAAAGTCATTCAGGGTATGAATGCAATGTATGAATACCCAAGCTATGATTACCGTGGGCATTTTAAAGTTAATGTTGATTCAAATCAGCCCAACAAAATAAGCACTGTAGAGAAAAGTGCTCAGCTTGATGCTGAAGTGCAAAAAAAAGTAGATCAATATTTACGTGAACAAAAAATTAATTTGAATAAAAAGCAGAAGCAGGCGCTTTATGCCGCAATTGCAAATGAGCAATCTGTTTCGGGTGTATCTGGCGAATCACGTTCAGAAAAAGTGAATGCCGTTTTAATCAATTTATTAAATGATCTCCAATTTAGTTACGATGGTTCAGTTCATTATCGTCAAAAAATGGGGTCTTTCAACCTCACTGCAAGATATGAAAAACCGACTTTGCTCGTGCAGGCAAAATTGCCAATGGTGCTTGATCTAAAGGATTATAAATTTTACGTTAATTATTTCGGATTAATGCCTTATTTGGTGAATAAAGATAATCAAAACAACTTAGCCTATGTCGATTTTTCGAAATATAAAGATCTGTTTACGAACGTCGATATGAAGAAGTTTGTTGAATATGCGAAGGCTTCTGGCGCCGTGTCTTATCGTTTGGCTGATCCGCAAAATTTACAACGTTTACCAATTACAGACGCTGACCGTAAAGCGGGAATTGTAGAAAAAATTCGTTTAAAAGATACGGTTGAAGAGTTGCTTCTGCAAGTCGATTTATATGGCCAAGTCAATGAAAAATACCTGCAAAAAAGTGTTTTAGGATTTGATGATCAAAAGATTGCTGAATCTATAGCAACCGAGCTTGCCGCTTCTGAAGCTAAGAAAAAGTCAGGTGGTGCCGAAGGGCAGAAAGTTTCTTCTGAAGATGCAGCAGCAGTCAGCCAACAACTTTACTCACTTATTAATGCTCATTTTGGTGGTACATTGGCTTCTGAGGAAGGTGATGAAGAACAATCAAGTGCAGCTCAAGATGCAGCGGCAGCAGCAGAGGAAGCCTCTGCTTCAGGCCAAGATGAGGATGCTGCTGATGTTGCGGTAGCGGATGCAGAACAAACTACCCAAGATGAAGAAGGCCCAGCCCTTACAGAAGAACAATGTGTTGAGTTACAGACCCTTAAAAAACCAGTAGTTTTAGGGGATATTAATTACTGTCAAATATATGGTGTTGATGTTCTTGATCAAAGCGTAGAGAGTACCCAAAAAACTCAGATCAAGTCTCGTCAAGCTGCTTTAAAACAAACTTTTGCCGCTTATGATCAGAACCAGTTTGTGAATGATGAAGCATTCAAAGCTTTATGGTTAAAGCATAAAGCAGAGATTGAACAAGCTTTACCAAAACAAAGAAATCCAATTACGATTGATGTTGGACTCGATGAAAAAGGCCGTGCAGTCAACGTAGATTACGATATTGCATATACACCAGCTGAATTTAACCATCGCTTCAATATTAAAGCAGACATGCAAATTCTAAATTATGGTAAAGCAACCTCAATTAATCAGCAGCAACTTAAACAAGCTAAATCAGTTGCAGAGGCAAGCAAAGGTTCTTTATTTGAAAACTTCGTAAAAGGTTTTAGTGAAAAACTTGGGCAGAGTGATGTTTCTGAACATCCAGTTGGCTCACATAGCGATGTACAAGATTTAGATTCGAATCTGGCGCTGTTGGCTAACCAAACTTATGATGCAACACGTGCCTATGACAAAACGTATAAGGCTGTGTTTATTGCAAAATTGACTGCCGAAAAACCGTCATATATTAATTATTATTCAGTTCAACAGTTGCAAGAAATTGCCGAAGTTTATGCTTATTGGTTCTCTGAAGAAGAAACCTATAATCCTCAAGGTAAGGCTTTAGAGCGTATCGAGGCATTGCAGAAAAAGCATCATCTTGAACAAGAAGATCAGTTTGATAATGATTTAGGCCGTGCTGTGGACCATATTGTGATTACAACAATGCAAGGTAAGGCAGGGCGTGAAGCATGGCAAAAATTACAGAAACAATATAAGCAGCCTGAGCAGCTTTTCTCGAAACAATATCAATTAGAATTTGAACAACAAAATGGTGCTTCTGCTGAAGAAAAACCATTGTTATCACAAACTGCTGATATTCTAGGTAAGGCTTATGTCGCTGCACGTAAACAGCAACTTACGGAAAAAACAATTCAGAATTTAAAACCTGAGCATAATGAATTTATTGATTATGAGATTTTCCGAGATGTTTATCAGCAAATGGTTACAACCAAAAAATAATAAATGAAGTAAAAAAAGAACCTACATCATGTAGGTTCTTTTTTTATATTTATAGAAAATCTTTTAATTCAGGTCTTACGCCATTCCAGATAGAAAAGGATTCAATAGCCTGACCGACTAACATTCCAAAACCTTCAGAAGAGGGCACATTGCGTTGTTTAGCTTGATCAAGGAAGCTAGATGGTTTCCCATATGCCATTTCATAGGCATGTTCGAATTGTAAATTTTCAGGAAGCTGTAGAGCATCGCCTGAAAGGCTTGCAGAAGTCGCATTAATTACAATATCAAATTTCCCTTCTAGCTCATTTAGAGAAATTGCTTGTAATTGAGCTTGCGGGACGGCTACTTTTAGGTCATCTATAAGTTGTTCGGCACGAGCTAGAGTACGGTTTGCAATCACAATCTTTTTTGCGCCAGCCTGTACCAGTGGGTAAATAACACCACGAGTTGCACCACCAGCCCCTAAAATTAAAATTGTTGTATTTTCTAGGTTCCAATCTAAAGCTTGAATTGCGGCAACCAAGCCTTGGCCATCAGTATTATCGCCGTGCAATTTGCCATTTTCCATCCATAACGTATTAACTGCTTTTGCAATCTGAGCACGCTCGGTTAGCACATCGCACAAAGCGAAAGCCTGTTCTTTAAACGGCACAGTAACGTTCATGCCACTTCCGCCATTTGCAAAGAAACTACGCATACTCGGCTCAAAACTATCAAGAGGGGCAAGACGTTTTTGATAGTCGAGGTCAACACCTGTTTTTTGAGCGAAAGCATGATGCAATTCAGGAGAGCGTGATTGTTCGATTGGGTTGCCAATTACTGCAAACTGTTTGGTCATTCTTATATCCAAAATTTTAAAATGGCGTGAAGCAGTTAAAAACGTGTGCTGAATATTCAGCAGGCCTCACTATAAGCCAAATTGGAATAAGAAAAAATATTTGAATGAGGTTCAGAAAAGTGAAAATAAAAAAGGAGATTCTCTAGGGTGGAAGCCAAAGAATCTCCAAAAAGCAAAAAATTAAGCGACTTTTTCTTTTAAATTTAGCCAGTCACGTGGTTTTAGGTAATAGTCAGTTAAACGTTTCTCTGGAGAGTCTTTATCCCACTCAGGACGATACGACCAACCTGCAAGGTTAGGTAGGCTGACTAAAATAGATTCGATACGTCCGCCTGTTTGTAAACCAAACAATGTCCCGCGGTCATAGACTAAGTTGTATTCGACATATCTGCCGCGGCGATAAAGCTGAAACTCTCGTTGTGCTTCGGTGTAAGGTTGTTCACGGTGTTTTTCAAAAATTGGCAGAATGGCATTTAAATAGCCATTACCTACTGCTTGAATATATTTAAAGCAAGTTTCGAAATCCCAGCCATTTAGATCATCAAAAAATAAACCACCAACGCCTCGTTGTTCATCGCGATGTTTTAAATAGAAATAATCATCACACCATTTTTTATGTTCAGCATAGACACTGTCACCAAAAGGCTGACATAAGTCGTAAGCGGCTTGATGCCAATCGATAACATCTTGTTCATCTGGATAGAACGGTGTTAAGTCAAAACCACCACCAAACCACCAAATTGGATCTTGTCCTTCAGGCTCTGCAACGAATAAACGTACATTGGCATGAGAAGTTGGAATATTGGGGTTTTTAGGGTGAATCACTAATGACACACCAAGTGCCTGCGCTTTAGCACCAGCAATTTGAGGGTGTCTTTCTGTAGCAGAAGCGGGGAGTTTACTAATGTTGATGTGAGAAAACATCACACCACCTTTTTCAATCACTGTACCATTTTGCAAAACTCGCGAACGACCACCACCACCTTCAGGACGCTCCCAATCATCAATAATAAATTCACCCGTACCGCCGCCAGCTTTTTCTTGTTGTTCTAAACCCGCACATATACGGGCTTGTAAATCGAGGAGAAATTCGCGGACACGTTGAATATCTGTTGAAGTCGGATGTTGCATAGTGACCCTCAAAGATGATTGAGATAGGAGATAGATACATCAAAGCACAAAACCATAAAAAAAGTAAGGGATTTTTGAGGAATGTCTCAAAAATCCCTTCCAATTATTTTTAAACTTATAATTTTGGTTTAAAAATCATCTTTTTGATAAAGGTGATCCATACGTTCACGTTTGGTTTTTAAATATTGTTCATTAAAAGGGTTACGTCCAACTGTTAATGGAACGCGGTCAACCACATTAATTCCTTGATCTTTGAGTGCCTGAATTTTCAAAGGATTGTTGGTAATTAATTTAACTTCTTTCACTGCTAAGTGATCGAGCATAATGCTACACATGTCATAACGACGTGCATCGGCAGGTAAATTTAAAAGTAAATTCGCATCTACTGTGTCATGCCCCTGATCTTGTAAGGCATAGGCGCGAATTTTATTTGTAAGCCCAATACCACGGCCTTCTTGACGTAAATATAAAATAACGCCTTGACCTGCTTCGTTGATGAGCTTTTGAGTTGCCTGCAATTGAGGACCACAGTCGCATTTTAATGATGCAAAAGCATCACCTGTTAAACATTCTGAATGTACACGAACCAAAACAGGGCCTGTAGGTGGATTTTCTAACCCTTTAGAAAGTGCCACATGTTCTTCACCTGATACTGGATCTTGAAACACAGAAATATTGAATTCACCAAAAGCGGTCGGGAGTTTTGATGTTGCAATGAACTCTATAGGCACAGATTAACTCATCTTTTAACCGAAAACGGTTTAAAGTATAGCGTAATGCTGGGAGATTGGTCGAATTGTCATAATCATTTTGCACACTAAGGTTTTCTTTTTTGTATAAAGATGACGATAATAGTTGATAAATAGTCAGATTATTCAGGATAATCTGCCAACCATACCCATGATGTATGAGAGACTGCTTTGCATGACCTCGTTCGCAAATGTGGCTGATTGAAGGTGACTTCATTCGATTGTATGATCGACCCATTTTGACCCAGCTTAGGATTTGCCAGGCTTATAAAGGCTTTGCCACATATGTTGTATACCGAAATTCCAACTCAACGCCCTGTTACGCCATTGTTAGATGCAATTGATCATCCTCAACAATTACGTCAGCTCGAGCATAGCCAATTGGTTCAAGTGGCTGATGAGTTGCGTCAATATATTTTATATGCAGCAGGCCAGAGTGGTGGCCATTTCGGTGCTAATCTCGGCGTGGTTGAGCTGACGGTTGCGCTGCATTATTGCTTTAATACACCAAATGACCGATTAGTTTGGGATGTAGGACATCAGGCCTATCCGCACAAAGTCCTGACAGGTCGTCGTGAACAAATGACGACGATTCGTTCTAAAAATGGTTTAGCAGCATTTCCTGCTAGAGAAGAATCCGTTTTTGATACATTCGGTGTAGGGCATTCATCAACAGCAATTTCAGCTGGTTTAGGAATGTCGTTAGCACGTCGTTATCAAAACGACCCATGTGAAGTGGTTTGTATTGTAGGTGATGGTGCAATGACAGCGGGTATGGCATTTGAAGCCATGAACGATGCTGTTGCACATAATGCCGATTTAATTGTTGTGCTCAATGACAATGACATGTCAATTTCTTGTAGTACAGGTGGTTTTGCTAAACATTTGGCTGCAATTTGGGAAAAAGGCCATTTAGTTAACGTTAATGAAGATGGCGAAGCGTATATACAGCCACATCCAAAATGGACTTATAACTCTCGTTTGCATCAATCAGCAACAGATGCGGCCGATAATTTATTTAAAGCAATTGGTTTTGATTACTTTGGTCCATTTGATGGTCATGACGTAAATCAATTGGCCCAAGTATTTAATGCTCTGAAGAAGCGTAAAGGTCCACGTTTAGTTCACGTCTATACTAAAAAAGGTAAAGGTTTTACTCCTGCAGAAGCGGATCCGATTACCTACCATGCAATTAGCAAAATTAATGCAATCTCAGCAGGTAAAACACCACCTAAATATTCTGATGTATTTGGTCAGTGGTTATGTGATGAGGCGGCACAAGATGAGCGTCTACTCGCGATCACACCTGCGATGTGTGAAGGCTCAGGCATGGTTCAGTTTGCTAAAGAATTTCCACAGAGATTCTTTGATGTTGCGATTGCTGAACAGCATGCTGTAACACTTGCAGCAGGAATGGCTTGTGAAGGCTTAAAACCTGTTGTTGCAATCTATTCAACGTTTTTGCAGCGTGGTTACGATCAGTTTATTCATGATGTTGCATTACAAAACCTTGATGTGACTTTTGGGATTGACCGTGCAGGTTTGGTTGGTGAAGATGGTCCAACTCATGCAGGTGCATATGATTATGCATACATGCGTACAGTTCCAAACATAGTCATCATGGCACCAAAAGATGAAAATGAATGTCGTCAGATGCTTCATACAGCCTATGTCTATAATGGACCAGCTGCGGTACGTTACCCACGTGGTGCTGGTGTAGGTGTTGAAATTCAGCAAGAGTTGACCACTATTGAATTAGGGAAAGCTGAAATCGTTGCTGAAATAAAGACTAGCTGTGAAGAGCAGATTACAATTTTGGCATTTGGTAGCAGAGTGATGGTTGCTATAGAGGCTGCTGAACAATTTGCACAAAAACATGATGTGGGCGTGCGTGTTGTAAATATGAGGTTTGTGAAGCCGCTTGATGAAAAAATGATTCGTGATTTGGCTGAAAATACTCATTTATTTGTCACAGTTGAAGAGCATGCCGTTATGGGCGGTGCAGGTAGCGCTGTCAATGAGTTTATGGCGCAAGAACAAATTGTGAAACCTATCATTAATTTAGGATTGCCAGATTTGTTCCTACAACAGGCTTCACACGGACAAATGTTACAAGACTGCGGATTGGATGCTAAAGGTATTTTGAGCTCCATTGAGAGAGTTTGGCTTAAGCTCAATCAGGTGGTTTAGGCCTCCAATAAAATTTTTGAAACATTTTCCCCCTAAAAGCGCATATATTTGCTAAAATATCTGCGCTTTTATGCATTATTCTTTGTCAAAATCTTCAAATTTGTCTAGTGGGTGTTCAATGGAACCTATGGTGGTTATGGCTGCGCGTGCGGCTCAAACAGTTGGTCAAGAGCTTTTAAAAGCGCATCAAAATCGTCATAAACTCGATTTACAAGTTGAAGAGAAAGGCATTGATGGCCCGGTAACACGTGTAGATCGTTATTTAGAACAATTAGCGATTGATACATTACGTAAAAGTTATAAGAACCATAGCTTCTTAGGTGAAGAGTTTGGTTTGCAAGAAGGCAAAGGCCATGATGCAGAGTGGTGCTGGGTAATTGACCCGCTTGATGGCACACAAAACTTTATTAATGGTTTCCCTCATTTCTGTATTTCTATTGCAGTTCAACATAAAGGTGTTACTCAACACGGCGTAATCTACGATCCAGTACGTGATGAGTTGTTCTCTGCTAGCCGTGGTCGCGGTGCAGTTATGAATCAACGCCGTATTCGTGTAAATGTAAAAGATAGTTTAGAAAATACATTCTTGGCAGTAGGCCATCCTTACCGTGCTAAACGTGCTGGCGAAATCGTATCTTATGCAGAGCAGCATTTCGCATCGTTATTAGCGGTTACTCAAGCAGGTGCACAAATCCGTCGTGGCGGTTCGGCTGCTCTAGATTTAGCGTATGTAGCTGCAGGTCGTTTTGATGGTTTCTTTGAGCTTGGTTTAAAGCCATGGGATATTGCTGCTGGTGAACTTATTCTTAAAGAAGCGGGCGGTGTAGTTGTTGACGCACGTGGTGGTAATAACTCATTTGAAAATGGTCAAGTACTCGCATGTTCGCTTAAATTATTAAAACCTTTAATGCAAACAGTTGTTCCAGCTTGGGATAAAGCTGCAAAATAATTTAGCGTATTGTAAATAAAACCCTCTTTAATCAGAGGGTTTTGTGTTTTAAGTAAAGAGTAAAATTAAATTAATTCAAGAAATATAGATAAAGTTGATTAAAACAGGTGACTTTTAATTTATTTCTGCTATAATCCGCCAACGCACTTAAATTTCCGTTCATTACCTGAACATTCTGTTCTATTCATTGTAAGCGCACGCCGTCCATAGAGAGGACCATTTCTTGCGCCCCGATCGCTCAGCGATTCTTCAGGTTCGGCCGTAATCAAGCATGCGTTTAGTCCACATCGTCGTTACTCGGATTGCTGCTGAATAAAAGCTTTCAGCTAATTTTGCTTTGCCGCTTTTTGCCGATGTCTATTTTGTATTTATTAAAAATGGAGCACCCACAAGGGTGAAACTCTCTATGAGCAAATCTTTTGCCGAATTTTCTTTGCATGAAACCTTACAACAAGCGCTTGAAGGTTTAGGTTTTACTACCCCGACTGCTGTACAAGAACAAGCAATTCCTGCTGCTTTAGAAGGTAAAGACCTTCTCGTATCAAGCCAAACTGGTTCTGGTAAAACTGCAGCATTCTTACTCCCAACATTAAATGCTTTAGCTGGTCAAGAGTCTGTTGTACCGTTCAAAGACCGTATGAAAGCAGTGACTCAACCGAATATCTTGGTAATTTCACCAACTCGTGAATTGGCACAGCAAGTAAGTCAAGATGCAATTGCACTTGTACGTCACATGAAAGGTGTTCGTATTGCTGCCATTATGGGCGGTATGCCATTTGCAAAACAAATTCAACAATTAAAAGGCGCGCAAGTTGTTGTTGCAACACCTGGTCGTTTACTTGACTTGGTGAATCGTCGTCAAATTAAATTAGATCAAGTAGATGCTTTAATCGTTGATGAAGCGGACCGTATGCTTGACCTAGGTTTCTCTGAAGACTTAGAAGCAATTAGCGAATTAGCAGCTAACCGTAAACAAACATTAATGTTCTCTGCAACATTTGCTGATCGTATCATTCGTCTTGCATCATGCATGATGAAAGATCCTATGCGTATCGCAATTGAAACAGGTCATTCAACCAATACAGATATTACGCAAACATTGCATTGGACTGATGGCTTCGAACATAAGAAAAAATTACTTACACATTGGTTAAGTGATGAAAACTTAGATCAAGCTGTTGTTTTTGCTAGCACGCAAGAAGATACAGATATGTTGGCAGAAGAACTTGCTGAAGCAGGTCATTCTGTTGTTGCACTTCATGGTGCAATGCCACAAACAGTTCGTAACCGTCGTTTACGTAGTATTCGTGAAGGTCGTGCAAAAATCCTAGTTGCAACTGACGTTGCTGCTCGTGGTCTTGACGTTCCGACTATTTCTCACGTAATTAACTTCGGTCTTCCGATGAAGCATGAAGATTATGTACACCGTATTGGTCGTACTGGTCGTGCTGGTCGTACTGGTCAAGCAATTACTTTAGCAACTTATCGTGAACGCGGTAAGATTCGTGCACTTGAAGAATATTTAGAAGCACGTTTGAGTGTTTCTGAAATTGAAGGCTTAGAGCCATCTCCACCTCCTGCTCGTTCAGGTCGTGATGGCGGTGGTCGTGGCCGTAGTGGTAATGGCGGCGGTGGTCGTGATGGTCGTCGTAGTGGCGGCGGTGGTTTTGGTGGTGGTCGTCGTTTTGAAGGCGAAAGCAACTTTAAACGCCGTGAAGGTGGTCGTGATGACCGTCCACGTCGTAGCTTCGATGATAAACCACGTGGTGAACGTCCAGCGTTCGGTGGTGAAGATCGTCCGCGTCGCGAATTCAATTCAGACCGTCCACGTCGTGAAGGTGGTTTTGAAGATCGTCCACGTCGTGAGTTCACTTCAGATCGTCCACGTCGCGAAGGTGGTTTCAATGATAAACCGCGTTTTGAATCGAATGATGACAACCGTGGTAATCGCGTAGATTATAAACCACGTCGCGAAGCTGGTTTTGGTGATCGTCCAAAACGTAGCTTTGGTGGTGAAGATCGTCCGCGTCGTAGCTTCGATGATAAACCACGCGGTGAGCGTCCAGCATTTGGTGGTGAAGATCGCCCACGTCGTAGTTTTGATGATAAACCACGTGGTGAACGTCCAGCGTTCGGCGGTGGTGATGATCGTCCAAAACGTAGCTTTGGTGGTGAAGATCGTCCGCGTCGTAGCTTCGATGATAAACCACGTGGTGAGCGTCCAGCGTTTGGCGGTGAAGATCGTCCGCGCCGTAGTTTTGATGACAAGCCACGTGGTGAACGTCCAGCGTTCGGCGGTGGTGATGATCGTCCAAAACGTAGCTTTGGTGGTGAAGATCGTCCGCGTCGTAGCTTCGATGATAAACCACCGCGTCGTAAATTCGACCGCTAATCAATATTTAGTTTGAAAAAAAAGGCCAGTAAAAATACTGGCCTTTTTTATTTTTCAGTTTTGTTATAAACTAACAAAATGTGAATTGGTTCAATTTTTTATTCAATAATGCGTAAAAGTAAGCGAAAAGAAACAATAATGGCACAATTGAAGAACCTTTTGGTTCAGCATGGTTTGCCTTATCTCTTTATTGCACTCGTTTTGTGTAATGGTGTTTACTTCGCCTACGCTTTTATAAATGGAAGTTCTGTTGAGCAATTCCAAGCTTCTGAATTGACCTCTTTTTACGAACATACCTCTTCTATTTCTATAAAATAAGTTAGATTTGCTTTTGTCAAAATTACAACAAGTTTGCTAATTTTCAGTGTTATAGTATGCGTGCATAAAAGTGCAGGAACGATTGCCATTATGAATAATAAAACTCCTCTCTCGACTCAATCACTTATTGAAGTGAAAAACTTGAGTTTTAATCGAGGGGAACGCGTCATTTATGACAATATTAGTTTAAATATACGTCGAGGCCAGATTACGGCCATTATGGGACCTTCTGGTACAGGTAAAACAACTTTATTACGTCTGATTGGTGGGCAGCTTGTTCCAGATCAGGGGGAAGTTTTACTCGACACAAAAGATATTGCCAAAATGTCTCGTCAGGAACTTTTTTCCGCCCGTGCACGTATGGGAATGTTATTTCAGAGTGGAGCTTTATTTACGGATATGTCCGTTTATGAAAATGTGGCGTTTCCAATTCGAGCGCATACTAAGCTTCCTGAAAATCTCATTGCTGAACTGGTTGCGTTAAAACTTGAATCAGTGGGTCTACGTGGTTCTGAACAATTAATGCCGACAGAACTTTCAGGTGGTATGAATCGTCGTGTAGCATTGGCTCGCGCGATTGCACTTGATCCAGATTTAATCATGTACGATGAACCTTTTGCTGGTCAAGATCCGATTGTAAAAGGTGTTTTAACACGTTTAATCCGTTCGTTAAGAGAAGCTTTGGATTTAACCACAATTATTGTTTCGCATGATGTCGCAGAGACATTATCGATTGCTGACTACATTTATGTGGTAGCAGAAGGAAAAATTCAGGGTGAGGGTACACCTGAAGATTTGCAAAAATATGCTTCTCCATTTGTACACCAATTCTTAACAGGTTCGGCAGAAGGACCGGTTGAATATCAATTTAGTCCTCAAGCCTATTTAAATAACGAGGTTCGTCCATGAATGCGATTGCCTGGTTAGGTAGACTCGTTATTGAGCGGATTCGAGGGATTGGTGTTGCGGCACTAATGCTCGTACAGATTGTTTTTTCTTTTCCTACATCGGGTGGTTTTGGACGATTTATTTACCAAATGCATCGGGTAGGGGTAATGTCTTTGTTGATTATTACTGTGTCAGGCCTATTTATTGGTTTGGTACTGGGTTTGCAAGGATATTCAATCTTAGTAAATATTGGCAGTGAATCAATGCTCGGCACAATGGTGTCGTTAACATTATTACGCGAGTTGGCTCCTGTGGTTGCAGCTTTATTATTTGCTGGTCGAGCAGGTTCAGCATTAACCGCAGAAATTGGTTCTATGAAGCAAAGTGAACAACTTGCCAGTATGGAAATGATTGGGGTTGACCCATTAAAACAAATCGTATCACCACGCCTTTGGGCGGGAGTGGTCAGTTTACCGATGCTAACTGTCATTTTTGCTGCGATTGGTATTGTGGGCGGTAAAATGGTAGGTGTCGATTTTCTTGGCGTCGATGAAGGCTCATTCTGGAGTGGAATGCAAAACAACGTGCAATTTGGACATGATGTCGTAAATGGCATTATTAAAAGTATTGTGTTTGCTTTGCTATGTACATGGATTGCGGTATATCAAGGATATGCGTGTGATCCAACTCCAGAAGGAATCGCAACTGCAATGACGAGAACAGTTGTATATTCTTCATTATGTGTTTTAGGTTTTGATTTCGTGTTGACTGCGGTCATGTTCGGAGGGATTTAATGAAATCACGTAGTAGTGAACTGGCCGTTGGTATCTTTGTTATTATCTTCGGTATTGCGTTGTTTTTTTTAGCGATGAAAGTCAGTGGTCTTGTCGGTACGAACTTAAGTGATAGTTATACCATGAAGGCTCAGTTTGATAACGTCAATGGTCTAAAGCCTCGTGCTAAAGTGACAATGAGTGGTGTTACAATTGGTCGTGTTGATTCAATCACGCTTGATCCGGTTACGCGTTTGGCTACCGTAACATTTGGTTTAGATGGAAAATTGACAAGTTTCAATCCTGAACAATTAAAAGAAGTTCAGAAAAATGCACTGGAAGAGTTACGTTATAGCTCAGATTATACGCAGGCTTCTCCAGCGCAACAAAAAACAATGGAACAGCAACTGACCAGTAACATGACCTCCATCACCAGTATTGATGAAGATGCTTATATAATGGTAGCAACGAATGGTTTGTTGGGTGAGAAATATTTGAAAGTTGTACCTGGTGGCGGTGTGAACTACCTGAAACGAGGTGACACGATTTCAAACACTCAAGGAACTATGGATTTAGAAGATTTAATTAGTAAATTTATTACTGGTGGTGGGGCTGGTAAAGTTGCTGCCAGTTCAGGCTCAACAGAAGCGAGTGCTCCTGCAAGCACTAATAAAGATAGTGCACAAGCATCATTTGTTGAGTAAAAGATTATTTGAAGGAGTGGTTCCTGGTGAATACGTTGTTTAAACAAACCCTGACAGCAAGTCTTTTGTCTACCATGATTGCAGGTACAGCTTTTGCTGCACCTTCAGAAGCAGCACCTGATTTTATCAAGCGTGTTGCTGATGGTTTGATTGCTCGTTTAAAAGCTGACCATGCTAAATTGCAAGCAAATCCTGCTTTAGTGAAGGCTATCGTACGTCAGAATTTAGACCCGTATGTTGATTCACAAGCATTTACACGTATTGTAATGGGTACTTATGCGACTAATCAGTATAGTACAGCTGCACAACGTGCTCAGTTTGAAACAAACTTCCGTAATACGTTAATTGAAAATTACGGTAGTGCATTTGCTAAGTATACGAATCAAAGCTATACAATGCGTCCTTATAAAGCAACTGCGGGTAAAAACCCTGTAGTGACATTGGACTTTAATCACAATGGTGAAAAAATTCCTGTGTCTTTCCAGTTAGCTGATAAAGGTACTCAGTGGAAAATCCGTAATATCAATGTTTCTGGTATTGATTTAGGATTGCAGTTCCGTAACCAGTTTGCTGCAACTGTGAAGCGTAATGGTGGCGATTTAAATAAAGCAATTGCAACCTTCCAGCCGGATGCAGACGCTGCTGTTAATCAGAACAAACAGAAATAAGTAGGTGAATAGTGGTTCAGTATCTCAACCAACAATTGGTTGTTTCGGGAAAAATTGATTTTGAAAATGCCGAACAACAGTATAAAGCTGGGTTAGATATCATTAAGAAGCAACAAAGCTTTCCTTTAGTGGTAGATTTAACACAGCTTGAGCATGGTAGTACCTTGGCATTGGCTGTTTTAGTTCAATGGCTACGTGTTACTCCGCAGAATACTGGTTTACATTTTAAAAATGTACCCGAAAAAATGCTGAAGATTATTCAAGCCTGCCATTTGCAGGAAGATCTACATCTGATTTGATCTGTAAAATATAAAAAAGCACCTAAATATAGGTGCTTTTTTATGCTTGGAATTAGCATTTTATTACAAAGCTTAGATCCATTTTTTCCAGCGGAAGTAAATAATAGGACCAATAAAGAAGCCCATAATAATGAGTAAAACAATAAAGAAACTAGTCGTACCATGTGCAAAAGGTAGTACATCTGTGTTCATACCATAGATACTGGCAATGAGCATAGGCGGAGCTAACATACTTGGTAAAATCGAGAATCGACGGATCGTGTCATTCTGCTCGGTATTAATGAATCCAGACGTTGTATCAAGCAAGAATCGTACTTTTTGGAATAAGAAGGCATCATGTTCTACGAGTGAGCGAACATCTTCACTGAGTTCTCGAATATCTGCATCGTAAATATGACTGCCTAATGCGCGTGGACGTGATAAAAAAGTAAGTACACGTCGCAAATCAATTAAACAGAGCTGCGCTTTTCCTAGCATATCTTCTTGTTGAGCTAGTCGCGTAATCATATCGTCAAGATCTAGAATTTGTTCACGCTGGTGGTTATTTAGAACTTCAGTAGAGTATTTTTCTAAATCTTTGTGGATATCTTCCAAGATATCCGCAAGCTCATCGAGTTTTGCCTCAAGAAGGCCTAATAAAATCCATGTTGGATCTTTATAGTCCATGTCATAGTCATTTCGACGGGCACGTGCACGGAAGGCACGAAAGGCAACTAATTTTTCTCCCCGCATCGTAAAGAGACGGTCTTTATGTAAGATAAATGCAACCGTTTGCACCATCGCTAAAATGTGTGATGAATCTTCTGCATCACCATCAACTTGATAATTTTTATTTTTCGTTAAAAAATAGGTGCTGATATGCAAAATACCGTCATCATCACGGTAAAATCGTGCTGAGGATGAAATATCTTCAAGCGACTTTAGTGTGGGTAAGTTTTGATCATAGGCATCTAAGACCCATTGTTGCTCTTCTTGCGAGGGGGCAATAAGATCAAGCCAGACTAATTCGGGATGTAGATCAAATCCACCATTGATGGTGGCATCTTCCAGACTTCCGCGTTCTGTGGCATAAAAGGCTTCAAGCATGTGTCTTTTTTCCTCACGCAGTCTGATGGAAATGGATGGGTGTATTTTAGACAAGGATTTGCCGAAAAACACTTGCTAATACGCTATTTTGCAAAAAAAAACTTTATCGATAGTTTAGTTTGTCAGCATGACAGTTCAATAAAACGGTTTTTTACACTATGAATTCAATTTGTATTTTCTGTGGTTCATCTCTTGGTTCAAACCCAATTTTCCAACAAGTTGCCCAAACTACAGGCGAGGCTATTGCAAAACAAGGTAAGACCTTGGTTTATGGTGGTGGTCGCTCAGGTTTGATGGGCGTTGTCGCTGATAGTGCTTTACGGGCAGGTGGACAAGTCATTGGAGTAATACCTCGTGCTTTGGTCGATCGTGAGTTAGCTCATCCGGGCTTAACCAAATTATATGTTGTCGAAAATATGCATGAGCGTAAGACCAAAATGGCAGATCTTTCCGATGGCTTTATTGCTTTACCGGGCGGTGCGGGTACATTGGAAGAAATCTTTGAACAATGGACGTGGGCGCAATTAGGTATTCATCAAAAGCCATGTGCTTTCTTAAATGTAGCTGGCTTTTATGAAGATTTACTTAAAATGATCCAAGGAACGGTAGATAATGGATTTAGCCAAGCACGGTTCGTTGATAAATTGATCGCTTCAGACAAAATAGAAGATATTCTTCAACAATTTGAACAATATCAGGCCCCTGCTCCAAAATGGGCAAATGCTGATGTACAGCCATAAAGAGGTTAAATAGGTGAAAACAATTACGGTCGCTGCTGCAGTGATCTTGAACGAGCAAAATCAGTTATTGCTCGTAAGAAAGCGTAATACCCATGCTTTTATGCAAGTTGGTGGTAAGCTGGAACCTAATGAGGCGCCAGAGATCACAATGCAGCGAGAAATTTTAGAAGAAGTTGGAAGTTCTTGTGTAATTGAGCAATTTCTTGGTCGTTTTGAAACAGCAGCGGCGAATGAACCAGATCACATTCTGGTCAGTCATTTATATCTTGTTCAACTCGATCAGGCTCCTAAAATTGCTGCCGAAATTGCAGAAATGAAATGGGTGGATTTAAATGATTCAGAAACTCACCTCGCACCGTTAACCCGTGAAATTGTTATTCCTTGGTGTGAGCAGCATTTATCTACAGTTTAATGATCTTAGCTCGTTAAAGTTGCCGCTAAACAGGCGGCATGAATGGTTGTACATCCTAATTGCTTTAATACCTGACTAAGGGCATAAATTGAACTTCCGGTGGTAACGACATCATCAATAATCAGAACACGGCGATAACGCCGTTTTTCTTGAGTAAATGCAATGAATTGTTGTTCGATGTTCTCAAAGCGTTCCAGTCGAGAAAGCCCTTTTTGTGAATGCTCAGCAAGGCGTTGCACTGGCTGCCAAACAGGTATTTTTAATTGCTTGCTTAAGATATTCGCGAGTAATAGTGACTGATTAAAACCACGTTCAATTAAGCGTTGATTCGAAATTGGCATAGGTACAATAGCCTGTACCTTAGGAAATTTGAGTTGTTGTAAAATTTCACCTAATAAGATTTGATAATGTAATATTTGTTCATATTTAAACTGCTGAATGATCCGATTGACTGGATATGCATAATCACAGGCCACAAGAACGGATTGATCATTACGTTGAATTATTTGTTTAAGCCATGGTAACTGTTCCCAACAGTCCTTACAGAGCGAATGTTTTTCTCGCACACCTGACTCACACAACAAGCAAGGTGAGAGTGAGTGGATAAGATGCTGCGGATTTAAGAAACTAAACATATGCATAACGAGGCGCTTCTGGAAGCCAACGTTTTAATAGTGCATCTGCTTGTTCTGGATAATCTTTTAACACTTGCTGAGCTACATAATGAGCTTGACTCAGTAAGTGGTCATCTCGCTCTAAACGAGCAACTCTAAATCCCATATCTCCAGTTTGTTTAGTACCTAGTAATTCACCCGGCCCGCGTAACTCAAGATCTTTTTCTGCAATCACAAAGCCATCATTACTTTCTCTTAAAATAGAAAGTCTCTCTTGGCCATTTTGTGAAAGAGGTGTTTTATATAAAAGTACGCAAAAGCTGGCTTGAGCACCTCGACCGACACGACCACGTAATTGATGTAACTGAGAAAGACCTAAACGCTCGGCATTTTCAATCACCATAATAGAGGAGTTGGGAACATCTACTCCAACTTCAATGACTGTCGTTGCAATAAGAAGCTGTAATTCATTATTCTTAAATGCTTGCATGACCGCTTGCTTTTCGTCGGCTTTCATTTTGCCATGCACTAAGCCAATATTGAGCTCAGGAAAGCGCTCTTTCATTTCTTGATAAGTTGCTTCTGCTGCTTGAGCATCTAAAGTTTCAGACTGTTCAACCAGTGTGCACACCCAATATGCCTGTTTTCCATCTCTGCAATTCGAAGCAATTCGTTGGAGTACTTCCTCACGACGATCAAGCGGAATCGTAACTGTTTGAATTGGGGTACGCCCTGGTGGTAACTCATCAATAATTGATGTGTCTAAATCACCATACGCACTCATTGCCAGTGTTCTTGGAATAGGAGTGGCTGTCATGACGAGTTGGTGCGGGGTGAACTGCTCAGCACCTTTATTACGCAGAGCTAAGCGCTGATCTACGCCAAAACGATGCTGTTCATCAATAATCACTAGACCTAATTTGGCAAATCCAACATTATCTTGAAATAACGCATGTGTACCAATAATAAGTTCAGCATGACCTTCTTTAATTTGTTGCTCTGCTTGTGCGCGAGCTTTACCTTTTTGTTTTCCAGACAACCATGCAACAGTAATGCCTAATGGTTCAAACCAACGCTTAAAATTTAAATAGTGCTGTTCTGCAAGAATTTCAGTAGGAGCCATTAATGCAACCTGCCAATCTGCTTCTAAAGCATGGCAAGCGGCCACAGCTGCAACCAAGGTCTTTCCAGCGCCTACATCGCCTTGCACTAATCGAAGCATTGGTTGGTGCTGTTTTAAATCATTCAAAATTTCTTTAGATACACGCTTTTGTGCATTGGTCATTTGAAAAGGCAAAGCTTCTAATAGTTTTTTGGCTAATATTTTGCTGCTTGAAAAAGCTGGGGAGGCGATTTGGCGAATATAAGCACGTCGATTAAGTAAACTAATTTGGTGTGCAACCAACTCTTCAAAAATAAGCCGTTGCTGTGCGGGGTGTGAACCTTGAGCCAATTGAACCATATTGGCATCAACTGGAGGCTCATGAATGTAATACAAAGCCTCTTTAAGCGCATAGCCATTGGTATATTGTTTTGGGAGTAGCTCTGGTAAGGCATCACTATGATGCTTTAAAGCTTGTTTTACATATTCGCGCAGTTTGGGTTGGGTTAGTCCATCTGTACTGGGATAAATTGCTGTAAGCTGGGTCTTGGGTAGGGGAGTATGGTCATTAATGAGCTGAATTTCTGGATGATACATCTCAAGGCCGCGAGCACCTACGCGAACTTCACCAAAAATACGTAAGCGATGACCTGGTTTTATTTTGTCAGTCAGGTTTTTATAAATATGATAAAAGCGTAAGGTGACTTTACCGAATTCATCTTGAACCAAGGCTGCCATAGATTTTCGTTTTCCCGGAGGGAAATCAATTGATCTGACCTCACCTTCGAGTAAATAGCTACGCCCAACCACAAGTTGATTCATTGCAATAATCGTACTGCGGTCTTCATAATCACGTGGCAGATGAAACAGTAAATCATCTGTGGTAAAAATATTTAGTTTTTCGAGCAGGGCTGCTGAAGCCGATCCAACGCCTTGTAACTGATGGACTGAAGTCATGTCCCCTCAACGAGTTTTCTATGCATATATTATTTATCGGTTATGGTAAAACATCTCAGCGTGTTGCTAAACAACTATTTGAGAAAGAACATCAAATTACCACAATCAGCCGTAGTGTAAAAACAGATAGTTACGCAACCCATCTTGTTCAAGATATCTTTAAACTCGATTTAAGTAAAATTGAACCTGTAGATGTTGTATATATTTTACTTTCTCCAAACGAGAGTACGGTTGAGGGTTATCAATATACTTATGTAGATAGTATTGAACCGATTCGAGAAGCATTAAAACCACATCCGGTCAAAAAAATAATTGTAGTCTCTTCTACGCGGGTATATGGTGAAAATGCAGGGGAGATCATTGATGATTTTAGTGAAGTTCAACCAAGCGATGCACAAGGCCATATCTTACGTAATATGGAGTTGCTTTGGCAGAAGCATTATCCAAACCAATGTGTAATTATTCGCCCAACTGGCATTTATGGAACTTCCGTTGCCCGTTTGAAAAAAATGGCTGAAAATAATCAAAGTTATCCAAATATACATTATAGCAATCGAATACATATTGATGATTTAGCAAGATTTTTGGCTTTTATGGCCGACTATGAAACTCATCAAGCGAGCTATATTGTGACTAATAATGAACCATTGCCTTTGCATGAAGTTATCGTGTGGTTCCAAAAACAATTGGGATTACCAGAGTTAACTTTAGAATCAAACCAAACTTCAGGTAAAAGAATATATGCGAAACATTTGCTTCAAACAGGTTTTCAATTAGAGCATCCAATTTGCTTTAATGACTATTTATTATGTTTAAATGTTCATAGTACTAAATAAAATTTTGATTAAACTTTAAATAAGAATAGAAATACCTGATGAGGCAGCCAAATTGCCGATAAAGATAAAAAGGTTGAAAGTGAAAAAAATTTGCTTAGCTCTTATTTTGAGCTTAACAGCTGTCGCGAGTTGGGCAGAGGATCAGGTGTGGTGTGCATATGATCCAATTGGCTCCCAAGGGGATATCACACGTCGTTTAAATGACATTCGATTATATGCCCAGCAATATCAAGTCAAATTTAAAGTGGTTACCTATCAAAAGGAACAACAGGCCATACAAGCATTTGACGAGGGTAAATGTTCTGGTTTAGCGGCATCTAATTTTAATACTTATCGTTATAACCAGTTTATGGGGAGCACCTCAGGTATCGGGCTTATTCCTAATAATCGTACCGCTAAAAGCTTATTGCAGCTTTTGAATCATCCAACAGTCGAGAAAAGGCTAATTTCTAAAGACTATGAAGCGGTAGGGATGATTCCAATTGGCACTGCCTATATGGTCCTAAAAAATAAGAAAATCTCTAGAGTGGCTCAATTAAGAAATCAGCGTATTGGGGTGTTACCAAACAATCCACCACAACAGGCATTGGTACGAAGTGTGGGTGGTCAGCCAGTTTATGTTGATTTATCTAATGCGATTGTTCAGTTTAAACAAGACAAAATCGATATTGTTCCTGCCCCCATATATGGACTATTGCCATATAACTTACAAAAAGAATTTGGACCAGATGTCCAAGTCATTAACTTTCCTTTGGCATATTTCGGCGTCAATTTAATTATTAAACCACAAGCTTATCCTGCTAATTTTGGCCGAAAAATTCGAGGATGGTTTGTTCAAAACAGCCAATTACTGACTAACCGTGCGACCCAGTGGGAAAACCATTTACCTGCCTATTACTGGGTAGATGTCTCTTTTTATGAAAAGCAGAGCTATGACGTTATGGTTGCAAAAATACGTAATCAGTACGTTCTTTCAGGTTATTACGATGCTTATTTTGTTCAACTTATGAAGCGTCTGCGTTGCATGGATGATCCACGCTATTTTGAATGTCCAATTCGCTAATAAAATAAAAGGCAACTTTCGTTGCCTTTTATTTTGACTAAAAATCTTAAGATTTTTTACGTTTTAAACGTCGTTTTGCTTGTTGAGATGCCATAGCTTCAAGCGCATCTTTTAATTCTTCATCGGTAAAGGTCGTGATGTGTTGCAACATTTGTAAGGTTACTTCATCAAGAACCAATTGTGCACCCGCAGCCATTTGACGGAAATTATCATCAAACTCGATTTGGCCTTGGTCATTGGTTCGAATGTAATTTTGCTGTGTAAGTACTTTTAAGAAGCTTTGGAATAAAGCTTTGTCGAAGAACTCTGGCGAATTAAATTCATATAGAACAGACAAACGTTGTCCGAGTAAATGACTTAATTCTTCAACCTGTTTAGCAGAAATATTACCCGAACCACGTTGAGTAATGAGCGCAAGCGTCATGTAGTAACGCTCAAGGCTTTGCTTAACAGGAGTAGCTAAAACAACGAGTTGATTATGCTCTTCAGTATTTGGTGCAGAGCTAATCAAGTTACCTTCATCGTCTTGTTGAATAAGTTTCGATTGAACCAATGCATCTGCATATTGCTCAATTTGTTCTTTAAGCTCGCTACTCTTCCATTTAAGGAATAACTCTGCCTTCAAGAATGGATACAGGGTATAGATGACATTGGTTAAATCTGAACGGCTGATTTTTCCATTGTGTTCAACAAGTGATGCAACCAATGACGGTAAAACAAAGGCGTGCAAAATGTTATTACGGAAATAGGTCAGAAGAACAGCTTGGTTATCTTCAATCCCAATAATATCGCCGAGTGCATGCTGAACTCGTTTAATGAGTTTAAGCTTTAAACCATAAGCAATAATTTCTTTACCAGAAAGTGGTGTTACTTCCATACGTTGGTCATATGGGAAGTTTGATGCCAGATTGCGGTAAGCTTCAAGCTGCTTAATACAGATTTCTTCATCAAGCGTATGCTTTGGAGTTGCAAGCAAAATAATAGAAAGTAAAGAGACAGGGTTAATCACCACAGCTCGGTTAATATTTTCTAAAATGGCATGTGCAGAGCTATTTACTGCATCTGAAACCGCTTGAGGAATTGGGTCGTCATTCTTTTCGATATGAACATTTTCTGCATTATGTTGCTTAAGCAGATCATCAAGGAAAACAGGCTCACCAAAGTTCACATGGACTTTGCCGAAAATACGTTCAATTTTTCGTAAGGTTTTTACAATACCAAAAATTGATTCGGCTTCTTTCGGTTTACCTTGCATTTCGCCCACGTAGGTCGAGCCTTCCATCAATCGTTCATAACCAATATAAGTTGGTAAGAAGACGATCGGTTTAGCACGGCCACGTAAATGGCTGTGAACTGTCATGGCAAGCATACCAGTTTTAGGCGGTAATAGGCGTCCTGTACGTGAACGACCACCCTCAATAAAGTATTCAAGAGGGGTGTTGCGTGACAAAATACTATATAAATATTCTTTAAATACCGTTGTATAAAGGCCATTTCCACGGAAAGAACGACGAATAAAGAATGCGCCACCTCCACGTAAAAGTTGCCCTACAAATGGTAGATTTAAGTTATCACCGGCAGCAATATACGGAACCATTAAGCCACGTTTATAAATCACATAGGATAATAATAAATAGTCAATGTGACTGCGGTGGCAAGGTGTATAAACCACTTCGTAATCTTTTGCCAGTTCACGAACAGTGCTGAAGTTGTGCACTTCTACGCCGTCATAAAGTTGGGTCCATAAGCGCGTTAAAGCAAGATCGGCAAAGCGTACAGCTGAGTGTGAATAATCAGATACGACTTCATTTACATAACCAATCGCACGACGTTCAGCTTCGAGCATACTCACTTTTCCGCGAATACTTTCACGGCGGATCGCTTCTTGCACATCGCGAGATTTTACAACCGACTGCATGACATTACGGCGATCCGATAAATCGGGGCCTAAGACCACTTCACGTTGACGATCTAAGTAATCATTTAACGTACTTACAATATATGTAGCTGGTGAAAGGTTTGGATAATGCTGTTGTGCATATTCAACCAGTTCACGTAGCGATTGCGGTTCATGAAATTCTAAATATGATTGGCGGCCATGTAAGCCAATGTTGACCAATTGCTTAACGGTGCTTGGTGTAGCCCATGTATCTGAAAATAAGAGCTTAAACCAAGAATCTTCTTTATCTGGTGTACGGCCCCATAAAACGGTAACCGGAACAAGCTCTATATCTAGTTCAGGATTTTCTTGTAAGACTTCAATTAATTTTAGTAAGCGTGGTGGAAAAGCATGAGGAGGAGGATTCAGTAAATTATTTTCATCATTGTGCTGTAAAAATAAAACCGATGCTTTTTCCTGATGAGTGCCAACAACTAATGGGTCTAACGCAGGTTTTAAATTTAAACGACGCGTTTCTCCATCAACCACCAAAGCATTGCTTCGAGAATGGTTTTGTAAGACATAGCACACCACTTTCTGGCGGTCAGTTTTTGCTTCTGTTTCTGATACTGGTTCAGTAGGAACTTCCCCAAGAACATGTGGTGTTACCACGAGGTCAAGTAGTTTACTCGAAAGCCGACGATACATTTGACCAAACCCACTCTTGGACATAAGAACTCCTACTTCTTAAAGACAAATCCCAGCACCAAATGCGGAGGGTAATTATTTTGAGGCATTTGTTGAAAAAAACAATATGCTAATAGCGTATAAATTATAATGCTTTTGGCATATTTTATCGTTAAAAATCGTATTTTTAGCTGTTATATGAGCAATGTTCGTCATAAGTTGACTGATTGTTCCATGTTCAAATAGTTTTTTATGGCACAATAGATTCTACACACCTGTCCTTTAATACGATTTTTTACCTGAAATATGAAGGTATCTCTCATGAATGCGCTAACCCAAGAACTAGTCGAGCTTCTCACTTTAGAAAAGCTAGAAGAAAATATTTACCGTGGCATGAGCCGTAATCTTGTCGGTAAACGTGTCTTTGGTGGACAGGTTTTGGGTCAGGCTTTACGTGCAGCATCTTATACAACTGATCGCCCAGCGCATTCTTTGCATGCATATTTTTTGTATGGTGGTGATATTAATGCCCCAATTATCTATGAAGTAGACCGTTTACGGGATGGGAAGAGCTTTGTAAGTCGTCAAGTCCGTGCAATTCAGCATGGGCGAGTAATATTTTCAGCGATGGTTTCTTTTGCCAACCCAGAAGAAGGTTTGAACTATCAACATCAAGAACCTGAGTATCCTGCACCAGAAACGCTTAAATCTGAAAATGAACTGAAACAGGGTATTCTAAACTTTGTACCTGAAAATGTTCGTGCTAGTTTCATGCGTGAGCGTCATGTAGAAATTCGTCCAATTGATCCGGTAAACCCGTTTCAGCCGCAACCCGAAGCTCCATATAATGCGCACTACATCCGCACGCATGATCGTATTCCAAAACAATTAGATGATATTGCTCTGCATCAAGCGATTGTTGCCTTTTATTCAGACTTTACTTTAATGACAACGGCTTTAAGACCGCATGGCTTAAGTTATATTTCTCCAAGTTTGCAATGTGCAAGCATTGATCATGCGATTTATTTCCATCGTCCACTTCGTGCGGATGAGTGGATGTTGTATGACATGGAAGCCACAGTGAGCGCGGCTTCACGCGGTTTAAACTTCGGTCGTATGTGGCAAAATGGTCAGCTTGTATGCAGTACAGTACAAGAGGGTTTAATCCGTTTGCGGGAAATTGAAACGCAATAGATTCCTCGAAAAAGCCATCTAACCAGATGGCTTTTTTCTTTTTAATGGGATCGATGTGACAAAAAATTGCTCGAATGAAAAGCAAGCTCATGTCATATTGTAAAAAGGTATGCCAACTGAAAAAAATAATGCTGATATGAACTTAAATACACAAATTCTGATTGCCGCCATTTTAGGTTTAGCCTTTGGTTTCCTACTCACAATGTATCCAGATACAGCTTTTGTAAAACATAGTTTATATGGGCTTGGAATATTAAGTAGTGTTTTTATTGGGCTCCTTAAAATGCTTTTGGTACCTTTAATTTTTAGTTCGATTGTTGTGGGGGTATCAAATCTACAAGCAGGCGGACAGTTAGGGCCAGTCTGGAAAATCACATTTTTATGCTGTTTAACTACAACCACTTTAGCCTTAATTTTAGGCATCAGTTGTGCTCATTTATTTGAAGTTGGACGTGGCATAGATATTTCTATTTTCCAGACATCTATGCAAAATTATCAAGCACCAGATAGTTTAAACCCTGCAAGTTTTTTCACTAATTTTATTCAAAATACTTTAATTAACCCATTTAAAGCGTTTAGTGATGGTAACGTTTTAGCCGTCGTAGTCTTTGCTTTATTTGTCGGTGTCGCTTTGGTGCAGGGTGGGGAACGTTTCAAAAGTATTCGTTTATTGAGTCACCAGTTCTTTGAAATGATGATGTTGCTGGTTGGCTGGGTGATGAAATTAGCGCCGTTGGGTATTTTTGCTTTGTTAGCAAAGTTAATGGCAACAGAAGATATTTCGGTATTAAGTCGTTTGGCTGAGTTTGCAGTCGTTGTAACGGGCACAACTATTTTTCATGGCGCCGTTGTGTTACCACTACTGCTTTGGGTTTTTGGTCGTATGAGCCCGTGGACCTTTTTTAAAGGGACGCGTACAGCACTGATTACCGCATTTGCAACCAGTTCTAGCTCTGCCACTATGCCGCTTAGTATGAAGTGTGCGCAAGAAAACTTAGGCGTGCGCCCGCAAACAGCAGGATTTGTTATTCCATTAGGCACACAGTTGAATATGGATGGTACTGCACTATATGAAGCGGCAGCTGCATTGTTTGTGGCAAATTTGGTGGGTCTAGATTTAAACCTGACACAACAAATTATAGTGTGCTTAACAGCAATGATTGCATCACTCGGTGCGCCAGGAATACCTAGCGCGGGCATGGTCACTATGATTATGGTTTTACAGTCTGTGGGTTTGCCAGCTGAGGCAATTGCAATTTTACTTCCGATTGACCGTTTGTTAGATACAGTCAGAACAGTGGTAAATGTGCAGGGCGATATGATGATTAGTGTGGTTGTAGACCGTTATACGAAAGATAAAGATATCAGTGTCTAACTATCTATAGATCAAAAAAAGCAGGATTTTAAATCCTGCTTTTTTATTTTAAGCAGCTTGAAGTTCTGCTCTTTTTGCTGCTGGAGATTGCGATAAATAGCTAACCGCATCTTCAGTACTGCCTTCTTTGACTGGATCATACCAAGGCATGAGGTAATCAATTTGCTGGGCAATAAGCCAGAGAGGGTTAGGTAAAACCTGATTATCTTTTCGGCTAATTTTGTACCACTCTAAAGTAACCCACACTGGAAAAAATCTAGATTTGGCTGCATCTGCGAAACGTGGATCTTGTTTCATAATATGTGCAGCGCCATCTACCCATAATCCAAGTACAAGTGTGATAACAGCAAGACTCATATAGTAACGTGGAATATAACCGCCACCAAGATGACGATATAAATCAAAGGCAACCGTGCGGTGTTCAATTTCTTCTGAACCGTGCCATTTAACCAGATCCACCATTTCTGGATCTGCGCCTAGTTCTTCCCATCGCTCGTTATATAACGCATATTTACCCAACACGCAGGTCATATGCTCAACAGTTGCAATAACTCCTAAACGGAATAAATCCCACTGTTTTTCTAAAATTTTTGGAACTTCTCTATCAAAAGGTTTGTCTGCCAAAGCGATAGTAAATACATAATTCATAATGTCCAGATTTCTCTGGATATCAATATTACGTGCGCTTAAATATTCTTTGTTTGCAGAAGTGTGGGCATTGGCATGCATAGCTTCCTGGCGGATAAATGCTTGTACATCCTGCTTGAGTTTTTCATCTGTGATTTGCGGTAAAACCTTATTATACAAACGGCAAAACCAGAACTCTCCAGCAGGCAAGATATTATTAATTTCATTAATAAAATAACTTGCGAAAGGCTGATTAGGAATCCAGTCGACAGGGGTATCTTTCCAGTCAAATTTTACTTTACGTGGAAGAATTTTATAATCAATAGAAGAGCCTAAAGCCTTGGCCTTCAAAAAAGATAACAATTTCATCATTTAGTCCTGATTTTTAACTCGATGAAGTTATAACGAGTATAAAAAAAGCCCCTACATTTGTGTTTAGCAATAGGGGACAATTGAGTATAAATTTAATGAAGAAATTGTATCTGTGAGGATAATTTAGCTTTCAGCATCCTCATCTGTCGCTTCAGGGATTGAATCGACATCAAATTCTGGCTGTTGATCCAGTGTGAAATGTAAACGCCCTGCCATAACACTTGCTAACTCTTCTAAGCCTATTTTGTTAAGTGAAGAGAAAAGCTGAATAGAAAAATCAAGCTTCATTTTTTTCAGCTGTTGCTTAACTTCAAGCAGGACTTTATTTGCAGGACCGCGATTAAGTTTGTCTGCTTTTGTTAATAGAATATGAACAAAGAGATGACGTGAATAAGCCCACTCTAGCATCATCATGTCGAAATGCTGTAGAGGATGGCGAATATCCATAAGTAATACTAAACCTTGTAAGCTTTGGCGATGGATCAGATAGTTTTCTAATTCTTTTTGCCACACCCGTTTCATATCTTCGGGAACCGCTGCATAACCGTAACCTGGAAGGTCGACCAAGCGTTGATCAGGGTTGCCTAGACTAAAAAAGTTAATCATCTGGGTACGGCCTGGCTTTTTAGAAGCGCGGGCAAGTTGTTTCTGATTGGTTAATGCATTAATCGCACTCGACTTACCAGCATTTGAGCGCCCTGCAAAAGCAATCTCGTAGCCGCTATCTTCAACACAAAGTGCCAATTTAGGTGCACTCATTAGAAACTCAGCTTGGCGTAACCAGTTTAGTGATTGCACAGCATAGGCTGTGATCGCCGGATCTGGTGCTTTTTCATAGCTGATCTTTTGCTTGGGTGCGAGTCTGGCTTTGGTGTCTTTCGATTTTTCACTACGACGCATAAAAAATAACTTTTTAGATGAGAGGGCTCGTGCCTAGTATAAAGGAGCTTGGTTATTCTTGCTAATTTTCAATAAATCTACTTATGAAAATCAATAGAAGTCAGATTTGTAAAAAGGCAATAGGAGAGTCAGGTGGAGCAGACTTTGACTGTTGCAAAACCTCTCCAAGCGTGTATTGGTCTAGACTTTGGTAAAAGCTTTCTAAAGCTTGGTCAAGAATACCTTTTAAACCACAGTGACTTCGCAATACACAAGGTGGCGTATTGCATTCAACGATTTGATTGTCACCCTGTAATATTCGGACAATTGAACCTAAATTTGAGTTAAGTGCATCTGGATTTAAGCGAATTCCACCGCCTTTTCCACGAATGGTAATAATCCATTCCTGCTTACCCATGAAGTGAACAACTTTAACCAGATGGTTTTGTGAAACATGCAAATCTTTCGCGATTTCTGCAATCGTGTAGGGTGCATCACTTGGGCGTGCAACATACATTAATAGTCGTAATGCATAATCGGTAAATTTATTAAGCTGCATGATCACCAAAAATGGAAGAGATTAAAAGGATGATCATCTTAGCCTGAAAGTCTAAATAAGAAAACTTTCAGGCAAGAGGTTTTTATATTAGAGCGTTAAAGGCGCTGAAACTTGAACTTGATCGCCAACTCTATAATGTTCAAGCAAGATGTTCGCTACTGAGAACTCTGTATGGTTTTCTTCAGGCTGAACTTCAAAATGATATGAGTTGTTTTCCTGAACTTCTGTAAATTTAAAAGCTTTCGGTTGTTCAAGCTGCTCATCTGGAACTTGCACTTTAACAGAGATAAAAGCATTTGCAGGTCCGCTAAGTACGTCTTCATGGTCAGTTGCTTTTAAGGTGAAACGTTTGCCGGATTCAAGAGGATCAATTTGAGTAATTTCAAATGAACGCCATCCAGCCCATCCACCATTTAAGTTTTTAAGTTGTTCATATTTTTGTTTTTCAACGCCAATTAGAATATCTGCCAATTGTAAATAAGCCTGTTTCCACGCCTCAATCAGTTCTGATTCAAATGGCACGTTGAGTACTTCACTAATTGAATGAAGTAAGTTG
Organism: Acinetobacter sp. M5A5_2a; assembly: GCF_053345265.1. NCBI lineage: Bacteria > Pseudomonadati > Pseudomonadota > Gammaproteobacteria > Moraxellales > Moraxellaceae > Acinetobacter > Acinetobacter sp. M5A5_2a. Next base: position 56,267 of record NZ_JBKEZV010000002.1, on the reverse strand, counting down.
TCGCCAACAATTGCATATTGGTCTGGTTGAATATCTAAGCTCACATGTTTAGTCGTAATACGCTCAACTGCTTTCGCTAAAACAGTAGGGTTCTCAATATTTTCTGCATATGCAAGAACGGCAGCTGCAAGAGCACGAGGTTGACGTAAGCTAGTTTGGTCATCCAAGTTAAAAACATTTTTTAATTCAGGATTGTTATTAAGCATACGCTTATAAAAGTATGTGGTCAGCGTAACGCCGTGTTCACGTAAAACAGGTACTGTGGATTTAACGAGTTCGATTTGTTGTGGAGTCATGGCTAGACCTTATTTATCTGGCTATATAAGATGTATTTAAAATACATCTTTAAAAAAACAATCGCAATAGATTTTTTATAAAAACCATAAAAAAATTAGGGAATATAAAATTCCCTAATTTAGAACCGATATATCGAAGAAAGTTATTTGCCAAATAGTGAACCAAGCAGGCCCCTTACTAATTTTTGACCTGTACTTCCTCCTAGACTGCGTGCAGCACTTTTTGCAAAAGTACCCACAATATCTTGCGTAAGCTTGGCTCGTTCACGTGCTGCTCGTTCTTCTTCTTTTTGCTGTTCACGTGCTAATCGCTCTTGTTCCTTTGCTTGCTGCTTTGCTAAAGTTTCTTGCTCTTTTTCTTGTTGTTTAGCAAGTTCAGTATTTTGTTGCTGTTGCTCACGTTCAGCGACTTTATTTTGTAGCATTTCATAAGCGCTATCACGATCTACAGCTTGTTCATAAATACCAGCAATAATACTTTTTGAGATTAGAGTTTGGCGCTCTTCTGGAGTGATTGGTGTAAAAGCAGAGTAAGGAGGCATCACCCAGCCCCGTTCTACAATCTGTGGCGTACCTTGCTCATCAAGACAACTAATTAGCGCTTCACCAACAGCCAGTTCGGTAATGGCTTCATCAACTTTAAAGTTTGGATTGGCACGGAAAGTATCTGCTGCGGTTTTTACTGCTTTTTGATCTTTAGGGGTAAATGCACGTAGCGCATGTTGAATACGATTGCCAAGTTGACCGAGAACACTTTCTGGTAAATCGAGTGGATTCTGAGTAATAAAATAGATGCCAATACCTTTAGAGCGAATTAAGCGTACAACTTGCTCAATCTTTTCTTGTAATGCTTGACTGGCATTGTCAAATAATAAGTGAGCCTCATCAAAGAAAAACACGAGTTTTGGTTTGTCCATATCGCCAACTTCTGGAAGCTGTTCAAATAACTCCGAAAGCATCCATAACAAGAAAGTGGCATATAGCTTAGGCGTATTCATGAGCTTGTCAGCAGCAAGAATATTGATATAACCATGTCCATTTGCATCGGTTTGTATAAAGTCTAGAATGTTTAAAGCTGGCTCACCAAAAAATTGTTCTCCACCTTGGTCTGCAAGAGCAAGCAAGTTACGCTGAATAGCACCTAAGCTAGCCGGAGATAAATTGCCATATTCTGCTTTAAATTCTGCTGCATGTTCACTAACGAAGGTGATCATGGCTTTTAGGTCTTTAAAGTCTACTAACAGTAGGCCCTGGTCATCCGCAATTCGAAAAACTGCAGCTAATACACCTTCTTGGGTGTCATTTAAATTGAGCATACGAGCCAATAAAATTGGCCCAATCTCAGAAATAGTAGTGCGAATAGGGTGGCCTTGTTGGCCGAACAGATCCCAGAAAATGACAGGGTTAGCAGCAAAAGGAATGCTATCAATCTGTAATAATTTTAGACGTTCATTAAACTTATCTGAAGCCTCACCTGATTTTGCGAGACTCGAAACATCGCCTTTAGCATCGGCAAGAAATACAGGAACGCCGATTCGAGAGAAACTTTCTGCTAGAACTTTTAAAGTAACTGTTTTACCTGTACCTGTTGCACCTGCAATTAGGCCATGGCGGTTAGCAAACTGAGAAAGCAAAACAATTTCTTTTGATGTGTCATTCAGATTTTTAGCAATAACAATCGGTGTACCCATATATTTTTATCCTTTGGTTCGAGCCACTATAATGTTGTCGTTTTTACAGTTGTTTCAGTGCATTTTCGATATCTTGAATTAAATCTTGCGGATCTTCCAGTCCTATACAGAAGCGAACTAATAAACCTTGTTGTAAATGTGTATTCTCAAGTTTTCTCATCATTTTTAAATCATAAAGCATGATCAAGCTAACTGGTCCTCCCCAACTAAATCCAAGTTTAAATAACTCTAATGCATCGCAAAAGCGACGTACTGCGGTCATGTCATAATCTGGTTTGAAAATAACACTGACTAAGCCAGCACTTTGACCGTTTGTGCAGATTTCTTGCCAGTATTGATAGCCTGGGGCGGTCTCATCACTTGGATGTAGAGCTTGTGCAAAGTGAGGTTGGTCTTTTAGCCATTTAAGTAAAGTTTGTGCATTGGCTGACTGTTGTTCATAGCGTAAAGACATATGAGCAAGACTGCGTTGGACTTGAGCCGCATCGTCTCCTGAAACTGCAATACCTAAAATGGCATGTGTACGGAACAGACGATGATGGAGTTTATCATCACGAGTTACAATGCTACCCATTAAGATGTCACCGCCACCACTCGGATATTTGGTTAGAGCATGGACGGTTAAGTCGACTGATAGGTCTTCATCAGAAAAATTAAAAGCATTAAACGCAAGCCCAGCTCCCCAGGTGTTATCTAGGGCTGTTAATACACCATGTTTTTTAGCTTTTTTAACTAGATTTTTAAGATCAGGGAATTCTAAAGTAACCGAACCCGCAGCCTCTAACCATAATAGTTTACTTTTTTCAGTCGGTTGAAAACTTGAAGCGTCAATAGGGTTATATACTTTAACAATGATGCCATATTGATTTTGTAGATGATTTAAATGTTCTAGATTTGGTCCATAAATGTTGTCTGGGACCCATACTTCATCATTAGTGCTTAAAAATGCTGAGTTCACAACATTAATTGCTGATAGACCACTCGGTGCAAGCAAACAATGCAATCCACCTTCAATTTGCGCAATATTGTCGCCTAAGGTGAAGGTAGTGGGGGTGCCATGTGTCCCATAGCTATAGTCGTAATCATCAGTCCAATGGCGATCAAAAAGGTGCGAGGTTGACTTAAAAATAATAGTCGATGCACGAAATAAGGGTGGTTGCACTGTTTCGATAAATTGCGGAGCCTTTCTTGGTGCGTGAATGAGGCGAGTCTGGAAGTCGTTATGCTTTTTCATAGTGCGTTGCATTTTAGATAATAAAGTTAGATTAAGAGAAATTTAAATTCTTCGCTAGATTTACGAAGTTTTATAAGACGTTTCGTTACAGTAGACCCATAAAATAAAAACTTGGCTTTATTTTTGCAAAGACCACTACAACATTCTAACAACAATAGGTTTAAGCGCATGAAGTCGCATTTACGAGTTCACTATTTTCAACATATTGCAGGTGAGGGATTTGGAAGTTGTTACTCATTTTTAAAAGCCCATCACGCGACCATTAGCTCTACGGAGTTCTTTGCACTTCCAGTTGATCGATCACTTGAAATAGAGGCTTTACCCAGAATCGAAGAAGTTGATTTGTTACTGGTCATGGGTGGAACGATGAGTGTAAATGATGAGGCAAATTTTCCATGGCTTAAGATAGAGAAAAGATGGTTGCGCCGTTATTTGGCAGCAGGAAAGCCTGCTATTGGTCTTTGTTTAGGGGGGCAACTGATTGCTAATGCATTGGGCGCGGCGGTGAGCCGTAATCGCTATCAGGAACTTGGCTGGTCAACAGTCCAGAGAGTTGCAAATTTACCTCAAGAAAGCTTTCCGTTACCTGAAAAGATAAATGTTATGCAGTGGCATAGTGAGACATTTGAAATACCTAAAGGCGCTATACACTTGGCGGAGAATAGAGCTTGTCGCAATCAGATGTATCAGATTGGAAAAAATGTGCTTGGTTTTCAGTTTCATCCAGAGATGACACCAGCAGCTTTAGCGCTCTTACTTGAAGATGAAGAGGAATTGTCTATTTTTGACGGAGAATATGTTCAATCTACGCGTGAACTACAGTATTCAGAAGCACAAAAATTTGAGCAAGGTAATCAACTCCTAAATAAAGCTATTGAGTTTGTAATAAATGCCTAGATGAACTCTGAATGCTCGATCAAAGCAGGTTTTGTGGAGAAAATAGAAAAAGAGAATTGCATAAGACTTAAACAATCGTTATAATGAGCGACCCTCAATAGGAGGGGCATTTACTGCGAAGAAAGTGGTAAATGTGCATTACAGTCGTGGCATCGATCATGACCTTAGTGATTTTCACTGCCTTTGACACTTACCAATGGGTGAGATGCGTCAAGGGTGATTCTTTATATGTTTGGCTTGGAGTTTACTGGTATGTCTAACCAGAGAATTCGTATCCGTTTGAAGTCTTTTGATCATCGTCTGATTGATCAATCTGCTCAAGAGATCGTAGAAACCGCTAAGCGTACTGGCGCACAAGTTTGTGGTCCAATTCCGATGCCTACTCGCATCGAACGCTTCAACGTTCTTACTTCACCGCACGTTAACAAAGATGCGCGTGACCAGTACGAAATCCGCACCTATAAACGTTTGATCGACATCGTTCAACCTACAGATAAAACTGTTGATGCATTGATGAAATTAGATCTTGCGGCTGGTGTTGATGTTCAGATCGCTTTGGGTTAAGGCTTTCGGTTGATTAACTTTTAAGTTAATTAGGCCGCTTTTTTAGAGGTTTATGCACATGGCTATTGGTTTAGTCGGTCGCAAATGTGGTATGACTCGCATCTTTACAGATGCAGGTGTTTCTGTACCTGTTACAGTCATCGAAGTCGATCCAAACCGCATTACGCAAATCAAAACACTTGAAACTGATGGTTATCAAGCTGTTCAAGTAACTACTGGTGAACGTCGCGAATCTCGCGTAACTAACGCTCAGAAAGGTCACTTTGCGAAAGCTGGTGTTGCTGCTGGTCGTTTGGTTAAAGAGTTCCGTGTTACTGAAGCTGAGCTTGAAGGTCGTGAAGTTGGCGGTACTATTGGTGTTGATTTGTTCACAGTTGGTCAAGTTGTTGACGTAACTGGTCAATCAAAAGGTAAAGGTTTCCAAGGTGGTGTTAAACGTTGGAACTTCCGTACCCAAGACGCTACTCACGGTAACTCAGTTTCTCACCGTGTATTAGGTTCTACAGGTCAAAACCAAACTCCTGGTCGCGTGTTCAAAGGCAAAAAAATGGCTGGTCACTTAGGTGATGAACGCGTAACAGTACAAGGTCTTGAAATCGTATCTATTGACGCTGAACGTTCTGTTTTAGTTGTTAAAGGTGCAATTCCTGGTTCAACTGGCGGTGACGTGATTGTACGTCCTACCATCAAGGCCTGAGGGGAAATACCGTGAATTTGAAAACTGTTTCCGGCTCTGCTGTTGAATTGTCTGAAGTTGCTTTCGGACGTGAATTTAACGAAGCTCTTGTACACCAAGTTGTTACTGCTTATTTAGCAGGTGGTCGTCAAGGTACTCGTGCTCAGAAGTCACGTGCAGACGTTTCTGGCGGTGGTAAAAAACCATTCCGTCAAAAAGGTACTGGTCGTGCTCGTGCGGGTTCTACTCGTAGCCCTATCTGGGTTGGTGGTGGTAAAACTTTTGCTGCTCGCCCACAAGATTGGTCTCAAAAAGTAAACCGCAAAATGTACCGCGGTGCAATGCAATGTATCTTAGCTGAACTTGTTCGCCAAGATCGTCTTGTATTAGTTGAAGAGTTTGCTATTGCAGCTCCAAAAACTAAAGAATTGCTTGCTAAGCTTGGCGATTTAAATGCCGCTCGTGCATTGATCGTTACTGAAGCTGTAGATGAGAACTTATATCTTGCAGCACGCAACCTTCCGCATGTAGATGTGGTGGATGCAACTGCAATCGATCCTGTAAGCTTGATCGCGTTTGATAAAGTTGTTATGTCTGTAGCTGCTGCTAAGAAAATTGAGGTAGAACTCGGATGAACAACGAACGTATCTATCAAGTCCTTAAAGGACCAGTCTTCTCAGAAAAGGCACAAGTTTTAGGTGATACTGTTGGCGTTCAAGTATTTAAAGTAGATATTAATGCTACTAAACTTGAAGTTAAAAAAGCAGTTGAAAAACTTTTTGGCGTAGAAGTTGTTAAAGTTAACACTACTATTACTAAAGGTAAAACTAAGCGCTTTGGTAAAACATTGGGACGTCGTTCTGATGTTAAAAAAGCATACGTCACCCTGAAAGCCGGCCAAGATGTTGAAATGGCTGACTTGGGCGATACCGCTGAAAGCGCAGCGGAATAAGGACGAAAATTATGCCGATTCAAAAATGTAAGCCAACGTCTCCAGGACGTCGCTTTGTAGAGAAAGTGGTTCATGATCACCTTCACAAAGGCGCGCCTTACTCACCGTTGGTTGAAGCAAAAAAACGTACTGGTGGTCGTAATAATAACGGTCACATTACAACTCGTCACGTTGGTGGTGGTCATAAGCAACACTATCGTATCGTTGACTTTAAGCGTAATAAAGACAGCATCCCAGCTGTTGTAGAACGCATTGAATACGATCCTAACCGTACAGCACATATTGCTTTATTGAAATATGCTGATGGTGAGCGTCGTTATATCATTGCACCTAAAGGCTTACGTGCTGGCGACAAAGTACAATCTGGTAACGATGCTCCAATTCGTCCAGGTAACTGCTTGCCACTTCGTAACATGCCGATCGGTTCTACACTTCATAACGTTGAACTTAAAATCGGTAAGGGTGCGCAATTAGCGCGTTCTGCTGGTGCTTCTGTTCAGTTGTTGGGTCGTGATGGTTCTTACGCAATTGTTCGTCTTCGTTCAGGCGAAATGCGTAAAATTCATGTTGAATGCCGCGCTGTAATTGGTGAAGTTTCTAACCAAGAAAACAACCTTCGTTCATTGGGTAAAGCTGGTGCTGCGCGCTGGCGTGGTGTTCGTCCTACCGTACGTGGTATGGCGATGAACCCAGTTGATCACCCGCACGGTGGTGGTGAAGGGCGTAATAAAGGTATTCAACCTGTAAGCCCATGGGGTCAAAAAGCTAAAGGGTACAAGACACGTACCAATAAGCGTACGACTAAGATGATTATTCGCGACCGTCGCGTCAAGTAAAGGAATCTGACTAATGCCTCGTTCTCTGAAAAAAGGCCCATTCGTCGATGCGCACTTGTTCGCTAAGGTTGAAGCGGCTGTTGCTAGTAACTCTCGCAAGCCGATTAAAACTTGGTCTCGTCGTTCGATGATCCTTCCAGATTTTGTTGGTTTAACAATTTCTGTTCATAATGGTCGTAATCACGTTCCAGTAATTGTTACTGAGCATATGGTTGGTCATAAACTCGGTGAATTCGCGCCAACTCGTACCTATCGTGGTCACGGTGTTGACAAGAAGTCTAAACGTTAATAGGTGTCATGATGGAAGTAACTGCTAAATTACGCGGTGCCGCTATCTCGGCACAAAAGGCACGTTTGGTTGCAGATCTTATTCGCGGCAAATCTGTTGCGCATGCTTTAAATATTTTAAACTTCAGCAATAAAAAAGCTGCTGTTTTAGTAAAAAAAGCATTGGAATCTGCGATTGCAAACGCTGAACACAATAACAGTTTAGATGTTGATGATCTTAAAGTTTCTACGATTTACGTTGATGAAGGCGTTAGCCTTAAACGTATTATGCCACGTGCTAAAGGCCGTGCAGATCGTATTACTAAGCGTACTTGTCACATCACCGTTAAGGTAGGGGTTTGATATGGGTCAGAAGGTTCATCCAATCGGTATCCGCCTAGGTGTTGTGAAACGTCATAACGCTAACTGGTATGCGAGTCCGAAACAATACGCTGAATACTTGCTTAAAGATCTTCAAGTTCGTGAGTTTTTAAATAAAAAACTTAAGAATGCGATGATCAGCAACATTCTTATCGAACGTCCATCAGGCGCTGCTAAAGTAACAATTAGCACAGCTCGTCCTGGTATCGTAATCGGTAAAAAAGGCGAAGATATTGAGAAATTACAGCGCGAACTTACTAGCATTATGGGTGTTCCTGCGCAAGTAAGTATCAACGAAATTGATCGCCCAGACTTAGATGCGCGTTTGGTTGCTGAAGCAATTGCTTCTCAATTAGAAAAGCGTGTAATGTTCCGTCGTGCTATGAAGCGTGCGGTTCAAAACACTATGCGTGCTGGTGCTAAAGGTATCAAAGTTGAAGTGTCTGGCCGTTTAGGTGGTGCAGAGATTGCTCGTACTGAATGGTATCGTGAAGGTCGTGTACCTTTGCATACATTGCGTGCAGACATTGACTATGCAACTGTGCGTGCAGAAACAACTTACGGTACGATTGGTGTTAAAGTTTGGATTTTCCGTGGCGAGATTTTAGGTGGCATGAAACAAGTCATGAACCCTGCTCCTGCTGAAGATCGTCCAGCTAAACGTGGTCGTGGTCGTGGTGAAGGTCAAGAGCGTCGTGGTCGTCGCGGTGACCGTGCTGCTGACAAGGGAGAATAATCCATGTTGCAACCTAAACGTACCAAATTCCGTAAGGTGCACAAAGGCCGTAATACTGGTCTAGCGCATCGTGGTAGTACAGTATCATTTGGTTCGATTGCAATTAAAGCAACTGAACGTGGTCGTATGACTGCGCGTCAGATTGAAGCTGCACGTCGTACTATTAGCCGCCGTATTAAGCGTGGTGGTAAAATCTTTATTCGCGTATTCCCGGATAAGCCAATTACTCAAAAGCCTCTTGAAGTGCGTATGGGTAAAGGTAAGGGTAGCGTGGAATACTGGGTTTGCCAGATCCAACCAGGCAAGATCCTGTACGAAATTGAAGGTGTGAACGAAGAATTAGCGCGTGAAGCATTTGCTTTAGCTGCTGCTAAACTTCCGTTTAAAACCACTATCGTGACTCGGACGGTAATGTAATGAAAACTAAAGATTTACGTGAAAAGTCGGTAGAAGAGTTGAAAGCTTTGCTTGATGAGCAACAGCTTAACCAATTCCGTCTTCGTATGGCGAAAGCAACTGGTCAGTTGGGTAAATCGCACGAAGTGCAAGTTGCTCGTAAGACAATTGCTCGTATTAAGACACTCCTTACCGAAAAACAGGGGAACGGACAATGAGTGAAAAAACAGTCCGCACGTTAACCGGCAAAGTCGTAAGTGACAAAATGGATAAATCTATTGTTGTTCTTATTGAACGCCGCGTTCAACACCCGTTGTATGGCAAGTCAATTCGCCGTTCAACTAAGTTACACGCTCATGATGAGAATAACGTCGCTAAAATTGGTGATGTTGTGACCATTAAAGAAAGCCGCCCAATTTCTAAAACTAAAGCTTGGACTTTAGTGGAAGTAGTTGAAGCAGCTGCTGAGTAATTCGACGTTCTTGTTGCATCATCGGTCAATTTCGAGTACTCTTTGAGCCTTTCGAAATTGTGACCGGTGATGCTCGGTTTTGGAGTAGGGCAATGATTCAAACCGAAACTATGCTCGACGTAGCAGACAACAGTGGTGCTCGCCGCGTACAATGTATTAAAGTACTTGGTGGTTCACATCGTCGTTATGCTTCTGTTGGCGACATTATTAAAGTTACTGTAAAAGAAGCAATCCCACGCGCACGTGTTAAAAAAGGTGACGTGATGAATGCGGTTGTAGTTCGTACTAAATTCGGCATTCGTCGTCCAGATGGTTCTGTGATCCGTTTTGATGATAATGCTGCAGTTATCCTGAACAACAACAAAGCTCCGATTGCTACTCGTATCTTCGGACCAGTGACTCGTGAACTTCGTACTGAACAGTTCATGAAAATCATTTCATTGGCTCCTGAAGTTCTATAAGAGGCAATCATGGCTAAGATTAAAAAAGGCGATCAAGTTATTGTGATCGCAGGTAAAGAAAAAGGCAAACAGGGTACTGTATTGTCTGTTTCTGAAGACCGCGTTAAGGTTGAAGGCCTTAACTTAGTGAAGAAGCATCAAAAGCCGAATCGTGTAACTGGCGCTGAAGGCGGTATTGTTACTCAAGAAGCTTCGCTTCATATTTCAAACGTGGCAATTTTAAATGCTACAACCCAGAAGGCTGACCGTGTTGGTTACCAAGTGATTGATGGCGTGAAAACTCGCGTTTATAAATCAAATGGTGAATCAGTGGCGGTAGCGAAGTAATAGGTTGAAAAGGCGATGGCCAGACTTAAAGCACGTTACAATGATGAACTTAAAGCCAAGTTAAAAGAAGAACTTAGCGTTAAGAACGTGATGGAAATTCCACGCATCACAAAAATCACCCTAAACATGGGTGTAGGCGCAGCTGCAACTGATAAGAAATTATTAGATGGTGCTGTAGTCGACATGCAATTAATTGCTGGTCAAAAACCAGTAATTACACTTGCTCGTAAATCTATCGCAGGTTTTAAAATCCGTGATGGGTGGCCGATTGGTTGTAAAGTTACTTTACGTGGCGACCAAATGTACGAATTCTTGGATCGTTTGATCTCAATCGCAATCCCTCGTATCCGTGACTTCCGTGGTTTCTCTTCGAAATCATTTGATGGTCGTGGTAACTATTCAATGGGTTTGAAAGAGCAAATCGTTTTCCCTGAAATCGATTTCGATAAGATTGATCGTATTCGTGGTATGGATATTACTATTACTACGACTGCTCGCACCGATGACGAAGGCCGTGCGCTTATGCGTGCATTCGGCTTCCCGTTCAAATAAGAGGTCGATATGGCTAAGAAAGGTATGATTAATCGCGAATTGAAACGCGAAAAAACAGTTGCTAAATACGCTGCAAAACGTGCTGAATTAAAAGCTACGATTGCAAATGTAAACGCAACTGAAGAAGAGCGTTTCGAAGCGACGTTAAAGTTACAAGCATTGCCACGTAATGCATCTCCGGTACGTCTTCGTAACCGTTGTGGTTTAACTGGTCGTCCTCATGGTTACTTCCGTAAGTTCGGTTTAAGCCGTAACAAATTACGTGACACAGTAATGCAGGGTGATGTACCAGGCGTTGTTAAGGCAAGCTGGTAAGGAGCGACTAAATGAGTATGCAAGATACCGTTGCCGACATGCTAACACGTGTTCGTAACGCACAAATGGCTAAGAAACAAACTGTTTCTATGCCTTCTTCTAAGTTGAAAGTTGCAATTGCAAACGTTCTTCAACAAGAAGGTTATGTTTCAAATGTAGAAGTTGCTCAAGAAGAGACAAAATCTACTTTGACAATTACTTTAAAATATTTCGAAGGCAAACCAGTTATCGAAGTGGTTAAGCGCGTAAGCCGTCCAGGTCTTCGCCAATACCGCGGTAAAGATAAACTTCCAAGCGTTAAGCAAGGTTTAGGTATTGCAATTGTTTCTACAAGCAAAGGCATCATGACTGATCGCGCTGCACGTGCTGCGGGCGTTGGTGGTGAAGTTATTGCTTTTGTTTCTTAATAGGTGATTCCTCATGTCTCGTGTGGCTAAAGCCCCAGTAACTGTACCGAATGGTGTAACAGTTACTCAGAACGGCCGGCAGGTCGAAGTGAAAGGCAGCAAAGGTACGTTGTCTTTCAACCTGCATGCGCTGGTCGAGCTAAAACAGGAAGAAGGTAAACTTCAACTTGCTCCAGTTAAAGAATCGAAAGATGCTTGGATGCAAGCTGGTACTGCTCGCGCTGTATTGAATAACCTTGTAAAAGGGGTTAGTGAAGGCTTCGAACGTAAGTTGCAGCTAGTTGGTGTTGGTTATAAAGCTGCGGTTAAAGGTACTGTTGTAAACCTTAACCTTGGTTTTTCACACCCAATTGACTACGCTTTACCTGAAAGTGTAACAGCGGAAACTCCAACTGCAACTGAAATCATTTTGAAATCAGCAAACAAGCAGTTGTTAGGTCAAGTAGCGGCAGAAATCCGTGCGTATCGTTCTCCTGAACCATATAAAGGTAAAGGTGTTCGTTATTCGGATGAAGTCATTCTTCGTAAAGAAGCTAAGAAGAAATAAGGCGCGAGGTTCTTATGAACGAAAAGAAACAAACCCGTTTGCGTCGTGCGAAAAGCACACGCTTGCACATCCGTGCATTGGGTGCGACTCGTTTGTGTGTAAACCGCACTCCGCGTCACATCTATGCTCAAGTTATTTCAGCAGATGGTGGCAAAGTTTTAGCTCAAGCTTCAACTTTGGATGCATCTTTACGTAGCGGTACTACAGGTAATGTAGATGCGGCTACTAAAGTAGGTGCTTTAATCGCAGAGCGCGCGAAAGCAGCTGGTGTAACTAAAGTTGCATTTGACCGTTCTGGTTTTAAATATCATGGTCGTATCAAAGCCTTGGCTGATGCTGCTCGTGAAAACGGCTTGGAGTTCTAATCATGGCTAAAGTTGAACAAAACGAAGGTCTTGTTGAAAAGCTGGTTGCCGTTGATCGTGTAGCCAAAGTTGTTAAGGGTGGTCGTATCTTCTCTTTCACAGCATTAACTGTTGTGGGTGATGGTAATGGTCGTGTTGGTTTTGGTCGTGGTAAAGCGCGTGAAGTTCCAGCTGCTATTTCTAAAGCACTTGAAGCTGCACGTCGCAACATGATTACTGTAGACCTTGCAGGTACTACTTTACAACACCCTGTGAATGCTCGTCATGGTGCAAGCCGTGTATACATGCAACCTGCTTCTGAAGGTACTGGCGTAATCGCTGGTGGCGCAATGCGTGCCGTTCTAGAAGCTGCAGGCGTGCATAACGTACTTGCTAAATGTTATGGTTCTACTAATGCTGCTAACGTAGTAAACGCAACTTTCAAAGGTTTGCGTGATATGACTTCTCCTGAGAAAGTCGCTGCGAAACGTGGTAAATCAGTAGCAGAAATTCAAGGGTAATCAATCATGAAAACGATTAAAGTTACCCAGACTAAATCTTCTTCACATCGCTTGAAAAATCACAAGCTTTGCTTACAAGGTTTAGGTCTGCGTCGTATTGGTCATACTGTAGAAGTGCAAGATACGCCTTCTAACCGCGGTATGGTCAACAAAGTCTACTATATGGTTAGTGTAGAGGAATAAGCCATGACTCTGCGTTTAAATGAGCTTGCGCCTGCAGAAGGTGCAAAACGTGAAAACCGTCGTTTAGGCCGTGGTATCGGTTCTGGCGTTGGTAAGACCGGTGGCCGTGGTGTCAAAGGTCAAAAGTCACGTAAAAGTGGTGGCGTTCGTCCAGGCTTTGAAGGCGGTCAAACAGCGATTTATCGTCGTTTGCCTAAATTCGGTTTCACTAGCCAAATCGCTTTAAAAACTGCTGAAGTACGTTTATCTGAGTTAAGCAAAGTTGAAGGCGAAATCGTTAGCCTAGAAACTTTGAAAGCTGCGAATGTTGTTCGTCGTGACCAAATTCGTGCTCGTATCGTACTTTCTGGTGAAATCACTCGTGCATTCACTGTTCAAGGTGTTGCATTGACTAAAGGCGCTAAAGCTGCGATTGAAGCAGCTGGCGGCAAAGTCGAGGAGTAATCTCGAGTGTCTATGTCTCCTAGTTCTTCAGGTCATGTCAACATGATGAAAGGTCAGCCATTTCACGTGAAATATCGTGAAATTATTCGCCGGATGAGTTTTCTAATCGGTGCATTGCTGGTCTTTCGACTAGGAGCGCATATTCCAGTACCAGGCATTAATAATGCTGCGTTAGAAAATTTATTTCATGCGAACCAAGGAACTATTCTTGGGCTATTCAATATGTTTTCTGGCGGTGCTTTAGAGCGAATGTCTATTCTTGCTTTAGGAATTATGCCTTACATTTCTGCATCAATTATTGTGCAGTTAATGTCTACGGTAATTCCTTCACTAGAATCCTTGAAAAAGGAAGGTGAGCAAGGTAAGCGTAAAATTAATCAATATACGCGTCAGGGTACATTATTGCTTGCAGTGGTTCAGGCAGTTGGTATGTGCGCAGGTTTGATTGGTCAGGGTATTACTCTGTCAGTTGGTCTTGAGTTTTATATACCAGCAGTTACATCACTTGTCGCTGGAACTATGTTCTTAATGTGGCTAGGTGAACAAATCACTGAAAGAGGTATTGGTAACGGTATCTCAATGATTATTTTTGCTGGTATTGTTTCTGGTTTGCCTAAATTAATTATGCAATCAGTTTCATCAGTAGATAATGGTCAGACAAGCTTAATAGGTCTTGTGATCTTTGGTCTTTTGTCTTTAGGTGTGTTGGCTGCCATTGTGTTTATTGAAAAAGCACAACGTCGTATTCCAGTAAACTATGCACAAAAGCAGCAAGGTCGTCGTATATTTACGGCACAGCAGACACATTTGCCATTGAAAATTAATATGGCTGGTGTGATTCCTGCGATTTTTGCAAGTTCTTTACTATTGTTCCCAGCGAGTCTTGGACAATGGGTAGGAAGTGCAGATGCAAATGCTGGATTAATTAAGCGTAGCTTACAAGATTTAGCTTTAGTATTGTCGCCTGGACAGCCTTTGTATTTGGTGCTCTTTGGTGCGTTAATTATCTTTTTCTGTTACTTTTATACGGCTTTAGTATTTAGCCCTAAGGAAGTATCAGAAAATCTAAAACGCAGCGGAGCTTATGTGCCTGGTATTCGCCCAGGTGAGCAAACTGCTCGTTACTTAGATCATATTCTTAATCGTTTGACGTTTATTGGTGCGATTTATATTACGGTCATTTGTTTAATGCCAATGATTCTACAAAGTTCTTTTGGGATCCCATTCTCTTTGGGTGGTACATCATTACTAATCGTAGTTGTCGTTGTTATGGACTTTATGGCTCAGCTACAAGCGCACTTAACATCTCATCAATATGATAATCAAACATTAATGAGAAAAACGACTGCTCATCCTAAGGGATAAGCGCACTTAGAGGTTTCATCATGAAAGTACAAGCTTCTGTAAAGAAAATTTGTGGTAGCTGTAAAGTTATCCGTCGTAATGGGGTTATTCGCGTAATTTGTAGCGCAGAACCTCGTCATAAGCAGCGTCAAGGTTAATCTAATCAAGACCTGTTGATTTCAGTAGGCGAATTGGGTTAATATCCGCCCCTCAAGATTTTGTGGGGCGGTTGATTATCTCTACTGCCTTTTTGGAGAAAGTGAATGGCTCGTATTGCCGGTGTAAACATTCCGGATAACAAGCATGCTGTTATCTCCCTCACTTACATCTTTGGTGTCGGTCGCCATACTGCTAAGAATATCTTAACAGCAGTTGGTATTACTGAAACTACTAAGATCCGTGAGTTGGACGATGCTCAGCTTGATGCGATTCGTGCAGAAGTTGCTAAGGTTCCTACCGAAGGTGACTTACGTCGCGAAATTTCCATGAACATTAAACGTTTAATGGATTTGGGTTGCTATCGCGGCCTTCGCCATCGTCGCAGCTTGCCTGTCCGTGGTCAACGCACCAAAACTAACGCACGTACCCGTAAAGGTCCGCGCAAACCGATTAAAAAGTAAGATTTCTGGAAGCTAAAAGATGGCTAAAGATACTCGCACACGCAAGAAGGTCACCCGTACCGTCTCTGAAGGTGTTGCACACATTCACGCGTCTTTTAATAACACCATTGTTACGATTACTGATCGTCAAGGTAATGCATTGGCTTGGGCCACCTCTGGTGGACAAGGCTTCCGTGGTTCACGTAAATCAACTCCGTTTGCTGCTCAGGTAGCTGCTGAAGTTGCTGGTAAAGCAGCTTTAGATTACGGTTTGAAAAATCTGGATGTCCTTGTAAAAGGTCCTGGTCCAGGTCGTGAGTCTGCGGTTCGTGCATTAGGCGCAGTGGGTTATAAAATTAACAGCATTACCGATGTGACGCCAATTCCTCACAACGGTTGCCGTCCACCTAAAAAACGTCGCGTGTAAGGAGAAACATTCATGGCTCGTTATATTGGTCCAAAATGCAAACTCTCTCGCCGCGAAGGGACAGACCTGCAACTTAAATCTGGCGTTAAACCATTTGACGTCAAAACTAAAAAAGCTAACAAAGCACCTGGTCAACATGGTCAGGCACGCGGTGGTAAGCAATCTGAGTATTCACTACAATTACGTGAAAAACAAAAAGTCCGTCGTATTTACGGTGTGTTAGAACGTCAATTTAGTAACTACTATAAAGAAGCAGCTCGTGTTAAAGGCGCAACAGGTGAGAACTTGTTGAAATTGCTTGAAAGCCGTCTTGATAACGTTGTTTATCGCATGGGTTTTGGTTCTACACGTGCAGAAGCTCGTCAGTTAGTAAGTCACCGTAGCATTACTTTGAATGGTCGTCGTGTAAACATCGCATCTATTCAAGTTAAAGCTGGTGATGTAATTGCGGTTCACGAAGGTGCTAAACAACAATTGCGTATTAAAAACGCGATTGAGTTAGCTGCACAACGTGGTATTCCAGCTTGGATGGATGTTGATCATTCTAAGCTTGAAGGTACGTTTAAAGCTGCACCAGATCGTGCTGATTTACCTGCTGAAATCAATGAAAGCTTGATTGTAGAATTGTATTCTAAATAATCCTTGAGGTAGCAATAATGACGCGTACTGCAAACGAGTTTCTAACTCCGCAAGCGATCAAGGTCGAAGCGGTTAGCGGGACCTCGGCAAAAGTGATTCTAGAACCTTTAGAGCGTGGTTTTGGCCATACTCTAGGGAATGCTTTACGTCGCATTCTATTGTCTTCTTTACCTGGCGCTGCTGTGGTTGAAGTTGAGATAGAAGGTGTCGAGCACGAGTACAGTACTTTAGAAGGCTTGCAGCAGGACATCGTCGAGCTCTTGCTGAACCTAAAAGGATTGTCTATTAAGCTGTTCGATCAAAATGAAGCATATTTAACATTAGAGAAACAAGGTCCTGGCGAAATTACTGCTGCTGACCTTCGTTTACCTCATAATGTTGAAGTGGTTAATCCAGAACATTTAATAGGTACTTTGAGTGCTTCAGGCTCATTAAAAATGCGCTTGAAGGTTGCTCAAGGTCGTGGTTATGAAACATCTGATTCTCGTTTCCCTGAAGGTGAAACACGTCCTGTTGGTCGTTTGCAATTAGATGCTTCTTATAGCCCGATTAAGCGTGTTTCTTACACCGTTGAAAATGCGCGTGTAGAACAACGTACCGATTTAGATAAACTGGTAATCGACCTCGAGACAAATGGAACGGTTGATCCTGAAGAAGCAATCCGCAAAGCGGCAACAATCTTGCAACAACAAATTGCAATTTTTGTTGATCTTCAGAAAGACCAAACTCCAGTTGCTCAAGAGCCTCGTGAAGAAGTTGACCCAATCTTGCTTCGCCCAGTAGATGATCTAGAGCTTACTGTTCGTTCTGCTAACTGTTTGAAAGCAGAAAATATTTACTACATTGGTGATCTTGTTCAACGTACTGAAGTTGAGTTGTTAAAAACTCCTAACCTTGGTAAAAAATCGTTAACAGAGATCAAAGATGTTTTGGCATCGAAAGGCTTACAACTCGGTATGCGTCTTGAAAACTGGCCACCAGCTAGTCTTCGTATGGACGACCGTTTTGCCTATCGTAGCCGTTAATTAAGTAGGACTATCACCATGCGTCATCGTAATAGTGGTGTGAAATTAGGCCGTACAAGCAGCCATCGTAAAGCGATGTTCCAAAACATGGCTAATTCTTTATTTGAACACGAGTTGATCAAAACAACTGTGCCTAAAGCTAAAGAATTACGTCGTGTTGCTGAGCCTTTAATCACTCTAGCAAAAAACGATACTGTAGCAAATCGTCGTTTAGCATTTGCTCGTACTCGTAATGCTGCAACTGTAGGTAAATTATTTACAGTACTTGGCCCTCGTTACAAAGAACGTAACGGCGGTTATCTACGTGTTCTTAAAGCGGGCTTCCGTGCTGGTGATGCAGCGCCGATGGCTTACGTTGAGCTTGTAGATCGTGAAGTGAATACTTCAGCTGAATAATTGATTTTATTCAAAAAAGACCGGTTTTATACCGGTCTTTTTTATTTTTGTTAATTGATAAAATTATAAAAATGTCCCCAAGTGACATAAAAAAACGGATAAACGGTCAAACTTGACATTGTGTATTGTCAAAATTGTGCTTTAATAAACTTATATTCTCAACAATGGGTATAAAAATAAAATGGAAAAGCAAGTTGATATTTTAATCATTGGCGCAGGTATCTCAGGAATTGGAATTGCTGCCCATTTATCAAAAAATTCTCCACAACGCGAATTTGAAATTTTAGAGCGTCGTGAATCTTTTGGTGGAACATGGGATCTTTTCCGTTATCCAGGCATTCGCTCAGATTCAGATATGTCCACATTTGGTTTTAATTTTAAACCATGGTGTAAAGCGAATGTATTAGCTGATGGTGCTTCTATTAAAGGGTATTTGGGCGAAGTCATTGATGAATATAAATTAAAAGAAAAAATTCACTTTGGTCATCGTGTGCTTTCTGCTAATTATGATTCTGAATCAAAGAAATGGCAGGTTGTAATTGAAGATGGTAAGAAAAAACAACAGACTTGGATTGCTAATTTTGTTGTAGGTTGTACTGGTTATTATAATTATGATCAGGGATATGCTCCTTCTTTCCCAAATCAAGAAGCTTTTAAAGGGCAGCTTATTCACCCACAGCATTGGCCTGAGAATTTAGATTACACAGGCAAAAAAGTCGTTATTATTGGTAGTGGCGCAACTGCAATTACTTTAGTACCGGCAATGGCTAAAGGTGGCGCTGGTCATGTCACTATGTTGCAGCGTTCACCAACGTATATTGCTAGTGTACCGTCTATCGACTTCGTTTATGAAAAAACGCGTAAATTTATGTCTGAAGAAACAGCTTATAAATTTACCCGCGCACGTAATATTGGTATGCAGCGCGCTATTTATGCGTTATCGCAGAAACATCCAAAGACTGTTCGTCGTTTACTCTTAAAAGCAATTGAAGTGCAGTTGAAGGGTAAGGTAGATATGAAGCATTTTACACCTTCGTATAACCCTTGGGATCAACGTTTGTGTGTGGTACCTGATGGCGATTTGTTTAAAATTTTGCGTGAAGGTAAAGCAAGCGTAGAAACTGATCAGATTGAGAAATTTACCGAAAAAGGTATTTTACTTAAATCTGGTAAACACCTTGATGCTGATATTATTGTTTCTGCAACAGGCTTACAAGTTCAGATTATGGGTGGTGTTCAGGCGACTATTGATGGGAAAGCAATTAATTCATCTGAGCATATGCTTTATAACGGTGTGATGTTAAGTGATGTACCAAACATGGCTATGATTATTGGTTATGTAAATGCATCGTGGACCCTTAAAGTTGATATCGCTGCGGAATATATTTGTCGCTTGTTAAATTATATGGATAAAAATCACTATGATGAAGTGATTCCATCTGGTGATAAAACTGAAATGGAAGAAGATACTGTAATGGGTAAATTGTCTTCAGGTTATATTAGCCGTGCGGCCCATGAACTTCCAAAACAGGGTAAGCATGCTCCATGGCAAGTGACTAATAACTATTTAGAAGATAGAAAGTCGCTGAAAAATTCAAAATTTGAAGATGGTGTTTTACATTTTCATAAACGTTCAGAAACTAATGAGCGTAAGCCAAAATTAGTATCTTAATAGGTATTAGATAAATAAAAGGGGCGTAATGCCCCTTTTCTTATGAAGGTATTAAAGTGTTCTTGAAATTAACTCTTTCATAATTTCATTAGTACCTGCATAAATTCGATTTGCGCGGTGATCAATGTATGCCCGTGCAATTGGATATTCAAGCATGTAACCATAACCACCATGTAATTGAAGACACTCATCTACAATTTTTGAGAACATGTCTGAAATTTTATATTTAGCAGCTGCGGCAGCTTCCACACTCAATTTTTCTTCAAGTTGTAATTCCATACAACGGTCTAAATAAGTACGGCAGAAATCTATTTCTGTTCTCAGTTCAGCAAGTTTAAAACGCGTATTTTGAAAAGCACCAATATGTTTGCCAAATGCTTTACGGTCTTTTGTGTATTGAACCGTATGTGCAAATGCTGCTTCAGCGCCTGCCTGACAAATAATAGCAACTAGCATTCGTTCCCAAGCTAACTCTTTCATGAGCATAATAAAGCCCATGCCCTCCATACCTAAAAGATTTTCTTTAGGAACACGGACATTATCGAAAAACAATTCGCAGGTATCTTGGCCTTTCATTCCAATTTTATTAAGAGGCTTACCTTTGCTAAAACCAGCTCGGTCTGCTTCAACAATAATGAGTGATAAGTTCGCTGAACCTTTGTCGTTATTGCCAGTTTTACAAACGACTACGACCATGTCACATAAATAACCATTAGTAATGAAAATCTTTGAACCATTAATCACATAATCATCACCATCAAGAACGGCTGTGGTTCTTACTGCTTGTAAATCAGAACCAGTGCCTGGCTCAGTCATGGCAATAGCTGTGACCACTTCTCCTGTTGCCATCTTCGGTAGCCACTTTTGTTTTTGTTCTTCATTACCAAAGTTATTCACGTAATTGGCAACAATATCTGAATGCAAAGAGAAGCCCGTACTAGAGTCCATAGCATAAGCTTGTTCTTCGATTAAGATCATACTGTACAGGCGGTCTACTCCGGAACCACCATATTGTTCTGGCATTGTGGTACACAAGAGGCCTAATTCTCCAGCCTTATTCCAAAGATCGCGATCAACATGTTGCTGTTTTTCATATTTTTCAATATTGGGAACAACTTCTTTTTCATAAAATTTACGAACTGTTTCGCGGAAGGCCTCATGCTCTTCGTTAAATAGTTGTCTCGGTAACATATTTGGAATGGGACGGATAGCACCAGATTGCATTTGTATTTCTTCCTTGGTTCAGGTGTGATGTTATGAACTTAAACATACGGAAGCCTTGCTTATGTAACAATGTGATGAATGCTCAATTATGAGTACAAGATGATAAATTTGGTCAATTTGATATTTTTAGCGATCTTTGGAATGTGATCAGGTAAACTAAGCGCACTATCAACGCAGATGGGGAAATAAATGTCTGACGAAATGACCTTGGAAGAACGTAAAGTAATTTATCGAGCACGCCGCGGCTTAAAAGAAATTGACGTCTATTTTGACCCTTATGTAAAAAACTATTATCTAAAAGCGGATTCGGCAGAGAAGGCCTTATTTGCAGAGTTAGTTGAACAAGAAGATCCTGATTTACTAGATTGGTTCATGGAAGTTTCTGAACCTCCACGCACAGAGTTACGTGAATTTATTTATAAATTAAAACAGTACGTTCATGGCTAAACTGTTTTGATAAAAGAATTTAATTTTGAGCTGAAATATAGTCGTTTCTCGATAATATTTCAGCTTTTTATTGGCTTGAGTTTAGCCATCCTATTTTATCAATTGTTATCACCCATTTGGTGGTTGATTGCTTTCATCCTTTTATTTATTAGTTTTCTATTTTTTTTAAGACAATCACAAATTTCTCAAATTGCATATTTAGACCAAAAATCGTGGTCAATTGCATACTCCTCGCAAAAGATAATTTCTCGTGTGGAAATTTCTAAAATAATTGATTATCAGTTGTTTATGGTTATTTATTTTGAGGGGGCATCCATAAAGGTAGCCATAATTTGGTTTGATCAACTTCCTTTACTGTATTGGAAAAAGTTAAAAGTCTTACAGAAACTTCATTAATTGTTAGACAATTCTACATTTGTATATTTATTTAAAAATTATAAAAAACAATAATTTAATCTTTATTTTTTTGCTTGAGTTTAGGATTGTCTAATTAAAAATTAGAAAAAAGCTAAGGAAATACAATTGTCTGACAATTTCACCTATGGGTATCTAGTTGATCGGTTAAAGTACAAACACCAACGTAAAGTGTGTCGGAGGTCTCAAAATGGAGATGCCAACATGGTCGTTCTTGGTCATTGCCATCATTTTGGCAGTGGTGATCGGAAGAGCAGGAACTTTACTCAGGGAACATCTTAACAAAGTTAATTTTAACAAAGTTAAGAGACAGAGGATGCAAGGTCGTCGATCAGTCAATTATTAAATTGGTTAGTCGATTAATTTCATCAAGTGTCCAGTTTATAACTGGGTGCGATTGTAGTAAAGGAGGTCTCTCATGGAGATTTCAATGTGGATGTTTCTGTTAATTGCAGTGCTTATGGCTGTGGTAGTAGGAAGAGCAGGAACTTTACTTAAGGATTATCTAGAACAAAAATAATATAAGCCGTTAAAAGCTTATCTCAGTTAATAAGTAGCATGTGCTGAACCGTCGCAATGCTACTTTTTTTTGCCTAAAATTTCTGTTTTCTGAAAAAACTGTCAATTTTATCTACTGTGAAGTATGTCAAAGTATAAGCGCGACAATTAGAGTAATTACTCTTTTATTCAAGATATGCATCTGCTAATGTACATCTGAAAAGGAAAAAACAAATTACATAGAGGACAGGAAGATGTCTAAAGTCCAAAAAATAAGCCAAGGTTTGGCGGTAAGTTTGCTTGCAGCTTCAGTTTTATCAGGTTGTTCATACGTCGTGAAAACCGGAGCAAATGTTGCTTTAGGTTTTACGGAAAAGCACGTCGTTCCACCTATTTTAGCAATGCAAGATGCTGAAATGGTTTGTAATACGGGTAGTGCATTAACACCTGCAATTATGTCTACCAAAGGTATGGGTGCAGATCCAACTCGTGTTGCTGTATTAATGTATGCCGCATCAGGTGTATGTGCGGAAAATCAAGCGTTAGAACAGGAATTACGTTATTTACGTGCATCAAAAGCGGGTCAAGTAACCGAAGCTCAAGATGCTCGTATTGCACAGAAACGTTGGGCAGCAATTGCTGCTGAGCGTCAATATACGGGCTATAAATTGTTCGCTGACCGTTGGGAATCTAAATATAAATATCATTTAGGTGATTCTTGCCCAACGATGCGCAGTGATACTGATCAAACTGTTTATTTACTTGGAATGATTAGTGGCCTTCAGGCTGTAACCAACGACATTAACTCTGGTGGTGCAGTCAATGTTCCAAAAGATATCGCTGCTATTGTAGAGCGCGGCATGGTTTGTCTAGATAATGAAAAATTCTGGGGCGCACCTAACGCAACACGTGCTGTTATTTGGACCTTACTGCCTGGGGCTGATGAAGGGAAACCTGACCCATATCAAACTTTAAAACAGTCAGTTCAAATTGGTGAACAAAAGGGTGTTCGCCTGTCCCATGCTTTGTATGCGGTAGCTGCCCAAGCAAGTGGTGATGATGCAAAAATCCGTGATGCATTAAGATCATATGCCGCATCTCAAGCTGATGATAAGCCTGTCAATCCGAACTTTAAGTTAATCGATAGTATGGCTGGACTTATTGTACGTGGTATTTCTGACCGTTACTGGACTGAGCATACAGGTGTGCGTACCGGAGATGATGGTATGTCACATTTCTGGGATGATAAGAATGAAGGTGCAGCAGAGTTAGATGAATTGTTTGATGGAGGGGCCGCATCTGAAGCTCCTGCAGACTCATCTGCTCCACCAGCAGCGCAGTAAAAATATTTGAAAGGTTAACTTCTTGCGAGACTGTTGTTAAGTTTTACAATGGTAGCAAGAAGTTTAATTTCAAGGAGTGTGCCATGAAGGATCATGTACTGAATCATAAAGTGCTTTTGGTCGCAGTGTGCATTTCTGTGTCTGCCTGTCTACAGGTGTTTCCTGATACATTTATTTATTGGCGTGAAAGCCTACTTGGCGAATTCTGGCGTTTGTGGACAGCGCACTGGGTACACGTTGGGTGGATTCATTTCCTTTTAAATATGATGGCATTCGCCTGTTTGCCTTTTATCTTCCCGCATACCAAAGCGTGGCATCTTTTAAGTCTGCTTCTGCTTTTGCCACCGTTCATTAGTCTGGTGTTCTATTTCTATTTGCCTTATATCGAAGCGTATGCGGGGCTGTCTGGTGTGTTACATGGGCTCTATACAGCAGTTGCTTTAGTTTACTTGCAATATCGTAAAGAACGGAATTTTGCTTTTCTGGTTTTAGGATTAATTATTGCAAAACTGATATGGGAAAATACCTTTGGGCAAACAGGAACGGCTCAGTTAATAGGAAGCCCAGTTTTAACTGAAGCTCATCTCTATGGCGCGATTGGTGGCGCAGTTTTTGGGGGATGCTATTGGCTGGTACAGAGATTAAAAAAGAAATATTGACAATACGAACTGTTAAAAAAGTGATTTTAGTCATTCTTTATTAATAAAGTTTGATGCAAATTTGATCGTTGAATAAAGGGATTGGTAGAAGGGGTATGGATTTAACCCCTGACCAAGAAAATTGCATGACTTAAGTCTTTGTTTTTTAAGGATTTGAGAGAACAAAATTGGAATATTTATGCAAGAATATCAAGAAAAAAGATCTGGATTAGGTCTGCTGGGTTATATCTGGAACGAATGGATCTCAACATTTGTCATCCTCACTCTGCTATTAATGACTTTAATAATTGGTACCGGGGAAATGATCCACGGACAATTATTACGTATCGGGGAGCGTCTTTATGGTGACCCTGCTATAGGCATGCAATATTCATTTTTGCGTGCTGAACCTGAAAAGCCGACTTGTGATCGACATCCAAATATCGATGCCCAAGTAAAAGAACAAATGAAAGCGAATGCATCTGATGATTTTTCGAGTTTCTTTGGTGCAGCATCGGAAAGTGATGTCCGTGCATCGCTACTCGCTGCGCAGCAACAATGTGACGAGAAATATCAGGCATATGACAAGACAATTAAATATATCGAAGCTAACCCAGGGGTGCGTACTTACCGTGCTGTCGAAACAGGTTTCTTTGGTATTTTTAAATTTGGTACAGAAAATCGCGCAATTTTACTGATTTTTATGGTTTTGATTTCTGCGATTACAGCATCGTTAAAATTTCACCATATTGGCTTACGTAATCCGGCAACAAAAATAGATTACAAAGTCTATTCCATCTTTATGGTGGTTGCTAATGCGCTACTCAGTTTCTCTGTAATTAGCCAGTATCGTTCAGTTATTAATTCTGGGGTAACACCAACCTACGAAACAGTAACTATTTACTGGATATGGATGATTCTATTTGTTGTTCTGACTTTAATTAGTCTTTATCAACTATTTGTTTCACCTCCACCAAAACGTGAAGGCGGCAATATTGGCTTAGCCTTACTAAGCGTGCCTTTATATGCTTATATGGGGTTGATTACGGGTATCGTATTCACATTCTTTATGGATTATCCAATGGGGCAAGGGATTTACCTTGGTTTATTGGTTGAGTTTTCAGGTATTTTCTTAAACCTTGCCTTGTTTATTTGGGCAGGTATGCTCCTAACTCAAACACGTGTTATGGATTTATTCCTTAATGTGCTTCGTCCATGGAATTTGGCACCAGAAACCTTAACATGGTTAATTCTAATTGCAGCTGCGGTACCAACGGCTTATACAGGCGCATCAGGTATCTTCGTTATCGCAGCGGGTGCAATTATTTATAAAGAAGTTTGGAATGCGGGTGCTCGCCGTCAATATGCTTTGGCTGTATCTGCAATGTCAGGTTCTTTAGGTGTGGTTGTACGTCCATGCTTACTGGTCGTTTTAATTGCCATGCTTGATAGCCGTCATGTAACGTCCGATGAATTGTTTGGCCATGGTATTTATGTATTTTGGCTAACAGCATTTATTTTCTTGGGTGTGTCATTACTATTGGCTGAAGAAAAATTCCGCGTGAATTCACCAAAAGTAGCGATTCCGGGTATGTTACGTGCCTTTGTACCCGTGATTCCATACATTCTGATTACTGTTGTTGTTCTTGCGATCTATAAATATGCGCTAGACACAGGAATGAATGAATTTACTGCACCAGTAATTTTGCCATTAGTCCTGATCGCAATGATCTTGTATGACAAATTGGTGTCTACAAAAGAAGCTCCTGCAATCAATATTCATGAAGCAATTGTTCGTGAACATGAACAAAAATCACCATTCTTGCAGTCACATGATCCGCATAGTTCTCAATACCGTCTTGGTTTTGGTGGAGCCCTTCGTTTTGCAACCTCAGAAACAGTCGGCCATATTGGTGCACTAATTATCTTGATGGCATTGTCTGCAAGTGTAGGTGGTTTAATTGAACGTTCCGAAGTGGTTGAATTATTGCCGACTCATTTAGGCAGTATCTATATATCACTGGCATGTATTGCACTATTGCTTGCCATTATTGGTATGTGTACCGATCCATTTGGTGCTGTAATTTTAGTTGCTGCAACCATTGCGCCTGTGGCATACGAAAATGGTATTCATCCAATTCACTTCTGGATGATTGTATTAGTTGCATTCGAGTTTGGTTATGTAACGCCACCAGTTGCCTTGAACCATCTACTCACGCGGTTGTCCGTCGGAGATGATGAAGTTAATGCGGCGGATGCTGAAGCGAAAGAGAAATATACAAGTTTCTACTTCCGTTATGAGCGCTGGTTACTACCAATTATTGTCTTGTTCTCATCATTGGTATTGGTTACTTATGTACCGTATGTGTTCAAGTTATTCGATTGGTATAAATAACTTAAATTAAAATATCTGTTATACAAAAAAGCCCTCCTAAATGAAGGGCTTTTTTAGTAGTAGAATTCAGTAAATTTAGGAAAAAGATGACTAGAATTATTTTAATTAGAATAAAAAAGCTAAAGATGAATAACTTTAGCTTTTTAAGTTCCCATTGAAAAATTATTGCTGTTTGAGCTGAGCTTCAAGCAATTTAACTTGTTCTTCTTTGAGTTTTGTTAATTGATCTGCATCTGCATGCTGAGCTTTTAATGAACTTTCTTGATCTTGCAACTGACGGTGGATGTCATCGAGTTTAGACACTTCTTCTTTAGCTAAAGATTCTTGAGCAGGTACAGGCTGTTTAAGTACATCTTCATTCACCAGTTGTTGTGAAATCGCAGCCTCTGCTATGGGTTCAGAACCTGATGATGGATCATTGGTTTTAGCAGGCGCAGGTGTCGAAACAGGATGAGGATCAACCATTGGTGTGGATGACTCGGTTTTTTTGAAAAACCATTGTGCAGCGAAAAAAAGCACTACGAGAATGCTTAAGCCCCCAATTAAAATCCACAATAGTTTTGAGTTTTGTTTTCTTTGTAGTGGCATCTCTAAGACCTTTAGTCAGGACGACGAGGCTTGAACTGTATTACTCCAACTTCATCAGGTACAGCAGGTGCCTCAGGCTCATCAATATGAGTCGGACGATTTTCGCTATAACCGCATTCGATACATTCAATCCATTCGTCTTCAGCGGTGGTTAGCATGACAATCCGATCTGTTGCTTCACATTTTGGACATTTAGCCCCAGCAATGAAACGTTTTTTCATCTTTATCACCCTAACCACACGATCAATTTAGGCCCATAGTTTAAGCGGTTTTGCTGTCATTCGTCCAACCTTGATGACGTAACAATGCATCAATTTTAGGTTCACGGCCACGGAAATTAACAAATGCTTCAAGAGCAGTGTCTTTTCCACCTACAGCTAAAATCGCCTGACGGAATTCTTTACCCGTTTGAGTATTGAAAATGCCTTCATGTTCAAAACGGTCAAATGCATCGCTAGCTAACACTTCTGCCCATTTGTAAGAGTAATAACCAGCCGCATAACCACCAGCAAAAATATGGCTGAAGCTATGTTGGAAACGGTTGTATCCGACAGTAGGAACGACAGCATATTGGCTACGTATTTCATTTAAAGTCTGCTGAATTTGCTCACTGTTCAGTGCTGGTGTTTTCGTGTGAATTGTTAAATCAAACAAGGCAAATTCAAGTTGACGTAAAGTCTGCATGCCAGATTGGAAGAAGCGGGCATTTAATAAAGCATCGAGTAATTCTTGCGGTAAGGTCTGTTTACTCTCAATGTGCTCACTTAATACATCTAGACTTTCTTTATCCCAAGACCAGAATTCCATGAACTGACTTGGAAGTTCTACCGCATCCCAAGCAACACCATGAGTACCTGCAACCGAAATGTTATCTACTTCGGTCAACATGTGATGTAAACCATGTCCAAACTCATGGAATAAGGTGATGACTTCATCATGAGTCAGTAAAGCAGGCTGATCACCTACTGGAGGTGTAAAGTTACATACCATGTAGCAAATTGGTTTTTGTAAGCCGTGAAGAGTCTGCATGCGTGAGCGGAAACCGTTCATCCATGCACCACCACGTTTGCCTGTACGTGCATAGATGTCAAAGAAGAATCCACCAATAACTTGGCCTTGGTCTTCTAATTCAAAATAACGTGCATCTGGGTGCCAGACAGGTGCTTGTCGCTCAATGATGTTAATACCATATAAGCGTTGTACGATCTGGAATAATCCTTGAATGACTTTAGGCGCAGGGAAGTAAGGTTTTAACGCTTCTTGAGATAAGTTGAACTGTTGTTGTTTAAGCTTTTCAGAATAATAAGTGGTATCCCAAGGTTGAAGTTCATCGACACCATCTTGTTTGGCAATATCTCGAAGTTCAGCAACTTCTTGGAGAGCAGGGGCACGTGCATGTTCGGCTAGATCCACCAAAAACTCATGTACTGTTTTTACATCTGGCGCCATCTTGCTTGCAAGAGAATATTCAGCATAATTATTGAAACCGAGTAGCTTCGCCATTTCTTGACGAAGACTCAAAATTTCTTCCATAATTTTACTGTTATCAAATTCAGCTTGCTCAGATTGATCAGAAGCACGAGTCACATACGCTCTGTAAAGTTCTTCACGTAATGCTCGATCATCTGCATAAGTCATAATGGCAAAGTAAGCGGGGAAGTCCAGAGTTGCTACAGCTTGATCGAGTTCACGTTGTTTACCGTACTGTTTTAATAACTCAATATTACTTTCTGGAAGGCCTTTTAGCTCAGCTTCTGTAAGTGGTTTAAAGTAAGCTTGTGTTGCATCAAGTACATGGTTAGAAAAATCAGAAGAAATTTGTGACAAACGTGCAGAAATCTCTGCATAACGTTTTTTCTCTTCGCCCTCTAAAGCCACACCTGAAAGTTTAAAATCACGTAAAGCAAGGCGAATAGCACTTTGTTGGGCTGGACTAAGAGACGTATAGCCCTGACCATCATGGATATGTTGATACGTTTGATAGAGCGCCGTGTGTTGACCAAGCTGAGTATAGTATTCACTCAACGCTGGTAATAACGATTGATAGACTTCTCTGGTTTCAGCATTGTTCATCACCGCGTTTAAATGCGATAAAACACCCCATGATTCACTGAGGTTATTTTCAAGTGTATCGACTTGTTCAAGTACGGCAAGTTGTTGAACGGTATCGCTAGGTACAACTGTAAGCGTATTTAAAAATTCTTGACCTGCTTGAATCGCTTGTTGGATGTCTTCTTTTAAATTTTCTAATTCAATTTGATCAAAACGCGGAGTTGGTAAGGTCGCTTGTTGAAAAGTCATTGCTGTTAGCCACATTATTTTTTAAACATGGTATTAGATGTAGGTCCTGTCAGGTAGGAAATCAAGTTTAATTTGCAAAATAAGCTTTTTAAAAAGAAATAAGCTCCAAATCGGAGCTTATTTCTAAACTGACAACATATATTGTTTAATTATTCAGCCTTTGATTTTGCATTCGCCTTTTTCTTTTTGGGCTTAGACTTTTTCTTTACTTTTTCTGGTTTACTTTCGGCTTTCGCAGAAGTTTTTTTACCAGGTTTTTTAGTATAAGAACTAGGCTTGGCTTTTTCTTTCTTTTTGTGAACAGGCTTTTCGCCATCACTACTTGTTGGTTTGCTAAAAACTTCTTCAGTTGCCTGTGAAGATGTTTTGGTTGTGCGTGGAGCTCGGCTACGAACTACTCGTCCTGCATGTGTGACTTGTTGAAGAAGTTGGAAGTCAATTTTACGTTCTTCAAGATTTACGCCAGCAACCTGAATTTTAACTTCATCACCTAAACCAAAAACTTGACCTCTATTTTGGCCTACAAGATTTTGACTCGCTTGGTCATAAATAAAGAAGTCATCACCGAGTTGGCTAATATGAATCATGCCATCGACATATAAGTCTTTTAGTGTCACGAACAAACCAAATTCAGTTACGGCACTTACGATACCAATGAATTCCTCGCCTAAATGCTGTTGCATATAGTGACATTTCAACCAAGTCGTTACACTACGAGATGCTTCATCTGCACGGCGTTCAGTTTTAGAGAAATGTTCACCAGCGTCATCTAGTGCAGCACCAGAAAGTGGAGAAGGTTTTTGTTTTAGATGAGCTTTAATGGCACGGTGTAACAATAGATCTGGGTAACGACGGATTGGCGAAGTGAAATGCGTATAGGCTTCATAAGCCAAACCATAGTGCCCCGCATTTTTTGCGCCATAATAAGCTTGCATCATCGAACGTAATAGCACGGCATGAATGCTTGGTGCATCAATACGATCTTTAGTTGCCTCAATTACTCGTTGATAATCTGCTTGAGTTGGTTGGTCAGGGAAGGGTAGACCAAGTAATTTAACAAAGTCTTTTACTTTCTGAATACGTGAAAACTCAGGAGCTTCATGTACGCGATACAACATTGGAATATCATTTTCTAATGCATATTCAGCAGCAGCGACGTTAGCAAGCAACATGCACTCTTCAATGAGCTTATGTGCTTCATTACGTGTACGGGGCAAAATTTCTTTAATCCCGCCTAGCTCATCAAAAGTCATGTACGTTTCAATGGTTTCAAATTCCATTGCATGACGATCGGCACGTAAGTTTTTCAAAATTTGATAAAGCTGGAAAAGCGTATTTAAGGATTTATGAACATCGCGATCTTTTGGAATCGCATCTGTTGCGCCTTCAAAATATTGTGCTACTTGGGTATAGGTCAAACGCGCTTTTGAGTGCATAACCGATGGATAAAACTCAAAGCCAGTTACACGGCCTGTACGAGAGAGTTTAAGGTCACAGACCATACATAAACGGTCTACATGCGGATTCAGAGAGCACAGACCATTTGATAAGGCCTCTGGCAGCATTGGTAATACAAAGTGAGGGAAGTATACAGAAGTACCTCGTTCCTCAGCTTCTTCATTGAGGGCTGAGTCTAAGCGTACATAATGACTTACGTCGGCAATTGCCACCACAACACGGTAACCACCACCCGGACGTTTTTCTGCATAAACTGCATCGTCAAAATCGCGTGCATCTTCACCATCAATCGTAACTAATGCTAAATCTCTTAAATCAATGCGGCCTTCACGGTCTTGAGCTGATGGCTCTTTAAAGCTTTCAGCTTCTTTTAATACCTGATCTGGAAACTCATATGGCAAACCAAATTCAAGAATGGTTTGTGGAATGATAATTTCTGTATCAGCTTTATCGGCCATAGACTGAATAATATGCGCCGTTGAAAACTCTTCGCGGGTCGGATAGCTATCAATTGCAACACGTAGCATATCGCCAACATTTGCTTCAGCGTGTTTTACGAGTTCTTTTTCTAAAGGAATAGGTTGGTGCTGATTAGGACTGTTGGGTTGAATAAAATATTCGCCATCATGAACTGACAATTTACCGATCATTTGTTTGACGCGATGTTGTAAAACTTCTGTAATAAAACCCCAAGGTTTACCTTTACGGTCTACTGAAGTCTGGCGGACTTTAACTCGGTCGCCATTAAATACTAAACGTAATTCACGTTCAGGAAGTAAAAGGTCAGTTTGACCATCAATATGTGCTGTACCTAAACCTTTACTATTAATATAAACAGTTGCTTCATATGTTGGTTGATCTGCCACCAACTGAAATTTAAAACCGTCTTTCATGATTTGACCATCACGAACCATAGCACTTAAACGATGACTTAACGCTTCGATACTTTTTTGGTCATGAATATTAAAATGATCGACAAGCTCTGCATGAGATTGTGGTGTTTGCACCTGCTCCAATGTATCTAAAATAAGAGTACGGCTTGGAATAGGATTGTCATAACGTTCAGCTTCAGCTTTCGCTTCAGGGTCAGCCCAGTTTTTTGTCATGTCGTTTGGTTTCACGCTTGGCAGATAAGTTTAGCATAAGCCATGCAGACCCGAACTGCACGTTTAGGTTTGCAATAATGTGTTATGCACTACAGTATTTTGATGAAGAAATAATATCTATCTTAACAAGCGTTTGATCGAAAAAGACGAAAATAATGAGTAAATTGCTTAAAAAGTAATTCATTGAACTAAAAAACAAGAAAATTTCAGTATGATGACTTGATCAATGTGGTTTTAGTTTGTATTATGGCGGCTCGTTCCGGTGAGGTGGATGAGTGGCTGAAATCACTTCCCTGCTAAGGAAGCATACCTATTACTGGTATCGAGGGTTCGAATCCCTCTCTCACCGCCATTACTTAATGCGCTCATAGCTCAGCTGGATAGAGCACTTGGCTACGAACTAAGGGGTCGGGAGTTCGAATCTCTCTGAGCGCACCAAGTAAAATAGAACGAATCGCTGAAAGGCACACAAGTTACGCGCTCATAGCTCAGCTGGATAGAGCACTTGGCTACGAACTAAGGGGTCGGGAGTTCGAATCTCTCTGAGCGCACCAACTTGAAGAATTAACCGCTTTTATAGCGGTTTTTTTGTGCTTGTTTTTTAGTAATTTTAAAAAAATCTAAATTTATAACTTTTTAATTATATTAGAGATAATCATAAATGAATCTAGCTTTATTTGATTTTGATGGCACGATCACTCACAACGACACATTTAGCTTATTTCTTAAGTTTTCGTTGAATAGAAAAACTCAAATCGTCGGTGGTATCCGACTTGCGCCGTATATAGCAGGTTATAAACTTGGTTGGGTAACGGATAAAACTATTCGGACTAAGCTCTGTCAGGTAGGGTATGTAGGCTATGATGCGAACTCCATAAAATATATGGGACAAGAGTTTGCTAAAAAGGTGCTTCCTACATGCGTTCGTGAAAATGCTTTGGAGCGTATTCTCTGGCATAAAGAGCAAGGTGATCAGATTGTTGTTGTATCTGCATCATTAGGCGTTTATTTAGAAAGTTGGTGCCATTCTTTAGGTTTAGATGTTATATGCAATCAACTTGAAATACATAATGGTATTTTAACAGGTCATTTTATTGATGGTGATTGTGGTTATTTAGAAAAAGTAAATAGAATAAAAAATAAATATGATTTAAGCCAATATTCTACAATTTATGCCTATGGTGATACGCCTAATGATTATGCAATGTTAGAGTTAGCACATAAAAAATATTATAGATGGCAAGAGATTGATTAGTATTAATTAATATTTAAAACTATATTAAGGCAGAAAGCCACTTATAAAAGTGGCTTTCTTTTAATAATATTAAACAGTATGGAAAGAATTATCTAAGAAGTTATCAGTTAGTAATGACTGAGGTACGATAGTATGCGTTGTATTTGTTACGCTAGATACTGTAGAAGTTACTCCACCGAGTAATCCGCCACTCGTTAATCCACCAAGTAAATTAGAAATAACATCTAAACCACTTCCACCCGTAACACCACCAGTTAAGCTACCCACGATATCTGTTACGATACCAATTGGATTGTCACCACCCACACCGCCGGTAATCCCGCCAGTTAAGCCACCTACAAGGTCAGTTACTACACCAAGAGGGCTATCACCACCAACGCTACCAGTTGCGCCACCAATAGTTCCTGTCACTCCGCCAAGGATTTCTGTTAATAACCCCGTTGCAGTAGAGCCATTAGTAATAAGTGTACCTAGAATGCCAGTCGCTGATTCAGTTGCACCTTGAATATCACCACCGACTAAATCAGATACAACTTCAAGTGCACCATTTACCGTGTCACGAGAAGTTTCGAAAGTTAATGTACCAAGGTCTGCAATTTCAGAAACAGGATGCTCTACTTGTGGAAGAATACCGATAATTGTATCTGCTACTGTATCAATACCAGTGTTGATGATTTCAGTTTTTAAGCTTTCTACACCCTGAAGAATATCAATACCGCCTTGAACTACGTCAATCACTGGAGAGATTGGAGATGTCCCACCACCAATACCGCCTGTTACACCGCCGATAATATCAGTAACAACTTCAAGAGGGTTACCACCAACGCCGCCAGTTACGCCACCGATAATGTCAGTCACGACTTCAAGAGGATTGCCACCAACACCACCAGTTACGCCACCGATAATGTCAGTCACGACTTCAAGAGGGTTACCACCAACGCCGCCAGTTACACCACCGATAATATCAGTCACGACTTCAAGAGGATTGCCTCCCACACCACCAGTTACACCGCCGACTACATCTGTAACACTTCCAACAACACCAGTAATAATACCAGCAGCAGTTGTGCCATTATTGATAAGCGTACCCAGAATACCAGTTACTGATTCAGTTGCACCTTGAATGTCGCCACCGACTAAGTCAGAAACAGTTTCCAGAGCACCATTTACTGTGTCGCGAGAAGTTTCAAAAGTTAATGTACCAAGGTCTGCAATTTCAGAAACAGGATGTTCAGTTTGAGGAAGTACTCCAATTACTGTCCCTGCAACAGTGTCGATCCCAGTATTGATAATTTCAGTTTTTAGGCTTTCTACACCCTGAAGAATATCAATACCGCCTTGAACTACATCAATGACTGGAGAAATTGGAGATGTGCCACCGCCGATACCGCCAGTTACACCACCAATAATGTCAGTCACGACTTCAAGGGGATTACCACCAACACCGCCAGTTACACCACCGATGATATCAGTCACGACTTCAAGAGGGTTGCCACCAACACCACCAGTTACACCACCGACTACATCTGTAACACTTCCAACAACGCCAGTGACAATACCTGTAGCAGTTGTACCATTAGTGATAAGTGTATCAACAATACCTGTTGCTGAAGTAGTTGCGCCTTGGATGTCACCACCGACTAAATCAGAAACAACTTCAAGTGCACCATTTACAGTGTCACGGGAAGTTTCGAAAGTTAATGTACCGAGATCTGCAATTTCAGAAACAGGATGTTCTGTTTGTGGAAGTACTCCAATTACTGTCCCTGCAACAGTTTCAATGCCAGTGTTGATAATTTCAGTTTTTAGGCTTTCTACACCCTGAAGAATATCGATACCGCCTTGAACTACATCAATGATTGGAGAAATTGGAGATGTGCCACCGCCGATGCCGCCCGTTACACCGCCGATGATGTCAGTCACGGCTTCAAGAGGATTACCGCCCACACCACTAGTTACTCCACCGATAGCACTAGTCACACCGCCAATAATGTCAGTCACGACACCAACTGGGGTGCCGCCAGTAGCACCACCAGTTACGCCACCTATTATATTGGTGATGGTTCCTAATGGATTTGTAGAGCCGACAGTACCTGTTACTGTGCCAAGGACATCAGAAACTAAGCCTGTTGCTGTGTGGGTAACGGTATTAGTTACGGTTGAAAGTACATTTGAAAGTAAGCCTGATGTTGAAACATTCGCATCAACAGAGGAACCCGTGTTTACAGTGGTAGTTACCGATACAACATTACCCAAGTCTTGAGTAACTTTTGATATCGAAGATACGAGATTTTTTAGTAAAAACATGTTGGTCTATTTCCTATATAATTATGTATTTTTAAGTAAGTATTATTTATTGCGCTACGTAATTATTGAGATATATATCTCAATAATTGAAATTAAGTATTGGTTAGATCTCAAAAGCTGTCAATGTGTATTTTTAGTCACATTTTTTGATATTAAATAATATTTAATGAAATAATAATTCATTTAATTTAGACGTAAAAATAATAATGGTTTTTATATAATATTTTTTTAAGTAATTATTTTTTTCATCATATTTTCACTCATTTGAAGCATTATCTTAGATAAGTTCTACTCGTGCCTATAATGTTAAAGTTCAACTAGAAATATATTATTTATATAATGTTGACTAAAACAGTAGCCTTTATCTTGTAGGTAGATGGCCAAATGCTTCAAAAAACCTATAAAACTTATTTGAAAAAAAATATTTCAAATACATCTTAGGTGAGAAAAACATCAATAATTTTAGCTCCCATTTTTTATAAAATAGGGGGTGGCTAAGAACTAGACGGTTGATGGCAGAAAGATGAAAAAAGACTTCCTAAGCTTTGAAAAATGCGTATAATGCGCAACATCAAGTACGCGCTCATAGCTCAGCTGGATAGAGCACTTGGCTACGAACTAAGGGGTCGGGAGTTCGAATCTCTCTGAGCGCACCACTTGAAGAATTAACCGCTATTATATAGCGGTTTTTTTGTGTCTGATTTTTATCATCTTTATTAAAAGCCGGTGTTCATAGAAATCAGCTTTGAAAAGAATTAAAGGTGAAAAAGATTAACCAAATGTTTTAAAACGGCTTTCATCTTCAATAAAAGCTTTTTCACCTGCTTCGCCTTCGATTGAACCAAATACTAATTGAGCTCTTAATTTCCAGTGAGTAGGAATATTAAAAGCTGCATTAATTTTCTCATCAATGATTGGATTATAGTGTTGTAATGAAGCGCCAATGCCTTGTTCAGCTAGGACGTTCCATACTGCAAATTGTGCAATTGCTGTTGAATGCTCAGACCAGATTGGAAAGTTATCGGCATATAGCTCGAATTGCTCTTGTAGACCTTTAATCACATCTTGGTCTTCAAAAAATAAAACTGTACCTGCACCTGATGCAAAACTTTGAATTTTCTGTTCAGTTCCAGTTAGGGCTTCTGCCGGAATAATCGTTTTTAATACATCTAGAACTATATTCCAGAAATTTTGGTGTGATTGGTCAAATAAAACCACAATGCGAGAAGATTGGGAGTTAAACGCCGATGGGCTATGTTTTACAGCCTCTTGAATTAGTTTTTCAATTTCAGTAGGAGAGTGTTTTAAGTTTTTTCCTATTGAATAAATAGAACGGCGTTTTTTAATTAATTCTAAAAAGCTTGGTTCATTGGAAGGATTCATCTCTAGAGTGGTTTGCGTAACCACATCTTTTGAGACAGTTGCTTTTTGATTTAAGCCAAATAATTTTGCAAAAAAAGACATGAGACATTCCACTAAGAAGGTGATGCTCTTATTGTAGAAATTTTAAAAAGTGAAATAAGCCCAATAAATATGAATCTACGTTCCATATATGCAACGAAAAATATTTTTAATCTCGCTACTAAGGCTACTTTTGAGCAAAACAAAAAATAGCCTTTGATTCATTTTAAAGCTGAAATGAATATGCTCTAATAGTTCCGATTTATTGAGTATCGATGCAGTGCAATGACCGAGCAAAAAACAGCTTTATCTTTACGTTACTATTTGAATTTAGAAGAGTCACAAGATGGATTTTCATTAGTGACATTTGGGAAAAAACAATTTACCCGTTTTCTAACACCTGCGATTAGTATCGCAATTATTATTTGGGGACTTTATTTAGGTTTCTCTGGGGTTGGTCGATATTATGTTGGGCTAGGTATTTTTTTTCTGGTGATGCAAGGGCTGATGCGTTATTGGCTTTTACCGATGTTATTTAAACGTCAATTTGTTCGTTACCAGTTTGGAAAGAGTGAGCAGGGAATCGACCTCTATCAAGATTATTTTGAGCTTTATGCCAGCGGTCGTAAACAAGTGATGCAATATTCAGATGTGCAAACCTTTGCTAAAGGCAAGCTGACTTACATGCTTGAGCTAAAAAATAAAACTGTAATTATTGTGCCAAAGCGAGCATTTGCACAGGTTTCAGATCAAACTATATTTGAAAATACATTTAAGAAATAAATTATTGGACTTATCAGCCGCAACAACAAAGGAAGCCTCATGAATACACGTCCTTCAAAAATCGTTTGCGTAGGCAGAAGTTATGCCGATCATGTCAAAGAATTAAATAATGCTATGCCTGACAGACCTATATTATTTATTAAACCACCTAGTAGCTTGATTGGTTTAAATGACGGTATTTCATGGAATCCAGCTTGGGGCAGTTGTCATTTTGAGTGTGAATTAGTTTTACGTATTGATCAGCCTTTAAAAGGTGAAACCGACCCTGAGAAAGCATTAAAAGCGATTGGGGCAGTGACTTTAGGTCTTGACTTAACAATGCGTGATTTACAGAATGACCTGAAAACTAAAGGTCACCCATGGGAGCGTGCAAAAGCTTTTGATGGTGCTTGTGTTTTGGCAGACTGGGTCGATTTGAGCGAAATTACAGATTGGCAAGAAACTAAATTCACGTTCCATATTAATGATGAGTTACGTCAAGATGGAAATACTGCACTGTTAATGTTTACCATTGGCGATCTATTAGTTGATATTAATCAGGTCTTTTCACTAGAACCAGGTGATGTGATTATGACAGGTTCACCTGCGGGTGTTGGGCCATTACACTCGGGTGATCAGTTGAAAATGACATTAAAGGGTGCAAAACAAGATTTTGTGTGGGAAACTTTTGTAAAAGCGTAATCCCATTTACGCTGCTACATATTTTTAACCCTATTATTTTTCAATAATAGGGTTTTTTATGAGCTAAGAATTAGAGTACAACTAATTAAATGAGAAGCTGCTACCTACTTATTTCTCTTCAAGAATTGTAGAGAGGGGAATAGAAAGTTTTGCAGCTAGATAGTCATTAGACTCTACTAAAGCTGGACCAATTTTTTCCATCCATTCATCGTCATCATGCACATTTTGGACATCTTGGCGTAAAGGGAGCGGATATGGAAGAGCCGTAAAAAAGCTCCAGAAGTCGACTTGAGACAAATTACGAACTAAGACATATTCATCTTTATCTGTACGCTTAATCAAATTTTGCTCTTCGAGTAAAAGTACATAAGAGGGCCAGCGTCCAATTTCTCCTCGGCCTAAAATTTCTAAGGCTTCTTTGTCACTTACACTTTCACCCAGTTTTTGCTTTTTATAAAACAATTCAAGAATATCTAATAACATGAGCACAGGGTGTCGTTTTTGCTCTTTACCTGAATGAAAAGCAGTTAAAGCAAAACTGACTTCTACCCCCAGCAAAATAATATTCCATGAGAGAAAGATCCATAACAGGAAAATAGGCACTGCGGCAAATGCACCGTAGATCAGTTCATAGCTAGTGAAGTTTGACATTACGAAGCTGAATAAGTTTTTGAGAATTTCAAAAAGTGCAGCACTTAAGCAGGCCGCTATACCGGCTGCATAAACTGGAACTGTTCGATTCGGAATAGTCCAATACAAAATAAAAAAGCCAACAATAGTCAATACAAACGAAATCATCCAGAGAATGAATGATCCATCAAGTTGATATCCTGCAAAATTATTGCTGAGAATGTTCATGGAAGCTACAGTTGAAGAAATGACGAATGCGCTTCCTAAAATAATTGGACCTAAAGAGATGATCGTCCAATAACGCATAAAGCCCATAATGCCACTACGAGTTTCTTTTACGCGCCAAATACGATTAAAGACAGTTTCAATTGATGTGAGCATTAAGACGGTTGTGACGAATAAAAACAGCACACCGATAACAGTTAAGTTGCTGGATTTTTCTGTAAAAGCATTTAGCGCTTTATCAAATGCGATAGTGCTCTTAGGTAAAAAATTACTATAAATTAAATGTTGGAGCTGTTGTCTTGCAGGTTCTAACGCTTTAATTGAAGAAATAATTACTAAAAAAACCGTTAACATCGGCACAACTGCGAATAGAGTTGTGTAAGTGAGAGAGCCAGCTTGTTCGCGGCACCGATCAGCTTCAAAACGCTTAAATACATATAAAACGAATTGAAACCAGGTTTTATTATAAAAAGGAAGCTTACTTAAAAAACGTTGTAACATGCGTCGTCTATCCCGATTTTTTTAATCATCATGTTGGGCGATTAATAGTTTATCAAAATATGAGCTTAACAACTCAAATCATAGATTAAAGCAAAATAATAACTTATAGAATTAAAGTCGTTCTGTAAGTTTACTATGTGCTATAGAAAAAATTGTAGCCCTAATCTTTTTCAAAAAAGTTGGCTTTCTGTTGTCTGAGCATAAAATTCATCAAAGTCGATAAACCTTTTACCCAACGAATTTGAGAAATTTGCTCGTGTTACCTTTCATGCTACACAATCAATCACCTCTAGAATTTCATAAGATTGGTTTCGCCAAAAAAATAAAAAATACCGTATAGTGTTCTTTTTAACAAAATTTATGAAACCGATGCAACCTTACATTCTTGTACTCTATTACAGTAAATATGGCTCTACAAAAGAAATGGCACATTTAATTGCCAATGGTGTTGAGTCTGCGGGTATGTCAGTGAAAATTCGGACAGTGCCAAATATTGCTCCAGTCGTCACAATAGCTGAGCCAAGCATTCCGGAAGAAGGTGATATCTACTGTACGTTAGATGATCTAGCGAATTGTGCGGGTCTGGCATTAGGTTCCCCAACTCGCTTCGGCAATATGGCAAGTGAAATGAAATATTTTTGGGACCAAACGACTAGCCTTTGGCTCAATGGGGCATTACATGATAAACCAGCTTGTGTTTTTACTTCTTCTGGATCGATGCATGGTGGGCAGGAGAGTACTTTACTCACGATGCTACCGCCGTTATTTCATCACGGAATGATGATTTTGGGATTACCAAATGCAATTCCAGCTTTATCTAATACTAAAACAGGTGGAACACCGTATGGGGCAAGTCATGTAAGCGGACCCCGCCATGACCAGAACTTAAGTCAGGATGAAAAGATTTTGTGTGAAGCTCAAGGTAAGCGTTTGGGTGAGGTTGTTAAGAAGCTTTCAGGGGTACTTTAAAAACAAATAAAAAAAGAGCGGATGTCCGCTCTTTTTTTATTTGCACAATTTATTCTTTTACAAAGGTAACTTTGCCATCTGTAAGAGAAAGAACACGTGCTAATGACTCAACTCGGTAGCCTTTTTCAAGCAATAAATCACGACCTGATTGGAATGATTTTTCAATCACAATACCTACACCGACAACTTCTGCATTTGCTTGGTGAATTAAATCAATTAGTCCTAATGCTGCTTGACCATTCGCCAAGAAGTCATCAATAACTAATGCTTTATCAGTTGAATGAAGGTGTTTGTTTGAAATCGCAATCGTACTCTCAGTTTGTTTAGTAAAACTAAATACTTTAGAGCGATATAAGTCGTCTTTTAACGTCAATGACTGATATTTACGAGCGAAAATTACAGGTACACCAAGTTCCAAACCTGCCATGATTGCAGGTGCAATACCTGATGCTTCAATGGTAATAATCTTGGTAATCCCTGCATCTTTAAAGCGAGCAGCAAATTCTTTACCAATCTGCTGCATGAGTACAGGATCAATTTGGTGGTTTAAGAAAGCGTCGACTTTCAAGACTTGATCAGATAGAACGATACCTTCTGTTAAGATTTTCTGTTCTAGTGCGTGCACGGGAGAATCCTCTAGACGGATGCTTTTAAAGCAAATGCGTATTTTAAAAAGCATCCGAAAAAATGCAAGCTTTAATTCGTTTTACCCGTATAACTTGTTAATAATAGGCCATAAGAAGTTTTACCATCAACATGGCTGACTTTAACTGGTAAATAGTCCAGTTTAGGTGCTAACCAGAAAATAGTATTACGGTCTGGTTTACCATGTTCTAAAACAACTTTTACAGTATCAAAGGTGCCATAAGAGGTTTTAATTTTTTCATTGCCTTGTTTTACAAAACGACGATTTTCAACTTCTTTTGCATCGGCAAGAGGGTATGAAGTTTTAAGTGAACCATTTTTTAAATCTTCACGAACTTGTAATTCTGCATTTAACTCGTCAAGTACACCGGCCTGCCAAGCAAATGAACGAGCTTTATCATCTTTCTTGGTAGAAATAGTTTTGCTGTTTGGATTGAAGTTAATATTCATAGTGTTGTTATGAATCAAAATTTTGCTGGTACGGCTAAAACTTTGAGATCCAATTTTACCATTAGCAAAACTAAATTTACTTGTTTCACTTGCAGAAGCAATTCCACCTGCTTTTGCAGTGAAATTATAAGTCCAATTATTACCTTGTTGGCTTAAGGCACGTGTCGCCGAACCCATACCTTTATTATTATAAGTAAACTGATAATTTGCCTGAAATGGGCTCATGGCAAGTGCATGGCTTGAGACGCCTGCAAAAAGCAAAGTTGTTGAAATACCTGTTGCGATGCCAAACGATTTCAGAAATTTTGTTGCCATAAGTAAATATCCTTGTACAGACTGAAAAGTCAGTGCTGATGCATCTATAACTTAAACATATTATGCCTGTTGATCATGGAGAAAAAATCAGGATTTATGCTAAATGTGTAATCTATTTGTGTTTTTTGGCGGTTTATTCATTTTTATTCATTACAGCTTTATACATCTTTTTGCTGGATTGGCGTGATTTCAGAATCTTCTAATTCATCTTCATAATCATCGTCCTGATCACGATAAAGCAGAGCTGCCAAATTAACGTTTCCAAATACGACTAACTCGGCTTCACGAACTCGTGCGTAATTTACATGTACTTTACCTAGTGTCTCAATGATACTGGCTTTTTTCCCAAACCAGCGGTTGAGGTCAAGAAATATGAGTTCATCACGTTCTTCTGCTACATTAAAACGTTGAAGAATCATTCCCAAGGGATCTTTTTTCAAAATTTTATGGTAGTAAAAAACTGCGGCTTTTACGGCAATTTTTTGCCAAAAGTTTTTATATTTTGCTTCAATAATTTGTGTATTACTAATTTGTTCAAAAACCAAAAGCTGTTGTTCTTTATTAAACTCCATCTGAATCAGTTTTAAATCAACAGATAATGTCGTCTCTAGGCCTTTTACATGCAAAGTTGCATATAATCTTAACCAGTCATGATAAAGATCAGCATGGAGGTCATCTAAAAACGCAACATTATTGGTGACATAACGTTGTAAAGTCGCATTCAGAAAGGTTTGTGATAACGTAAAATCTCTTTCTTCTTCAATGAATGCTTCAGCTTTTTGGTAGACTTTTTGAAGGCGTCTGACTAATGAGGAAAATAGCGTTTGCATAAAAGAACTTCCAGAAGATAATTTACTTAAGAACCAACACAATCTTTATTATGATAAAAAACGAGTTTTGATATTGCAGTGTAACAAATTTAATTGATACATTTTGACAAAATGAAAATGGATAAAACTCTATATTTGAAGTGAATCACATTTTTATCCAGATTTGAATATCAGTTTATATTTTATTCGGTATTAAACCGTGGGGATAAGGCATTTATATGCTTTTAAAATTATGTTGAACAAAAGAAGTCTATTGATAGAGCCTTTTTATCATTGGTGGCAAGACCGAGTCTTTATTGTTGCGACAATATTGGCAGTCTTACTGCATATTTTTGTGTTGCTCATTCACTTTGCGATGCCTAGTCCATCAGAGCAATCTACTAAAGAAATTGCAATTTCAATTCGATCAAGCAATGAGCCAGTGCAGCAGGCAGACTTTTTGGCGCAAGCAGACCAGCAAGGTTCAGGCGCATTTCGTGAAGCTCACCGTACCTCTAGTGATACTCCAAATCCCATGTCTAATGATGCTTCAACTGGAGATGCGCAGTTAGAAACTTTGCAAAAGGTTCAGCAACAAAGACAGCTTAAATTTGAAGAAAAAGTCTTAATGACTGTTTTGAGTTGGCAAAAACAAGCTGACGCCAGTCA
Source organism: Acinetobacter sp. M5A5_2a (assembly GCF_053345265.1). NCBI lineage: Bacteria > Pseudomonadati > Pseudomonadota > Gammaproteobacteria > Moraxellales > Moraxellaceae > Acinetobacter > Acinetobacter sp. M5A5_2a. Next base: position 12,614 of record NZ_JBKEZV010000002.1, on the reverse strand, counting down.
AAGGAAAAAAGAATTAGAACAATTACAAAGTCAATTTCAGGCAAAAGCTGCGATGGTTGCGAGCCTTGAAGCACAATATTTACAACGCAGACAAGATTTCAGCCGCCAGCAAAAAATAAAAACAGTAGATGGAATTCAGGCAAAAAAAGATGCCTCGGCTGCTTATTTAGATAAGTTCCGTGAAAAAGTGGAGTTGTATGGTAATCGCTATTACCCAGAAGAAGCCAAACTGCAACAGTTAAAAGGCGAAGTCCGTTTAATGGTTATTTTAAATGCACAAGGAGGGATTCGTGCAATTCGGTTGCTTGAGAGCTCAGGGCATTCGGTATTGGATGAAGCTGCAAAGTCTTCAGTACGTCGCGGCGCACCATTTGGGCATTTTGATACCAATATGAAAGACATTTCTGAATTGCGTATTGTACGTACTTGGCGTTTCGATCCCGCTCAAGCAGAATTTGAAGTGCATTAATAAAAAATGTGGATAAGTTTTGGCTTATCCACATTGATTTTAGTTCATTAAACAACATCTCACCTGAAGGCAGACTATGTTTTTCATCTAATCAATAATGATTAGATCTGTTCTTGGTAGGGATTGTCTATATTCAGCTTTGCTAGAATTTCAACTTCAAGCCCTTCCATTTCTTCAGCTTCTTCGTCACTAGTTTCGTGGTCATAACCCAGTAAATGTAAAACACCATGTACCAATAAATGTGCAAAGTGTTCTTGAGCTGTTTTCTTTTGTTCAACCGCTTCTTGCAATACAACTGGAATACAAATGACTAAGTCACCCAGAGGAAAGGCATCGAGCATTGGTAAAACTTCTTCAGGAATATCACTTGGAAAAGATAAAACATTGGTTGGCTTATCTTTCTCTCGATATTGCAGATTAAGTTGTTGGCTTTCTGCTAAATCGACACAAGCAACGCCAATTTCGCAATCTTCGTTATAACCAACGTGGCGTAAGGTTGTTTCAATGATTTTTTTGAGTTGAGCTCGTTTGAGCTCTAACTCAGGGGATAGGAAGTCTTGTTGTAAAGTTAAACTGATTTTCAAAATGAATCCTTAAGCATCCTGATGTTGCAAGTCTGCTGCTGTATCGTTTTCAGTCATTAACGCTTCTTGACGTGCTTTGCGTTCAGCACGAGCTTCAGCATTAAGACGATGTTGTTCTCCATCCCAACCTTCATACGCTTCAACAATTTTTTGAACCAGTTGATGACGTACAACATCGCGGGAATGGAAACGGGTAATATGAATTTCGGTAATATTCTCGAGTACGCGAAGTGCGTGTGCCAGACCAGATTGTTGACCTTTAGGTAAATCGACTTGAGTAATATCCCCTGTAATTACTGCACGAGAGCCAAAACCTAAACGGGTTAAGAACATTTTCATTTGTTCAGGTGTTGTGTTTTGAGCTTCATCCAAAATTACAAATGAATGGTTAAGTGTGCGACCACGCATATATGCAAGAGGCGCAACTTCAATTACTTGACGCTCAATTAACTTGGCAACTTTTTCAAAGCCAAGCATTTCGTAAAGGGCATCGTAAAGAGGGCGTAGATATGGGTCAATTTTCTGGGTTAAATCACCAGGTAAGAAACCCAGCTTTTCTCCAGCTTCTACAGCAGGACGTACAAGTAAAATCCGCTGGATTTCATTACGTTCTAGCATATCTACGGCGGCGGCAACTGCTAAATAGGTTTTACCTGTACCAGCAGGACCAACACCAAAAGAAATATCGCTTTGTAAAATACGTTGTACATAACGTTTTTGATTGGCACCACGTGGATTAATACGGCCTTTTCGTGTCTGGAAATAGACATCGAGCGGCGCATCATGTTCATCCATTTCGTCACCAACCAACTCGAAATTGCGTTCAGTTTGTGAAGATTGAATGAGGAGGTGTAATAGATCGGCACTGATTTGCTGGGATAGCTCAGACTCTTCGTAGAGTCGTTGCAATAATGCTTCGGCTCTCCCAACAGCATCAATTTCACCATCTATGTGAAAAACATCTCCACGATGAGTAATTTTGACATCTAAACGCTGTTCAATTTGCTTCAGGTGCCCATTATAGGCACCCAGAATGCTCTTTAAACGTTCCATTGAAATTTCAGGAAATGTTACGGTACGTCGAATCGCTGCAGTCAAGAGAAAACCTTTCAGTAGACTTTAGAATACCTCTACATTACGCCACGTCAGGTTCAAGATTCAAGAGCTCACCGTAAACAAAATTTAAAGTTTTAATTTCAGTAATCTCGATCTCTGCAAAACGACCAACCCAAGTCGCATCACCAACGAAAGTGACCAGACGTGTATTGTCAGCAGTACCAATTAAAATATTAGGGTCTTGATCAGATACTTTTTCAATAAGTACACGTTCAATTTTACCTAACATGGCATCTGTTTTTTCAATACTAGACTGCTTAATTACTTTTTGAACTTGAGCTAAACGTTCTTTTTTAACTTGCTCAGGTGTGGTGTCTGGCAAGTCTGATGCTGGCGTACCTGGGCGTTTTGAATAAACAAAACTATACGAATGATCGAAATCTAAATCATTGATAAATTGCAATGTTTCTGCAAAATTTTCATCGGTTTCACCAGGGAAGCCAATAATAAAGTCACTTGATAAATGCATATCTGGACGAATTTTGCGTAGCTTCGCAATTTTATCAATATAGACATCAATCGTGTGATTTCGCTTCATTGCTTTTAAAACATCATTTGAACCACTTTGTACCGGCAAGTGTAAATGTGACACCATTTGAGGTAAATCTTCATAACACTGAATAAGCTCATCAGAGAACTCAAGTGGGTGCGAAGTTGTATAGCGTAAGCGTCCAATACCCGGAATTTCTGCAACGAGTCGTAACAATTCAGGGAAAGTGCAGATACCACCTTCAAAGGTTTCACCGCGGTAACCATTTACATTTTGTCCAAGAAGAGAAATTTCACGGACACCTTTTTCAGCAAGTCCTGCAATTTCTGCAAGTACATCGTCTAATGGTCGAGAAACTTCTTCACCGCGTGTATAGGGAACTACACAGAAAGAACAGTATTTAGAACAGCCTTCCATAATAGAAACAAATGCTTTAAAGCCTTCTACACGTGGTTCTGGTAAAAAGTCGAACTTTTCAATATCTGGGAAAGAAATATCAACCAGTTTGATTTTATCTTTTTTAGGTTTTTCTACTTGAGCATTATGTTGATCAAGCATTTGCGGTAAACGGTGTAATGTTTGAGGGCCAAAAATCATGTCTACATAAGGCGCACGTTTTTGAATATTGTCACCTTCTTGAGAGGCAACACACCCACCAACACCAATCACAAGATCAGGATTTTTGTCTTTTAATTTGCGCCAGCGCCCTAATTCACTAAATACTTTTTCCTGTGCTTTTTCACGAATAGAACACGTATTCATGAGCAGGATGTCTGCTTCGCTAGGGTTGCTCGTTAAAATGTAACCGTGAGAGTCCCCTAAAAGGTCTGCCATACGGTGACTGTCATACTCATTCATCTGACACCCTTGAGTTTCAATATAAAGTTTTTTTATTGAAACATCAGTGGTGTGCGTTGGCTGGGTAACAGTGTTTTCTGAGGCAGCTTTGGCACCATTGGGAATGAAGGTTTGAACCGTCATGCAGGCTCCTAACAGATCGATCTAAAAAAGAATAAATTTGCCCAAAATGGGTCAAACCATTCATTATAGCAGTATTTGGACCGAACCGATAACAGTAAACCTTCAGAACATGACACGGTTTTTTTGAAGTAAATTATGTAAATTTTAATGATGTTGAATCAGAGAGTTACATAACACAACAAAAGAAAGCACGAAGACTAATTAAACTATGCTCTGAAGGTGAATAGTCAGGGTTTAACACATTTATGAGACCAAGTAGAAAGAGCTCATCAATCCATAGTCGTGTAATGAAAAATAAATATATGCATCGTAGCTGGTTAGGAGCTATGTGTTTACTTGGTTGTTCATTTACCTATGCTGCTGAAGAGCAGTTTAATGACGCATTAAACGCTGCAAATAGTGGTAATACAGCATTATTAGACCAATATCAGCTTGCTATGCAAAATGATGTATTGGGATACTATCCGGAATATTGGAAACTTAATACCAATCTAGGCTTTCAACCTTCAGCCTCGATTGTAAGTTTTGCTCAACGTTATCCTCAATCAGCAATGGCTGAGAAATTAGCCGCCGATTATGTGGAAGAAAAAGTTAAACAAGCTGACTTCGCATCTGCACAACCTTTACTATCTTATGTAACTAATCCTGATCAGGCCGAAAATTGCGCATTGGCACAGGTGCGAGCGAAAACCGGTGACGCATTAGTTTTTGCTGAATACAAAGATGTATGGTTAGCCACCGAATCGCAACCTGAATCTTGTGTGGGCTTAGGACGCTTGATGTTATCTAGCCCATTAATGAGTCAGCAAGATAAACAACAACGTCTTTGGGTGCAGTTACGTTCTGGTTTAACAGGGCAGGCCCTTGCTACCGCACAGACTTTGGGAATGAATTTGTCGTTGGCGCAGCTTAACCAAATTCAGGCTAATCCACTCAATTATTTGTGGAGTGCGCCTAAAACCAATGATACAGACTATGCTTATTTGATTTTTGCATTAGGTCGTTTGGCTAATAATGACTTAAGCAACGCTTTTTCGAACGTACAACGTGTCGCTCAAGGTACACCAGAGAATATACAAAAGTATTTATATAGAACGGTGGCTTATATTGGTGGCACCACGGTCATGAAAAATAATTTCAATCGTGAAGTTCTTCAATATTTTGATGCAAGTTACGGTTATCCTCTAAGTCCTGAAGAAGCTGAAATTTATGCGCGTCAGGCAATTCGATTTGGTGCGTGGGAAAGTTTAATTCGTGCCATTGATGCTATGAGCGTGACACAAAAACAAGAAGATCGCTGGCAATATTGGCTTGCTCGTGCAACAGAGCAGCGCGGTGATAGTGGTTCGAAAAATACTGCGCAACGTATTTATAAAAAATTGGCTGAAAGTGGTGATGACTATCACAACCTTTTAGCAAAAGATCGTTTGGGTGAACGTTATAATCATCAACCCTATGATGACCAGCCCACTTCAAGTGATTTAAGACGTTTAGATCAGAATGTTCACTTTAATCGTGCTTTTACTTTAAGACGTATTAATGCAAATCCAACCTATACCAACCGAGAATGGAACTGGGCAGTTCGACAAGCTTATCTTCAACATGATGATGGTGTGTTGTTAGCTGCGGCAAAGCGTGCTCATGATATGGGGTGGTATGACCGTGCAATTTATGCAGCAGATCGTACAACAAATAAACATAATGATACGTATCGCTATGTGACGCCTCATAAGACTAATGTTGTAAGTCATAGTTACAATGCAGGAATTGATCCAGCGTGGGCTTATGGTTTAATGCGACAAGAAAGTCGGTTTGTTACCTCTGCACGTTCTCATGTTGGAGCGGGAGGTCTTATGCAAATTATGCCTGATACGGCGAAGTTGATTGCACGTCAAATGGGCGAAACCTATAATCCAGCGGCATTAAATGAAATGAATACCAATATTCGATATGGTACATTTTATTTGTCGATGATTCAGGGGCAATTAAGCAATAATCCAGTTTTGGCAACGGCAGGTTATAATGCTGGGCCTAATCGGGCAAGACGTTGGCAACCGGACTTTCAATCAATTTCGGCTGACCAATATACAGAGACAATTCCATTGTTAGAGACCAGAGACTATGTCAAGCATGTCATGACTAATGCAACACATTACGGTGTAATATTGGGGCAAGGGGCTCAATCATTATCACAACGTATGAAAGTCATTCCAATGCGTACATCGCCTTAAGTTTAAGGTGGTTGATGATGGATCTTCTTTTAATTGGCATATTCAAGTTTTAATTAAATGAAATATAGATATTTGGAACTTCGTTCAATTTTGCAACTTGCATGGTGGCTTATCTGTGCAGGGGTAGGATTGATGAGTTCCGTTTTACATGCCGAACCTGTTAATTTACAGGGGTATGTTATGCATGTACAAATGACACCTGCCGCATGTGCGTTAGATCCTTCTAAACAAAAACAACGTAAATGTCTTGAAGGATATTCTTTGACAATTACAGGCCTCATGCCAGAAACAAATCAAACAGATTGTTCAACAGAAAGTTCGGCCGCTCTCTCTCCATTACAATCTAAAGTCGTAGCTCGGGTCATGCCTGACAACAATGCCCGTGTGCAGCTTTGGAAAAGTGTAGGGGGGTGTGTTCCTATGAATGCAAGTCAATATTTCCGGACAGTCATTAACTTTGCTGAACGTCTAAAAATTCCAGCTAGCCTCACAAGTTCGACGAATGTTGAAATTCAGCAGTCAGCTTTAAAACAGCAATTTACTCGTCTTAATCCGACCTTACCTCAAAATGGTATTCGTTTAAGTTGTCAGTTATCGCGTTCAGATGTTGTTTTGACTGAAGTGAAGGTATGTTACACGGTAAAAGGCCAATATAAACAATGTGCAAATCATGTGGTATCGAATTGCCCAGGTGAAATCACGATTAAAGGTAGTTACTAAAGATGACGGTCATTTCGTAAAAAAATGCTGACCATGCATTGAATCTTTTTGTAAATATTAATTTGTATTTTCTATCAGACTTTTGGTGAAAATGAGTCGCTTTTACATGCATCTGCCACATCTTTAGAGTACAATCTTTGCCGTTTATGATGATTTAGTTAGATGGAATTCCTATTTAGCTAGATTAAGGACATTCATTGGAGACAATTACATGAAGCAACCCGTTCGTGTTGCCGTGACTGGCGCTGCAGGTCAAATTGGTTACAGCTTATTATTCCGTATCGCAAGCGGTGAAATGTTAGGTAAAGATCAACCTGTTATTTTACAATTGCTTGAAGTTCCAGTTGAAAAAGCTCAACAAGCGCTTAAAGGCGTAATGATGGAACTTGATGACTGTGCTTTCCCTTTATTGGCTGGCATGATCGGGACTGATGATCCGAAAGTTGCATTTAAAGATGCTGACTACGCTTTATTGGTAGGTTCTCGTCCACGTGGTCCTGGTATGGAACGTGCTGACTTGTTAAAAGTTAACGGTGAAATTTTCATCGGTCAAGGTCAAGCATTAAACGAAGTTGCTAGTCGTGATGTTAAAGTATTAGTTGTAGGTAACCCTGCAAATACAAATGCTTATATCGCAATGAACTCTGCTCCAGATCTTCCAGCGAAAAACTTCACTGCAATGTTGCGTCTTGATCACAACCGTGCGTTGACTCAAGTTGCTCAAAAAGCTGGTGTTGCAGTTGCTGATATCGAGCACTTAACAGTTTGGGGTAACCACTCTCCAACAATGTATGCTGATTACCGTTTTGCAACTGTAAATGGCGAAAGCTTAAAAGACAAAATCAACGATGCGGCATGGAACAAAGATGTGTTCCTTCCAACTGTTGGTAAACGTGGTGCTGCGATTATCGAAGCACGTGGTTTGTCTTCTGCTGCTTCTGCTGCTAACGCTGCAATTGACCATATGCGCGACTGGGCACTTGGTACAAACGGCAAATGGGTAACTATGGGTATTCCATCTGATGGTTCTTATGGTATTCCAGAAGGCGTTATGTTCGGTTTCCCTGTAACAACTGAGAATGGTGAATACAAAATCGTTCAAGGTTTAGAAATTGATGAATTCAGCCGTGAACGTATTAACTTTACGTTAAATGAGCTTGAAGAAGAACGTGCAGCGATTGCTGACATGTTGAAATAATTTATCTTTTTGATAAGTTAAAAAAAGCACTCTTTTTAGAGTGCTTTTTTATATTCAATCATTTGAAACAAAACACAAAAAACAACAAGAAAATATAAACATTATCATGCATATAAAAAGGTTTTATTGTTAGATTAGTTAATAGATGATTTAAAAAAAGTTATAGGAGAATAACAATGTTTGAGCAGCAACCTACTTTAGAGCTTTTATTTGATCAGTTGGGTTTAGATTCGGATGAAGCAAGTATCGAAAACTTTATCAAAACACATCAATTGCCAGCTGATCAGAAACTACATGAAGCCTCTTTTTGGTCAAAAGGCCAAAGCGATTTTTTAAAGAGCCATTGGGAAAAAGATGATGAGTGGATTGTGGTTATTGATGAGCTGAATGAACAACTACATGAAGATAGTGTAAAGAGATAAATTAAAAATAAGGCCTGTTTTACATAAGATATAGAACAGGCCGATTCAAATTAAATATTTAGTGCGTTTTTGATTTTACTAAATTTTTATACCATGATTCTTGGCGAACCGAATTAAAGACAGGGTGTGCGTGAAGCAGCTCAAGATCACATTGGGTTGTTGATAAATATTTAGTTAACCAATGTCTGGTTAGTGCTGACTCTTCTCGCGCTGCTGATGCATAAGCCAAGAAGAAATATATATCTGCATGTTCATAGTGGGCTAATGGCTTCAAAATTTGTTGAGTAATCAACGCAAAACGTTTTTCTTTATTTAATTCAAAATAAAGCATATAGGCTTTAGCCAACTGCAAAGATAAATTCAGATATAAACTCAATGGCATTTCTTCATATTCCATACGAGCTTGTTCAAGTAAAACAATCGCCTCTTGTAAAAAATGAAGCTGCTCTTGGCGAACATGACTTAATATGACAAGTTGTAAGCGTAAATCGGCACGCTCCAAAGCAAGTTCAGGCGTATTTTCAGTCAAATAAAGTTGATCTGTCTCACCAATTCTGTTCACAATCGTTTTACTTTCAATAGACATACGCCCTAGTCCTTCTTGATCAATAGCATTTATATCGGGTTCATTTACTAAATTTAAAGAGTAGCTTTTAAACCCAGATAGAATTTCCACTACGAAGCCAAGCTGTAATCGAAAGCCTTTGTTGCTTTGAAGTTAATACTTCATGCAATAAGTTGCTTTGAAATATCACCAGTCGATTGGGTTCTGGGTTAACAATATGCCATTTCTCATTTTTATCTTGCAGTCGCAATTGACCACCCCAATCTTCTTGCCATTCTGCATGTAAATAATAAACGGTTGAGATAATACGATCATTTTTTTGTTGAGGATTGTCTCGGTGTAAAGCATAAAACTCACCCAAATTATAACGGGCAAAATGAGCTTCAACTTCTTTAATTCCTAAATAGAATGCTTGATTTAGACTTTGCGAAAATGAAGTTAAGGTTTCAACATGTTGTTGAGCAATAGGGAGTTGATCATTAATCCAGAGAATATGGTCACTACGAATATTGCTCACCACACCATTTTGAATACCAGCTTCTCTAAATTCATCAATATGATAGCTACACTCTTTGGCGACTTGCGCGCGATATTGATCCGAATAGGCTTGATTAATAATAGCAAAGCCATGCGTATTTAAGTCATCCAGAATTTGATCCAGATCCCATGAGTCCGGAAGCAGGTGAGAGAGCATATAACCTCGAGTAGATCGTAAAAATATCAAGCTGCTCTATTTTAGATGATCACAACCTTACGAAAGAATATTTTTTTCATGTTAAACTATTTGTTGAATTGAGGAATTAAAGTCAACATGAATTACCGTCACCATTTCCATGCGGGCAACTTTGCAGATGTTATGAAGCATGTGCTTTTGCTACAGCTTCTCAACCGTTTAAATGCTAAAGATAAACCTTATCGTTATATCGATACGCATGGAGGTGCAGGAAAATATAATTTATCTCTGGCACCTTCACAAAAATCTGGAGAGTTTCTTACAGGCATTCATCGACTAGTTCAGATATCTGAAATGGAAAAGCGTCAGGCACCTGAAGCAATCCAGCAATATTTGAAGTTAGTAGAACAGTTACGTTCTGAAGAAGGTAAGGGTAGTTATCCGGGGTCACCATGGTTTGCTTTGCAAGGTATGCGTGAGATTGATAAAGCAACCGTGTTTGAAATGCAACGTGATGTTTTTGAGCAATTGCGACATAACATTTATGATAAACGTGCAGGTTTACATGAGCGTGATGCATACGAGGGCTTGCTCGGCGTTATTCCACCGAAAGAAAAACGTGGTTTGGTCATGATTGACCCGCCTTACGAATTAGAGCGTAAAGACTTTCCGCAATTAGTTGAACTTTTACAACAAGCTTATAAAAAATGGCCAACAGGTGTTTTTGCAGTTTGGTATCCAATTAAAGACCGAGCGATGATTGAGCGTTTTGAAAAGAAAATGTTCAAAACAGGTATTCGCCGTCAATTGGTTTGTGAAATCTGTGTATGGCCAGATGATACACCTGTAGGCTTAAATGGTTGTGGTCTATTGGTGATTAATCCACCTTGGCAGTTCTCTGAACAAGCCGACCAAGCCCTACAGTGGTTATTCCCGCATCTACGTATGCAAGAAATTGGTGGCCATGCTGCTGTTCGCTGGTTAGTAGGTGAATAACAGTTAACTTAAATCAATGCACATGTTTGGAATAGAAAATAATGACAAATGCGCCTAAACCAGAGCAAGATTTAACTCATAATGAACATTCATTTGATGGGATTACATTCGAAGTGGTTGAAGAAGAAGATAATCCGGAAGGACAAAAAGTGAAGCGCCGAGGAATTTATCTTTGGCCTAACTTAATTACGACAGCCGCTTTGTTGTCTGGTTTCTATTCCATCATTGCGAGTATGAATGGGGATTTCACCCAAGCTATTTATGCCATCTTTATTGCAGCTTTACTCGATGGTTTAGATGGCCGAGTTGCTCGAGCTATTGGTGCACAAAGTGCTTTTGGCGAGCAATATGACTCACTTTCAGACTTATTGGCTTTTGGTGTAGCTCCAGCAATGCTTATGTATAGCTGGAGTTTGCATGATTTAGGGCGTATTGGTTTGGCATGTTGTTTTGTTTATACAGCATGTGCAGCTTTCCGTTTAGCACGTTTTAATGTGCAAATTGGTGTGGTTGATAAGCGTTATTTTATCGGAATTGCAAGTCCACTGGCTGCCATAATCATTATTTCATTAGTGTGGGTTGCTCGCGACTATCCTTTCATTTTTGATTTACGTGATATTGCGATTAAAACCATTAATGCTGTTCTTATGGTTGTTGTGGGATTACTCATGATCTCCAATATCAAATATTACTCTTTCAAACAAATGGACCGTAAAAGAGTTCCTTTTGTAGTTATGTTGCCAGTAGTACTGATTTTTGCAGCAATCACTTATAATATTCCAATGGGCATTTTGACCGTTTCAATAATCTATGCTCTATCTGGTTTTGTTACTACATTATTTGCACGTAAGAGTAACGAAACAATAAAAACATAAAATAGAAGAGGTTCGGTATGCCTATGTTGATGAATCAAATTAATCAATTACAGCAGCTGGGCCTTAATGCCAAAGAGGGGGTTGTTTATCAACCTTCTCGCGGCTTCTTTAAAATTGTTTATCAAGGCTTAATCCTTCCAAATCTACCGGCTCCACTGCGCTATTTTAATTACATTAGTATGGTTGGACAGCCGCGCATTCCTCTTTGCTATAACACTCACTCAATTACGACTTCGGCAATCGATACTGCAACTGTACTTGTAAGTAATAGCCAACATAGTGTGGGACATTTAAAAACTTATTCTATTCGGCGGCAATGCCAGTTTGACTCAAAACAATATCAGTTTGATAAAACAGATTTGATTGAGTGGAAAATCCCAAAGATCCATCTTCAGCGACTAGACTCTGAAATGGGGTGTGATCTTACTATTCAGATTTCAGAAAATATCTCTAATACCTCTGCATTGCAGTGGGGAGTTTCGGACTATTGGTCAACACTATGTTTATGTGAAGGTGAAGTTTTTTATAAAGGACAAAAGTATAAAGTTGAAGGATTAGGAAGATTTAAACACGCAAGGGCTCTACATTTACCGTTTTTATCTTTATGTTTCTATACGTGCCAAATTATTAATTTAAATGAAACGACTCAGCTTACATTTACACAAATAAGAAATCAGTGGAATATCATTTTATGTTCACGGTTAGATATTCAAGAATTTGGTAAGCCTGTTGAAAGCTTTACTGAAGATGTAAATTTACATATTCATCGCGTTTATCCAAAAGTTAGAACACCCAATGATAAAGAGATGTATTTGCCCAGAGAATTTTCTTGGCAGTGTAAAAAAAATGGAAAAATTATTTTTGAACTTTATGCACAAAGCCGTGGTGACTACAAGTTTGGATTGGCTGCTGGATATGTGGGAAGCTTTCAATATCAATTAAGTTGGAATGAACAATGTCTACAAGGTGAAGGTGGATATTGTGAATATATTGATTGTCGCCCACTTAGGTGGCAGGAAAAGAACCAAGACGAAAAAATATTAGATAAATTGATGCTTTTACAACCATGTTTATATAAAAAATGACTATTTTTAGTATTTTTGATTAAAAAGTGAACTGTTGTTTTACTAATGTTAAAAAAGGTATTGCCAAGAGGATTTAATGGTCTATAATGCACATCCATCGGCGGTGATGCAGATAAGAACTTGTTGAAAAACAGTTACTTGGAATTGAGTTGATTACTTTAAGTGATGAATTTGATGAGGAGTTGGTTTTGAGAATAAGTTTTAAAAAT